>JAYVGI010000398.1:0-3019 GCA_043772355.1 Polaromonas sp.
GAAGTTCGACATTTTTATATAAACCTTCTGTAGACTATGTCCATTATAACTTTAATGCTGCATTATTGCTAGCAAAATGAAGATTTTTATCAAATTTGACAGTCCGACAGGCTGCTAGCCCTCTCCCGCCAGCGGGGGAGGGCAAAAGATATGCCGCAGCGGCAAGTGCACTGGCCCTTAGTCGGTCAAAACAATCGGCTCCAGCGCGTCGGCCTGCGGCAAGATGCGGCCAATCGCTACGGTATGCACATAGCCCAATTTGCGCAGCGCGGCAATGCAAGCCTCGGCTTTGTCTGCTGGCACGCTGGCCAGCAGGCCACCCGCGGTTTGGGGGTCAAAAATCAGCGGGTAGCGGGGGTGTTTGACAAACTCCTCCTGGTTGCGCAGCGCGCGGCGCAGGCGCACGTTGGAGCCCTGCAAGGAGCTGACGATGCCAAGTGCCACGCATTCTTCTGCGCCGTCCAGCATGGGCAGTTGGGACAGGTGAATTTCGGCATCCACGCCCGAGGGGCGGGTCATCTCTACCAAGTGGCCTAGCAGGCCAAAGCCTGTCAGGTCGGTACAGGCGGTGGCGCCGTATTCGGTAAGGCATTGCGCGCCCAGGCGGTTGGACACTACCATGGATTGCAGCGCGCCGTCGATCCAGCGGCCCTTGGCGGCCAGCTGGGCGTGGGCGGCAAACAGGGTGCCGGTGCCGATGGGTTTGGTGAGGATCAGCACGTCGCCGGGCTGCATGCCGCCTTTGCGCAAAATCTTGGCCGGGTCGTCGTCGATCAAGCCGTTGATGGCAAAGCCCAGCGCCAGCTCTTTGCCCTCACCCGTGTGGCCGCCGACCAGGGCGCACTGGGCATCTTTCAGTATTTCCATCGCGCCGGTCATCATCTGCGTCAGCACGTCTTCTACCTTGGCCTCCAGGCCAGGCGGCACGGTAGCTACTGCCGTGGCCGATTGTGCGGTCGCCCCCATCGCCCAGATGTCGCCCAGCGCGTGGTTGGCCGCTACCTTGCCAAAGATGTACGGGTCGTCAATAAACGAGCGGAAAAAGTCCACTGAATGCACCATGGCCTTGCCCTTTGGTACGCGCACCACGGCGGCATCGTCGGGGTCTTTCAGGCCGATGATCACGTCGTCGCTCTCATACGGGTGCAGATTGCCTAAAGCGCGGCTCAGCACACTGGCACCCACCTTGGCACCGCAGCCGCCGCAGCGCATGGCAATCGCGCTGATGGCTTGCAGGGACTCTTCGTTGGTGAGTTTGACGCTGCTGTGCGCGCTGCTGGCCACAGGCTTGGGCGCATGCGCGTCCATCTTGGGAAAATCCTGAAACTTGCGCATAAAGCGTTTGTCGATCCAGTCCTTCCACTGCCACACCCAGGCACCGGCAAAGCCCAGCCAGGCGCGGGACGCGATGGCGTACTGATCACCCGTGCTGATGAGAGCGAGCCAACTGGTTTGCGGGCGGTAGGCTTCCAGGGCTGTGCCCTCGACGGCGCGGCGCAGGTTCTCGGTGAGTGGTGGGCCTTGGCGCACGGCGAACACGCCTGCTTTCTCCAGTTTGTAGTTGACCATGCTGGCTATGTCGCCAGCGGCAAATATGTTCGGGTCGGTCAGGGTTTGCAGGTGTTCGTTGACCTGGATAAAACCTTCGTCGTCCAGTGCCAGCCCAGTTTGTTTGAGCCACGGCGCGCCGCCTGCGCGGGTGACCCAAATAATTTCATCGGCATCCAGTG
The DNA here is from genome assembly GCA_043772355.1 of Polaromonas sp. Lineage (GTDB taxonomy): Bacteria > Pseudomonadota > Gammaproteobacteria > Burkholderiales > Burkholderiaceae_C > JAAFIP01. The sequence continues at coordinate 1,731 of JAYVGI010000398.1, forward strand.
TTTCGCCCGATGCGGTTTGCAAGCTGCCTGCACGCACCTGGTTGACGGCCGCATTCACATGCACCACCACGCCGCGCTCGGCCAGCACGGCTTCGAAGCGTTTGCGCACGCCCGCGTTGTGGGTGGGCAGGATGGTGGCGATGTTGGTGAACAGATGGAAGCTTAAATCGTCTGGGTTGCGTTGTATGGCCTTCAATTCGTTGCGCAGCCTGAACTGCATGGCAAGCAGCAGCTCCACACCGCCCGCACCCGCACCCACCACGGCGATGGTGGTTTGGCCTGCGTGCTGCTTCACCCGATCCAGCAGCGTCACCCAGCGGTCGTTAAAGCGCTGAATCGGTTTCACCGCCACCGCATGCTCAACCGCGCCGGGCACGCCGCCCAGCTGGGGCGTGGAGCCGATGTTGATGGAGAGCTGGTCGTACGGCACAGGCGGGCGGTTTTTGCACAGCACCTTGTTGTTCACCCGGTCAATGCCGATCACTTCGTCTTTGAAGAGGCGCGCGCCTGCAAACACGCACAGGCGGCTCAGGTCAATATGCACCTCGTCATAGTCGTAGTGCCCGGCCACATAGCCCGGTAGCATGCCCGAGTAGGGCGTGTGCATGTCGGTGCAAATGAGGGTCAGGCGCACACCGGGAATGGGCTTCATGCCAAAACTTTTCAGTACCCCTACGTGGCTGTGGCCGCCGCCTATCAATACGATGTCTCTTAATATCGGTTGCTCAGAGGTTTGCATGGTCTTGTTTCGTTGGATTGCGTATCAGCGGTTGCGAATTGTCGCTGACCGTGGGTTTCTATAAATTGGCAAGGACTTGCAGCAAGGCGCTTTGTTCGGCCTTTGGTGCAAACAAGGGGGCGCGCTCGCTGCACTGCGCTTTCAAGTGGTCGAGAAAAGCGGGCTCGTCCTTACAGCGTTCCAGCATGTTGGCCAAAGCCCCTGCATCGCCCACGGGGAAATAGCCCGCATAGTCAGCGCCCAGCATGCCCACGTTACCGGGGATGTTAGATGCCACCACCGGCGTGCCGCTGCACACCGCCTCCATCACCACATGCGCGCCACCCTCCATTTTGCTGGCGTGTACCAGCACATGGGCGCGCTGAATTTTGCCCCGAGTTTGTGGGTGTTTTAAGGCTCCAGCCCAGGTATATTGCGCGCAAGCAGCTGCGGTTTTTATAGCGTCTTGGGTCAGCTTTTCATCCAGCCCTGCGCCAATATGCTCGATAAATATGTCTTCCCGCGCCCGCAGCAACAGGGCGGCGGCAGACAGGGTTTGGGGGGATTTTTC
>JAYVGI010000399.1:0-4580 GCA_043772355.1 Polaromonas sp.
CGCGTTTCCTTTGCAGGTAATGTGCCGAATGCAACCACATACTACGGTTGCCAGCAACGCTTCATTAACGGATCGCCCGAGAACTGCACCCCCATAGGAACAGGCACCTACACTATCACCACACTGGGTGATGCAAGGATCATGAGCTTTAACAATTTACCTGCTGCCAGCGCAGGACTTACCTCCGACCGAATCTATGTGGAGCGCAACGGAAAAGTCCGCATTAGCACGCAAGCTAAACTGGGTATAACCAACGCGGCGCGCTTGAGCACCACAGCCTCCAACGCGTTACTAGCCCAGCTAGGCCTGCCCGCCGTCAACCCCGAAGTACTCTTGGCACTCACCGCAGCCTCGTACCAAGGCACGTGGGATGTTCGCGATGCCGCCGGTACAACAGTCGGTGTTGTCCGCAACATAGGAGCCAACGGCATCAACACCTGTAGCGATCCGGTCACTGGCGCAGCTATCACTTGCACCTTCAGTATCACCAACCCCGCCACAGGCGCATTCAGCGCCACTTTGAACGGCAACCCAAGGGACGGCACACTGAACTTCATCACCGGCTTGGGCACCGGCACCTACATCCTGCCAGCCCCAGGCGGCAACCTAGTCATCGTGCGCCGCTAGAGCGCAGCACCCCAAGCGCTCTGCAAAATGAGCGCCGCTAAAAAACAAAGCCGTGCAGGGAGTTCTCTGCACGGCTTTCTTGTTTTAAGCGCTTCGCATGGCATAGCTACGGTCTACACATTTCGTAGCGTTTCGCGCAATATTTTATGGGTCTACAGCGCGATTAGCATCCTGATATTAGCCAAAAATTGGCAGTTTTTTGAGGCCACAGAGGATTTCGCGGCTTTTAAACTGCCTTTTGACTGCCAATTCAGCTGTTTTCAGACCGATTTAAGGTACTAACTTGGCTGTAGCCTCATAGAATATTGCGGGAGCAGCTACGAAATAGATAGTTTCTATTATTTTTTCAATGACTCCGCAGCGGCTTGTTTTGAATAGTCAAGCCGTCACCTACAGCCACACTCCATCAGGCCATCAAGCCAAGATCGCCGCCAGCCCCCGCTTGTCAATAAGTTGCAGCAACTTGGCCGCTGCGCCGCTGGGGTGTTTGCCAGAGCTGGGGAACTCCCATTTTTGTGCTGCAGAGACGCTGACGTTGAGCATGGAGGCGAAAACGGATTGGCTCACCTTAGCCTTGGTCACACGTATGGCCATGACTTTCTCGCAGGTGTAAGCAGGTGGCTCCTGGCAGATCAGCGCATCCCCCGCCAGCGCCTGGGCCATCTCCCGCATCTCAGTCAATATGTGGGTTTTGTTGACGGCAGCATTACGCTCCATGGCATGTCTCCTTCAAAATTTCATCCCGACTCAGATGGACTTTTTGGGGTTATCAAACCACGCCAGAAGACACCGTTGAAGCTAGCCGCCCCGTCACGTACTGGTGCAGTACGGCAGACACCAAGGTTTGGTAGGGCATGCCCAGCTCGCCTGCTTTATCTTTGAGCCCGCTTAAGTCTGCGCGGGACAGCCGGATGTTGATGCGCTCTTCGCGTTTAAGGGTTTGGCTGGCGACGGTTTTAGCCTGTGCGCGCTGCGCCTTGGTGGCTGGCGTAGGCGCGATGTTGTCGCGCTCAAAGGCATCTACTATGCCCTGCTCTTCGTCGTCTAGCGGGCCGGTTTGCGGGTTGATCAAAGTAGCTTGGTTCATACGTCACTCCTTTTTTAAATACAGACGGGTAGCCTTGCGGCTAGGGATGATGGTTTTCAAGAAAATACTGCCTGACTCCAGCACGTAGGGCACCAAATAAGCGTAGCCATTGATCTCCACCACATAGATGTGCTGCTGCGGATACTTGTCAATATTGGGATGCGGCATAGTTGCCAGCAAACCACCCAAACTTAAACTTTTCACCACGTCATCAAACCCGACCTGGCGGTCACCGCGTAAGGCAGCATCTTTGATCGCGTTCCAACGGTATTCCATGTGGAGATTATACATTTTTGGATGCTTTGTGTGCCGTTAAAATTCAAATATTGCAAGATATTTAAACGATAAACTACTACATATTTCATAGCTTCTCCCGCAGTATTTTATTGGGCTGCAGCCCGATTAGAATTGTAAAAGTAGCCAAAACTGAGCAATTTCTAAGGCGCCAAAGGCTAGGGCGGCTTGGAAACCACCTTTTCGCTGCCAATTTAGCCACTCTAAAGCCGTTTTTAAGATATCAAGTAGGCCGCAGCGCCGCTTGGGTGTTTGCCTAAGCTGGGGGACTCCCACTTTTGCACCGCAGCGACGCTAACGTTGACCATGGATGCGAAAACGGATTGGCTCACCTTAGCCTTTTGTGCAGCGAACTACATTACCATTTACAAAGATCAAAAGCGATAAAGTGCAGCTATGAAAAAACACTCACGCCAATCAATGAATTTCACGCCCTTCTCTGAGCTTTCCCGCTACAAACGGCGGGATGCGTTTATCCAGCTCCGAAGCAAGATCAAACGCCACCGGCATAGCGAAAACTTCTACGGTTGGTCGAGACTCACAGAGCCGGGGCGATCCGCTTTTTTTAATCAAGACGTACAGGTCTACTTCCTGGGACTTGACGGTCACACGATTTGGAATGCTTGCGTTTCGACGGCATCGCGTCAATATTGGAATATCGTCAGCGACATAGCGAGTAACAAGGCTTGCGAATTACGACCAGATCGGGATTTCAATTTCCGTGACAGATTCATTCCTGTCTATGACCCCAGCGGCAGACTCAAACATTATTCGATGCGGGAAGACGAGCCGCATCCCGAATTTGGAGATCGCACCCGATTGGATTGGATGTGTGATTACGAATCTGAATTGATAAAATCCGACACAGGCAACACCGCTCCCGTATTTGAGGAGTTTCGGATAGAGCCAGGCTTTGAATACGGAACAGGCCTTGATGCCACTCTCGACGTGCCTGACATCACAGCGGATGCGTTAGAAGCCATGATTGTCCGGTGGCGTGCACTCGGTGAAAAGCCATGGCGAAGCGATACGCCCGTCCCACATACGCGCCTTCCAATAGACACGTTTTTGAATCTCGCCAAGACTCAAGAGTCGCATAAACTCTAATAGACACACCGTATGACCACCTCACTTATCCCCGCTGACTACGCTGCATGGCTTTTAGCGCTTAAAGAACAAATTCGCACGTCCCGTGTCAAGGCAAGCTTGGCTGTCAATAAAGAGCTGGTACTGCTCTATTGGCGGATTGGGAAAGAAATTTTAGAACGTCAAACCGCCCAAGGTTGGGGCACAAAAGTCATCGAGCAACTCGCCAAAGACTTAAAGTCCGAGTTTCCGGATATGAAAGGACTCTCTCGCACAAACCTCTTGTATATGCGCGCTTTTGCCAATGCCTGGGGTGATGAGGCAATTGTCCAGCAGCTTGCTGGACAATTGCCATGGTTTCACAACTGCATGATCATCGACCAGGTCAAAGATCGCTCTACCCGTGAGTGGTATATCAAAAAGACCATTGAAAACGGCTGGAGTCGCTCAGTCCTTGAGATGCAAATTGAAACCTTGGCGCATCTCCGATTCGGTGCGGCACAAAGCAATTTTGCAGAGCGACTTCCAGCACCTCACTCTGACCTTGCCCGAGATATTCTCAAAGACCCCTACACCTTCGATTTTCTGGGGATTACCGAAGCCACCAACGAACGGACGATAGAAAAAGGCCTGGTAGCCAACCTGCGTGATTTCCTCGTGGAGTTGGGTGTCGGGTTTGCCTTCGTAGGCAGCCAATACAAGCTAGATATTGCAGGCACAGAGCTCTATATCGACCTGCTTTTTTACCACACGAAACTGCATTGTTACGTGGTTATTGAACTCAAAAATACCGACTTCAAATTTGCCTACACAGGCCAACTCAATGGCTATCTCGCGGCGGTCGATGACCTGGTGCGCGACAAGGCGTTCGATGCGCCAACGATTGGCATCATCCTTTGTAAAAGCAAAAATGCAACGATGGTCGAATACGCCCTGCGAGGCGTGGAAACGCCTATGGGTGTCTCTACCTTCAGGACGGCTCTGCCGCAATCGGTGCTCGATGTGCTGCCAAGTATTGAGACGCTTTCTGAGAAACTCCAAACCCTCATCCTGGATGAAATAATCGATGACGGGACAGATAACGAGGCAAAAAAATAAACGGTTTTTTGCTTTGAGCGCTTGGAATGGCTCGGGATGGCAAAGCTTCGCACTTCACATTTCATAGCTGCTCCCGCATATTTATGGCTGGCTACAGCGCCATAAGCATATCAAAGCGGCTGCCAAACCGGCAAATTCCTGGTTTTCAGCCGGTGTCCTGGTTTCCAGGGCCTCCCAAACCCCTCAAAACTGTAATTTTGCGGGGTTTTTTGCATCTATCAGCCGATAGCCGTGGATAAATATAGCTGAGCCGCTACGTAATACGTAGCGGTCGTTTTCCAGCGCCACACTGCTCAAGATCCGCCATCGTCAAGTTCGGCCAAGCCGCATCCAAGCCGAAACTGTTACAAATTTATTTACGTTTTCTCCTCCGATGTGAGGATGCGCG
>JAYVGI010000400.1:0-6621 GCA_043772355.1 Polaromonas sp.
GCCGACATCAAAGGCCAACTCCTCCAACGTGAAAAAATGGCTGCTATTGGAACTCTTTCGGCGGGCTTGTTGCACGAGCTGAACAACCCGGTGAACTACAGCATGATGGCTATCAATTTGGCGTTGACGCTGCCCACAGCTAAGAACGATGAATTGCTTAAAGAGAGTCTGGTAGATGCGCGCGACGGGATGGTGCGCATCCAGAACATCGTCTCCGACCTCAAGACTTTTGCCTACCAGAAGGCTGGGGACAATAACCAGCGCGTTTTTCTACTGGAAAACGCGGTACGCTCGGCGCTGCGGCTGGCGGGCCATGAGCTCAAGGGTATTGCCGTGGTCGTCGATATGCTGCAAGACACGCATGTGCGAGGAGACGAGCCCGCCATGATTGGGGTGCTGATCAATCTGCTGAGTAACGCTGCGCATGCGGTGCATGCAGCCAAACGAGAGCAGCCACAGATCACGGTGCGCGGCACCATGCACGAAGAGGGTGGCATCGAGCGTCTCTTCATCTCGGTACGTGACAATGGTCAGGGCATTGACCCCGCCAACATGGGTCGCGTGTTCGAGCCGTTTTTTACTACCCGCGATGTGGGGGCTGGCCTGGGGCTGGGCTTGAGCATGAGCTACTCCATAGTGCAGCGCCACGGCGGCACGTTGGCGGTGACCAGCGAACTGGGTGCCTGGACTGAATTTACCTTTGATTTGCCCAGACCGTAGTTGACCATCACAGAGCGTGAAAAAAGAGAGCGTGAAAAACGAGGCCAAGAATGAATGCAACCCTAAACCCTATAGAAACCAATATCGAGCATGAGCCGTTGCCTGTAGTGGCCAGTGGTCATGCCATCCTGATGGTGGACGATGAGCCGCACGCCTGCAAATGGTTTGCCCGCTTGTATGGGGACGAGTTTACCGTGCTGACGGCCAGCAGTGTGGATGAGGCATTGGCCTTGCTAGCGACGCGCGGGCACGAGGTGGCCGTGTTGTTGACCGACTACAGCATGCCAGGACGCAACGGGCTAGCGCTGCTGAGTGAGGTGCGCCAATCGTATGGGCATGTGGGCCGCGTGCTGGTGTCGGCCTATGCCGATAAAGATGTGGCGATAGCGGCTGTGAATCAGGGGCAAGTCGAAAAAATTCTGGAAAAACCACTGGACGAAGCTACGACGCGCTTGGCCTTGCGTGAAGCATTGGCCGCCAGTGCCCGGCGTGCCCATGACCGGGCTTTGATGGAGCGCCGAGCGACTGCTTTGCGCGAAACGTTGGGCTTTTTGGCGCATGAAGTTGCCACCCCGCTGGCTACGGTGAGTGTATATCTGTCGGCGATGCGGGAGCGCCATCAGGAGACGTTGAACGATGATCCGCAGGTGGCGCCCCATCACTATGCTGCGAACGAGACCGAGGTTTTTCCAAGTGTGGCTTATATTTCGCAGCGCCAGTCGGGTGAGGTGCTGCGCATGCTGGAATCCGCACAGCGCCGCGCTGACTATGCCCAGTCGTTGGTGGCCACCTTTGTGCAAACGGCGCGCGATGCGTACCGTGGCGACGCATCGCCCAGCCTGCAGGCCAGCGAGCTGGTGGGGGCGGTGCGGGATGAGTATCCGTTTGATGAGAAAGAATCGCGGTGGATGGCGTACGATTTGGCAGCTGATTTTGGCCTGCCGGGGCGACGTGATTTGATTTATCTAGTGCTTTGTACATTGGTTAAAAATGCCCTGACGGCGATGGTATCGGCTTTGCCCGCACAGCCCCGGTTGACGTTGGCGTTGGGGCGTGAGGCATCCGCACCGGGCTTGCCTGAGCAACCGGTGATACGTGTGATGGACAACGGCCCCGGCATACCGCCCGAGGTGCTGCAACGCCTGACGCACGAGCCGATAACCACCCGCGCTATGTTTGGCGGCAACGGCATGGGGGTGATGTTTTGCCATCGCGTCATGCTATCACTGGGTGGTTCGGTGCAGGTGCGCTCTGAACTGGGCCAAGGCACCACCGTGACGCTGTATTTTCCCTTTGCCAAAAAAGATCCTGTGAAAGTGTCGCCATGAAGCCCAGCAAAATTTTGTATGTCGATGACGAGGCCATGGCCTTGAAGTATTTTGAACGGCTGGTCAGCCCCATCGCACCCGTGCTCACCGCCGGGTCAGTGCAAGAAGGCCGGGCGGTGCTACGCGAGCACGCAGCCGACATTGCGGTGCTGGTGTGCGACCAGCGCATGCCGGGCGAGTATGGCAATGAACTGCTGCGCCATGCCCGCCAGAATTACCCCAACATGGTGCGCATGCTGACCACCGCTTATTCTGAACTGGATGAGGCGATAGAGGCCATTAACACGGGTGAAATTTACCGTTACATCACCAAGCCTTGGGAGCTGGAGAGTTTGCGCGCTGACTTGAAAAACGCCATGGAACTGGCCGATTTACGTAACGAGCGCGATGAATTGATGCGCGACAAACTGCTGGCGCAGCAAAGTCAGCTGTTGGGCAACCGCTTGGCCGCACTGTTGATGGTCAGTGCCGCCGTCGTGCACGGAGAAAGTGACAGAGAAAGTGACAGAGAAAGTGCGAGTGAGGGTGAAAATGCTGTCCAGCAAGCCTTGTTTCAGTTTGCTAAAGTCGCAATAGCCTGCAACAGCGCCCAGCCGCTGCTGGACTGGCACCACTGGGAGTATGCCGACCTGTTGCAAGCCGAGGCCGAGCGGGGTGCCGGCATTGCGGCGCATGTGCGGCAATGGTTGGCTGAGTTTGGCCCTCGGGGGGGCGACGCCTACGCTTTGTCGGCGCTGGCGCAGGCCACGGGGGGCGAACTGCAAGGGGATAAACTTGTTTTCCATGACACAACACCGTTCACAGCCTTGCTGACGGCACCAGCAGGCGAGACGGCTACCGCCGCACAAAGCGCCTGGCTGGCCTGGTTGCTCTGGCAGGGCGGTCAGGCGCAGGTGGAGGCTGGGTCGGGTGCGTGGGTGGTTAAGCGGGCGGCTGCGTCCACCCAAAATTTGCCAAAAGACTGGCTGGCCGATGCAATAGAGAGGCAAACCGCCCGATCGTATTGAATCTGCAGAAACAACAACCCGCAGCGCCAATCCATGGGCTTACCCAACAACAGTAGCGCCTGATGCGAACAAAATACAAGCATGATTAGTACCCAAGACCTGCGCTACCGTTACCCCACGGGCATACCGCTGGCATTTGCCGGCATGCGCGTGCCGCAAGGGGCGGCTCTGGTGCTGCGCGGCAATTCGGGCAGTGGCAAATCAACCTTGCTGGCTTTGGCTGCGGGTTTGCTGGTTGCTAGTCAAGGCCGTATCGAAGTAGCAGGCCAAGACCCAGCCAAACTCAGCGCCACGCAGCGCGACGCATGGCGTGGCCGCACAGTGGGATTTTTGCCGCAGCGCCTGCATTTGAGCGACGCGCTCAGCGTGTTTGACAACCTGGCATTGGCCTACTTTGCCATTGGGCAGCCGACAGATAAAGCGCGAATTCTGCGCAGCCTGGATGCGCTGGGTGTGGCGGATTTGGCAGAGCGCAAGCCGCATGCGCTCTCGGGTGGGCAGGCGCAGCGGGTGGCGTTGGCGCGCTCAGTGCTGATGCAGCCGCGGGTGATTTTGGCGGACGAGCCGACGGCCAGTTTGGACGATGATGCGGCACACAGCGCCATCACGCTGCTGGCGCAGGCTGCGCAGCGCTGTCAGGCTACGCTGGTGGTGGCTACGCACGATGCGCGTATCGAGCCGGTGCTGGCGCAGCACTTTAAGGATAAAAACGGCCTGCAGACCATTAAAATATCGCGGGAGCAGCTATGAAATCCATAGTATTGGCTTGGCAGTATGTGCGCGCCCGTCCGCTCGCTGCGGCGCTCAATGTGCTGCTGCTGGCGCTGGGTTTGGCATCGATTAACTTTTTGCTGCTGGTGCAGCACCAGGTGCAAGCCTCGTTTGAGCGTGATTTGCAAGGCATCGACGTGGTGGTGGGTGCCAAGGGCAGCCCGCTGCAAATGATTTTGGCGGGCGTGTTCCATATTGACGTGCCGTCGGGCAATATTCCGTTGGCAGACGCGCAAGAACTGGCTAAAAACCCGCAAGTAAAAACGCTGATTCCCATCAGTGTGGGCGACAGTTTTGCGGGCTACCGCATTGTCGGCACGACGGTGGATTACCTCAAACTCTACGATGCCAGAATAGGCACCGGCCAAACGTGGGCCGCGCCAATGCAAGCGGTGGCAGGCCACGATGCCGCGCAGGCCATGGCCAAGCAAGGTTTGCAGCCCGGCAAAACTTTTGCGGGCAACCATGGCCTGGGCGCTAAAGGCCATGCGCACGACACACAGCCGTACACAATGGTAGGCGTGCTACAAAAATGTGACTGCGTGCTAGACCGCCTGCTGCTCACCATGACCGAGTCCGTCTGGCAGGTGCATGAAAAAACCACGGCTTTGGACGAGTCTGACCGCAAAGCGCTGGAGGAAGCGCGTGAGATCACCATGGCGCTCATCCAATACAACAGCCCCATGGCCGCAGTGAGCTTTCCGCGCTTTGTCAACACCACCACCGAGATGCAGGCCGCTGCGCCCGCCATTGAAATGACGCGCTTATTCCGCATGCTGGGCGTGGGCGCTGAGGTGCTGCGCGGCTTTGCACTGGTGCTCTTGCTGATAGCCGCCATCAGCCTGTTAATCGCCTTATGGAACGCCCTGCGCGAGCGCCAGGCCGACTGGGCCATGCTGCGCCTGCTGGGCGCGCCTCCCGCCCGCGTGGCCAGCGTGCTGGTGTGGCAGGCGCTGATATTGACTTTGGCAGGCGGAGCATTAGGCTTGGCAATGGGCCATGGTTTAACCGGTTTGGTAGGATCTTTATTGGCCGCAGACCGCTCGATTCCCATCACGGGTTGGATATGGTTACCTGAGCAACTGTGGGTAATGGCTGGCGCGGTACTATTAGCCTTATTGGCCGCCCTGCTGCCGGTACTGGCGGCCTACCGTTTGGATGTATTGAAAATTTTGCAGTCGAGATAAGCATATGATTAAATTAACCTCCGTTTTCAACTTAAAACAGCTGTTAGCCAGCTTGCTTATTGCGGGAGCAGCTATGCATAGCGTAGCGCAGCATTCTGTAGATGAGACTAAAAAAGATGTTCAGCGCCACCGCGCCATGGCCGCAGCGCACGAGGCGGCGGCCAAATGCCTGGAGTCTGGAAAGAAACAAGAGCTGTGCCAAAAGGAACTACAAGCCGCCTGCAAAGGTCTAGGGATTGGTAAAGACTGTGGAATGAAACATGAACACTAAATTAATCACCGCCCTCCTGATGGGGCTTGCATCACTCGCTACCACCCCGGCCAATGCCCAATTGAGCTCACCCATGCCGGGTGCCAAGCCGGTAGCCAAGGCCGCTTTAGCCGCCTCGCCTGCGGCCGCTAGCGCCACAGCCACGGCACCTGCCAATGCGCCCACTACCGCGCCCACGACGGGCGCGCTCGGTGCGCCAGCCGGGCAGGGCGCTGGCGTGCACAGCCCCGACAGTCCCTTCGCCCCGCTGCAAGAGCGTGCCGACGTGGTGCCTTGGGCCGTGCTCACGTCCATCAAAACCAAAACTGAGAAAAACAAAATCACCCCGGTCTACACCATGGACCAGATGGCGCTGAACCAAAAGTCCCAGCGCATACAAGGCTTCATGATGCCGCTGGAGCCGGGCGAGAAGCAGCGTCACTTTTTGCTCACCTCCGTGCCCATGAGCTGCGGCTTCTGTGTGCCCGGAGGCCCCGAGAGCATGGTAGAAGTGCGCACCAAAACGCCCATCAAATACACGCTCGACCCGGTGGTGGTAGAAGGTAAATTTGCCGTGCTCAGCGATGACCCCTACGGTTTGTACTACCGCATCACCGACGCTGCCGCCGTAAAGTAGCGGACATCCACTGCGCCAGCGCAGTTACTGCGCTTCCAGCTCTTCAATAAAGTTTTCCAGCAAGCGCTTGAGCTGGGTGGTTTTGCGCGGGCCCAGGGCTTCTTCGATGCCGTGGTGGTGGGCGTCCACGCTTTTCCTCAGGCGCGCCATGGTCTCCAAGCCCAGGTCGCTGATGTCTGGCTGTTGTGGCACGACCACGTTGCGGTGATGGTTTGCGCCGCAATAGCCTTGCCACTCTATTTATCGTAGCATTCTATATAGGCAGGCTTGGGGGTGACACAGGATAATCCTATGAAACTCTATTTGCGGGCCGCACAACTGCGTGCCAAGCCCTGCCATCCACGCGGATCGCGGCCTGCCAGGCTTTTTTTAACACCGCAAGGCACTCCTTATTCCATAGCTGCTCCCGCATATTTATGGCTGGCTACAGCGCCATAAGCATATCAAAGCGGCTGCCAAACCGGCAAATTCCTGGGTTTCAGCCGGTGTCCTGGTTTCCAGGGCCTCCCAAACCCCTCACAACTGTAATTTTGCGGGATTTTTTGCACCTATCAGCCGATAGCCGCGGATAAATATAGCTGAGCCGCTACGTAATGCGTAGCGGTCGTTTTCCAGCGCCACGCTGCTCAAGATCCGCCATCGTCAAGTTCGGCCAAGCCGCATCCAAGCCGAAACTGTTACAAATTTATTTACGTTTTCTCCTCCGATGTGAGGATGCGCG
>JAYVGI010000401.1:0-7337 GCA_043772355.1 Polaromonas sp.
GTTGGTCAGAAAAGGTGACCTTGCCGTCTGGCCCGACAATGCGGTACATCTGCTGGGCCTGCACCTGGAAGCTGAAACCAGCTAAAGCCAATGCAGATATTGCGCAAGCAGCTGCGGTTTTAATAGCGTTCATGGTAACTCCTGGATCGGTAAACACGCTGCCCATGCAGTGCTTAGGCCATGCCTTGGTGGCGCAGCAGCGCGTCGATTTGTGGTTCGCGCCCTCTAAACGCCTTAAAGCTGTCCATGGCTGACCGGCTGCCGCCGACTTCCAAAATCTCTTGCCGGTAGCGCTTGCCAGCCGCCATATTAGCCGATGGCTGCGCTCCGGATGGCGTGGCGGTTTCTTCAAACGCGGCATACGCATCGGCGGAGAGTAGCTCAGCCCATTTGTAACTGTAGTAGCCCGCCGCATAGCCGCCGGAGAAGATGTGGCTGAAGGTGTGGGGTGTGCGGCTGTAAGCGGGGGGTTGCAATACCGAGACCTCGTCGCGCACTTTTTGCAGCACCTGCAGCGCCTCGCCGCCGTTTTGGTGCAGCAGCATGTCAAACAGCGAGAACTCGATTTGCCGCAGGGTTTGCAGGCCGCTCTGGAAGTTTTTGGCGGCCAGCATTTTGTCAAACAGCGCGCGCGGCAGGGGCAGGCCGGTGTCTACATGCGCGGTCATGTGTTTGAGCACGTCCCACTCCCAGCAGAAGTTTTCCATAAACTGGCTGGGCAGCTCCACCGCGTCCCACTCCACGCCGCTGATGCCGCTCACATCGCGTTCGTTCACCTGCGTGAGCATGTGGTGCAGGCCGTGGCCGAACTCGTGGAAGAGGGTGGTCACGTCGTCGTGTGTCAGCAGCGCGGGCTTACCATCCACGCCATCGGCAAAGTTGCACACCAGGTGGGCGATGGGCGTTTGCAGCGCGAGCGTGTCGGGGCGCAGCCAGCGGGCGCGCACGTCGTCCATCCAGGCACCGCCGCGTTTGCCGGTGCGGGCGGGCTGGTCCAGGTAGAACTGGGCGATGGTTTTGCCATTACGTTGCAGGGCGTAGAACTCCACTTTGCTGTTCCACACCGGGGCCGTGTCTTTGACAATCGCCACTTCAAACAAGGTCTCGATAATTTTGAACAAACCCGCCAGCACCTTGGGCGCGGTGAAGTATTGCTTGACCTCTTGCTCGCTGAAGCTGTAGCGCGCTTCTTTCAGTTTTTCGCCGATGTAGGGCCAGTCCCAGGCTTGTGGGTTTTTCAGGCTCAACTCTTTGGCGGCAAATTCGCGCATGTCGGCCAGGTCTTTTTCGGCGTAGGGGCGGGCACGCTTGCCCAGATCGCGCAGGAAGGTGATGACTTGCTCGGGCGAGTCGGCCATTTTGGGGACGATGGAGACTTGGGCATAGTTTTGGTAGCCCAACAATACGGCCTCTTCATTGCGCAGGGCGATGGTCTCGCGCAGGATGGCGCTGTTGTCAAACTCTGCTCTAGGCTTGCCTTCCACTTCGAACAGCTCTGACGCGCGGGTGGTGTTGGCTTTGTAAAGCGTCTCACGCAAGGCGCTGCTGGTGGCAAACTGCATGATGGGCAGGTAGCAGGGCATTTTCAGGCTCAGCTTGTGGCGTTTGCCGTCGTCGGGTGTACCGTCTTTTTCGGACTGCTTTTTTGCAGCCTCACGCGCGGTGTGCACCACGTCGGCAGGCACGCCTGCCAGCTCGTCCAGTGTGGCGTAGTAGGCATAGGCCTCGGTGCTGTCCAGCGCGTTTTCGCTGAATTTTTGGCTGATCTCGGCTTGGCGCTCTCGAATGACGGCAAAGCGCTCTTTGGCCGCGCCTTGCAGGTCGGCACCGCCCAGTTTGAAGCCGCGCATGGCGTTGCTGTGTGCCTTGGCCTGCTCGGTGTTGAGCGTGGCCGTGTCCATGGCTTGGTACTTGGCATACAGACGCTCGTCGCTGCCCAGACGGGTGTAAAACTCGGTAATCTTGGGCAGCGCCTCGTTGTAGGCCGCGCGCAGCTCGGGGGTGTCGGCTACGGAGTTCAGGTGACTCACTGCGCCCCAGGCTCTTCCCAGTTTTTCATTCACCACGTCCAGCGCTTTGCTCATGGCCAGCCACTGCGCGGGGAAGTCTTTGGCGGTGACTTTCTCTAGCGCCGCATTGGCTTGTACTAGCAGCGCATCCATGGCCGGGGCTACGTGGGCGGGCTGGATGGCGGCGAACTGGGGGAGATCGGTAAAGTCTAAAAGCGGATTGATCATGGGTTTTTAGATGTGGCTGGGGTGGGGTAATTCAAGGTTGTGTAGTTTGGCTGAGATTTCTAAAGCGGACTTCCGGACGCAGAGGTCGCAAAAGTTACGCAAAGGACGCAAAAGAAAACCGGAGAAAAAAAATACCAAAATTAGAAAAACACAAAAAGAATTAAATTGTTAAACAAAAAAAGCTCAATTGAATTTAAGAAAATCGATTTCGCAATACCAAGATAGCTCAATGGGATTTTGCATCCGAATCTTTTTGTATTCCTTTTGCGTCCTTTGCGTAACTTTTGCGTCCTCTGCGTCCGGAAGTCCGTATTTGGAAGTTCGTATTCGACCTTAGCCCTGCGAAGCCTTCTTCACAGACTTTTGCATCACCTTGGCCCGCTTCACCGTACCGCCGCGTGTGAGGCGTTCGTTGCCGAGCACGCGCAGGGTTTTGACTTCGGGGCGTTGGCCGCCACGGCTGCTGTATTTCAAAATTTTCACGTCTTTGGGGCCGGACATGCGGTCTTCGTCTACCGTTTTTTCTTTGGCCACCTTGGGCCGCCACAGCACCAGCAGTTTGCCGATGCTATTGATCTGCGCTGCACCCAGCTCGTCGGCCAGGGTGTTGTAGAAGCCCAGGCGCGCCTCGCGGTCGTCGCCGAGCACGCGCACTTTGATCAGGCCGTGGGATTTGAGGGCGCTGTCCACTTCTTTTTGCACGGCGGGGGTGAGGCCGTCGCCCCCGATCATGACCACCGGATCAAGGTGGTGCGCGTCGGCCCGGTGGGCTTTACGTTGCTGGATGGTAAGGGTTAGTCTAGTCATGGGACAATTATCGTCTCTAATCAGAACATCCCTACCGATAAAAGTGCCCGCAAAAAACCAGAGGTAACGCGAAAAACGCTAAAAGAGCGCAAAAAACGCCCAAAAAATTTAATATAAAGATCCAATATTGATTTTTTTCAAGTTTTATATTTGGCGTTTTTCGCGTATTTTTCGCGCTTTTTACGTGACCTCCTCTACAGACTCATGAAGACCAAAACCCAATCCAAAAAAGTCAATAAAGCCTGGCTGAACGACCATGTGAACGACCCTTACGTCAAGCAGGCCAAAATTGACGGCTACCGGGCGCGGGCGGCGTACAAACTCAAGGAGATTGACGAAACCTTCAAGCTCATCAAGCCGGGCAACATCGTGGTTGACTTAGGATCAACCCCCGGTGCCTGGAGCCAGTACGTGCGCCGTCGCCTCTCGCCCACGGGCGCAGCGGTGGGTGCGCTCAACGGCACCATCATCGCGCTGGACATCTTGCCCATGGAGCCGATAGAGGGCGTGGAGTTCATTTTGGGCGACTTTACCGAGCAATCTACGCTGGATACCTTACTATCAAAAATAGAGCTGCTCCCGCAATATTCTAGAGGGCTAGAGTCTGATATAGCTTTAAAAGAAGAGGCTAAACCAATCTCCAAGCCCGATAGCGTCACCTACCCCAGCGCCAGGCCGCGCGTGGTAGACGTGGTGGTCAGCGACATCGCACCCAACCTGTCCGGCATCGCCGACACCGATGCCGCCCGCATCGAGCTGCTGATCGAGCTGGCGGTAGATTTTGCGCAAAATCAGCTCAAACCCGAGGGCGCGCTGGTGGTCAAGCTGTTCCATGGCGGCGCGTATGAGCCCATCGTCAAGCTGTTCAGAAGCACCTTCAAAGTCGTCAAATCGCTCAAACCCAAGTCCAGCCGCGACAAGTCATCGGAGACGTTTTTGGTGGGCATGGGCTTGAAGACCTTGGCGTCCAAGCCGGCGTAAATTCGCCAAATCTGCACGAATAGCCCTCTAAAGCACCCTGTTACCCCCAGATGCCCGTAAAACCTGCCTTGAAAAGCCTAAAATAGGGCGCATCTGAATCAGCATAGGGCATACAGCCCGTGGAGCGTTTGTTTTGAACAATAACCAATGGTTTTCTAAAGTCGCGGTATGGCTTGTTATTGCACTGGTGCTTTTCACCGTGTTCAAACAGTTTGAGACCAAGGGCGGAGCGGCATCGTCGGGCTACGTCGGGTACTCCGAGTTTTTGGACCAAGTGCGCTCCAAGCAGATCAAACAGGTCACCATTGCCGAGGGCCAGGGCGGCACCGAGATTTCTGCCATTCGCAACGACGACAGCAAGGTGCGCACCAACGCCACCTACCTGGACCGTGGCTTGGTGGGCGACCTCATCAACAACGGTGTGAAGTTTGACGTGAAGGCGCGCGAAGAAGCTTCGCTGCTAACCACCATCTTGATTAGCTGGGGCCCGATGCTGCTGCTGATTGGCGTGTGGGTGTACTTCATGCGCCAAATGCAGGGTGGCGGCAAGGGTGGGGCGTTCAGCTTCGGCAAAAGCAAAGCGCGTTTGCTGGACGAGAACACCAACACCGTCACCTTTGCTGACGTAGCTGGCTGCGACGAAGCGAAAGAAGAAGTCAAGGAAGTGGTGGACTTTTTGAAAGACCCGGCCAAGTTCCAAAAGCTGGGTGGGCGTATCCCGCGCGGCCTGCTGCTGGTCGGCCCTCCCGGGACGGGTAAAACTCTGTTGGCCAAGTCGATTGCGGGTGAGGCCAAAGTACCGTTCTTCAGCATCAGCGGCTCCGACTTTGTAGAAATGTTCGTCGGCGTGGGAGCGTCCCGCGTGCGCGACATGTTTGACAACGCCAAGAAGAATGCGCCTTGCATTATTTTTATTGACGAGATCGACGCCGTAGGCCGCCAGCGCGGCGCAGGCTTGGGCGGTGGTAATGATGAGCGCGAGCAAACCCTCAACCAGATGCTGGTGGAGATGGACGGCTTTGAAACCAATGTCGGCGTGATCGTCGTCGCTGCCACCAACCGCCCTGACATTTTGGACGCAGCCCTCTTGCGCCCCGGCCGTTTTGACCGCCAGGTGTATGTGACGCTGCCTGATATCCGGGGCCGCGAGCAGATTTTGGGCGTGCACATGCGCAAAGTGCCTTTGGGCCAAGACGTGAGCCCCAACGTGATTGCACGCGGCACGCCCGGCATGAGCGGTGCTGACCTGGCCAACCTGTGCAACGAAGCCGCCCTGATGGCCGCGCGCCGCAACGCCCGCGTGGTGGAAATGCAGGACTTTGAAAAAGCCAAAGACAAAATCTTGATGGGCCCTGAGCGTAAAAGCATGGTCATGCCCGAGGAAGAGCGCCGCAACACCGCCTACCACGAGAGTGGCCACGCCCTGATCGGCCGCCTGCTGCCCAAGTGCGACCCGGTGCACAAGGTCACCATCATCCCCCGTGGCCGCGCCCTGGGCGTGACCATGAGCCTGCCCGCGCAAGACCGCTACAGCTATGACAAAGAGTTCATGCTCAATCAAATCGCCATGCTGTTTGGCGGCCGCATTGCCGAAGAAGTCTTCATGAAGCAAATGACCACTGGTGCCAGCAACGACTTTGAGCGCGCCACCAGCCTGGCCCGCGACATGGTGATGCGCTACGGCATGACCGACGCGCTGGGCCCCATGGTGTATGCGGAGAACGAAGGCGAGGTGTTCTTGGGCCGCAGCGTGACCAAGACCACCAGCATGAGCGAGCACACCATGCAGATGGTGGACAAGGAAGTACGCGCCATCATCGACACCCAGTACGCCCAGGCGCGCAAGCTGATTGAAGACAACAGCGACAAGATGCACGCCATGGCCAAGGCCCTGCTGGAATGGGAAACCATTGACATGAGCCAGCTAGACGACATCATGGCGGGCCGCCCTCCGAGTGCACCGAAAGACTGGACTCCACGTATCCCGCCTGCGGGTGGTGACGGCGGCTCTGGCGGGGCACCTGTGGTGGCCAACCCGGCACCTACGGCAGCTTAATCCTGTACTTGTACCTTGTAAGAAACGCAGCCTCGGCTGCGTTTTTTTATGTGTGGCGCTGAACGTAGAGGTTACCAGCGCCAGTTCGGCGCCGGTAGCGCGTGAATATCAAGCCAAAAACGCCTCCACCATCGCCGCCAGTTGCTCTGGCTGGTCATGGTGCAGCATATGGCCTGCGTCTTGAATCACTTTAACCTGTACGTTGGGCACCACCTTGAGCCGCTCATGGTATTGCTCCAGCGTGTAGCCGCCCTTGTACCAGTTGCCCATCTCGTTGCTGCTGGCCTCTACCGCCAGCAGGGGCGCGCTGATGCGGGTGTAGCAGGCCTTGGCCTCCTCCACCTGGTACAAGTGGGCGTTGACGATCTTGTGCGCCGGGTCGCCCAAAATCTGCCATTGGCCTTGCGCGTTGGGTGCGGCCCAGTGCTGGGCCAGCCAGTCGGCTTTGTCTTGGGACAGGCGTGGGTTGGTCTTCATCAAGCGGCGGGCTACGCCACCCACTTCGGGGTAGGCACGCAGATCCAGCTCGCCGCGTTGCAGGGACTTGAGGCCGTCCATCCACTTGGCGTAGCGGCCCGGGGCCTGCGTGGGCACGGTGGCAGGCATGCCAAAGCCTTCCAGGTTAATCAGGCGGCGGATGCGCTCGGGGCGCACGCCACCATACAGCATCACCACATTGCCGCCCATGCTGTGGCCCAGCAGGTCTACTTGTGCGCCGGGGCTGTAGTGGTCGAGCAAAAAGTCCAGGTCGGCCAGATAGTCGGCCAGCCAGTAGTTGTCGGTCTCGGGCCCGGTGGTTTGGCCGTAGCCGCGCCAGTCGGGGGCAATCACGTAGCGGTCATGGGCCAGCGCGTCCACCACAAACTGAAACGACGCGCCCACGTCCATCCAGCCGTGCAGCATGACCAAGGGGGGCACCCCTGGGCGTGGCGTGCCCCACACATGAACGTGATATTGGTGCTTGCGAATGGGTATAAATTCACTGCGTGAGGGCTTTTTAAGGGTGTACATGACCATAATCATACGAGGGCAGCGCATTGTGCGCCGTCACGCAATAGACCGTTGTCTAGAGCGGCGCAAATAAACACCATGCAAGCAGACCACTACGACAGCATTTACCGCAACTTTCGCTGGCAAGTCCCCGAATATTTCAATATGGCGCAGGTGTGCTGCCAGCGCTGGGCGCAGCAAAAAGGTGCTAGCAAAAAAGTAGCGGTTCGCGCACACTGCACATCAGAAAATGCCTCTAAAGACGC
>JAYVGI010000402.1:0-2023 GCA_043772355.1 Polaromonas sp.
TAAGGTTTAAACACCGTATTTTGAGTCGGTTTCATTGTGGCAAATTAAATATGAGCACGGAGTGAAGGGAAAAATCACAGTGAAATCGACGAAGAACCATTTTATTTATTGACAATAGCCATCGGTCTTTCCCGAATTCTGATGTCACTGTATTTTTTACTGAAATTCTGCCCACCCTGCCCAAAGGCGTTATCTACGGCTTGCATGACATTTTTATTCCATGGGATTATCCTGACGAGTGGAAAGAGCGCTACTACAACGAACAGTATTTGCTAGCGTCATACCTGATTGGGGGAGCTGGGGGCGATGAAATTATTTTGCCAAACACCTATCTCTCTTACTACGATCCTGAATTGCTTGCACCACTGGCCCAAGTATTCAAAGATGCAAGATTCAATGGTGCCGAAAAGACTGGCACCGCGTTTTGGATGAAAAAAGGCTAACTGCTCCTGCCGTACCCAGCGACGGGTAATAGCCTTCAATACAGCCTGGTTTACGATTCAAGTAAGGCTATTGCCTCGATCGTAGCTATCGGCAAATACAAGCATAGCGGATCATTCAAAGTGGCCTTAAAACCCAGCTTTGTATAAAACGCTTTGGCTGACTCGTCCTTGACATCAACGGCAGTCTTCAAATGCGGCTTGTGACAGCACCAAACTATCGCTGCTGGCCACTATATGGCGCGCGGCCTCATAAGTGTTTTGCAGCATAAAGCCCTCCCCGTCTTGCGTTGGCCAGCGTCTGTCAGCGTCTAGACCCGCCGATTCGCCTCCCTTACAATAAGCTATTACCACGTAATACCCTAAGGCACCCATGCATTCCACCATGACCAGTAAAGGCCAAGTCACCATACCGGCTGCGCTGCGGCACAGCTTTGGTTTTCGGGAGGGCGCGGCGGTGGAGTTTTTCTCTACCGGCACTTTTGTCGGCGTACGGCCGGTGCAGCCTAGTGCCCAAGCGCCTAAAAGTGGCTTTGGTATGGTCAAGGCCAAGGTGAAGCACGCCCCCGCAGATTTTGACGTAGCTACGCTGCTGGCCAAGTAGTAGGCTGCCATGATCGGCCTGGACACCATTATCCTGGCGCGCTACTACGTGGCCGCCACACCGGGCGTGGACGATGCCGCCACGTTGAAGCAATGCGAGGCGGCGCGTGTACTGGTGGACGGTGGCAAGCGCCTGATGGTGAGCAAAACCGTGGTGCTGGAGCTGGAATGGGTGCTGCGTGGACGCTATGGCCTGACCCCGCGCCAAACGCAGCAGGTGCTGGCGCATTTGCTTAGCCTGGCGCAAGTGGAGATAGAGGACAAAGTCGCCGTACAAGCGGCCACCAATGCGTTAGCCCAAGGCTTCGATTTTGCCGATGCCTTGCACCACGCCAGCTACCGCAGTTGCGCATCGGTTGCCACCTTTGACGACAAGGGTTTTGCACGGCGTGCCAAGCGCGTGGGCTTAAAGCCTAGCGTGAACGCTCCATAAAAACACCTTTGCTACTTACTACTCTCTTATGAAAACCCTTCCCACCTCGTTTGCCATCCTCTGCACATTGGCCCTGTGCACATCTCTGGCGCAAGCCCAAGCACCCGCCAGCCAAGATGCCCAGCCCGCCACCCGCGCCGCCAACGCCCAGGTGCGCACCAGCCTGCCCTTTGCTAACCGGGCCGATTTTGACGATGCGCAGCGCGGCTTTATCGCGGCTGTGCCTGATGCTTTGGTACCCAACACCAGCGGCGCACCCTTCCCGGTATGGAGCATGAAGCCCTACGCTTTTTTGCAAAACGCGGACCCGGCCAAGGACTCGCCCGACACTGTCAACCCCAGCCTGTGGCGCCAGGCCCAGCTCAACGCCATTCACGGCTTGTTTAAGGTAACCGAGCGGGTCTACCAGGTACGCGGGATGGACATCTCCAACATGACCATTGTGGAAGGCACTACGGGCCTGATCATCATCGACCCGCTACTGGCCACCGAGACGGCTAAGGCAGCGCTGGCGCTGTACCTGCAGCACCGCCCTGCCAAGCCCGTG
>JAYVGI010000403.1:0-5078 GCA_043772355.1 Polaromonas sp.
TTTTTACGTCACCACAGGCGATATTTACGATCCGCAATGCCCACCGGTGCCACTGGCAAGACCTGCCTTTGGGCGATAGGGACGCGCTGATAGCCGCCCAGGCATAAACGGGATATTGGATTTTTCCACCGCCCTAAGTGCTGTAGATCATCGACAAAGATCGCAGATATACCTGCATCACCTTGCCGAGCGGGTGCCTGCCGCGCAGCCGACCATAACCAACCCGGTAGAAACTGAAGCCGCGCGACAACAAGCCGCCATTGCCTTGGACAAAGCCTGAGGCAAGCCCTTTCTCGGCTTCGATACTTATTCCATTTCTAAATCATTACTGTCGTTGTTGCAAGTAATTTTCGGCAATAGGTACGCTGCACATTCAGTAGCTTCGCCCGTCATATTTTGTGGGGCTACAGCCTGGTTGGTGCGTTAAAAAAGGCTTCGAGAAAACCGGTTTTGAGGTTTGTTCCCTGCCTCGTTTTTTGCTATGACTCGTTCAAAGTGCATCAATTTGCATGCGCTGGGCTTTTGTACTGGATCAGGCTGATGGCGCTACTGCTACTTCGCTTTTGTAGAGGATCAGGCCGATGTCCCCCGTTCGTTTTGTTCGTTATCAGGCTGGCGGGAATTTCAGGCAGCTAGGCTGCACTGCAAAGTTATACTAATTCGGTAAATATGCATAGTTTTTCACAAAAATATCTAAAAAATATATTTTAGGAAAATAAATCACTAAGTAATGCGTAAATTTAGAGAGGTACATAAATTCGCATAATTTAAGGATTTTCAAAAGACATCCAGCGGCATGCAGAGGTAGAAAAAGCCTCAAAATGGACTGTTTTGAGCCGTTTTTAAGATGGTAATAGGTCTGCAGCGCTTTAGAATGATGCGGGAGCAGCTACTGTATGTGTAGCGTGCGAAATTGGGTATGCAGGTCTGTACAGGTGCTTCCAAGCCCATCGCCGAGCGCATCCAAGCGCATTCCAGCGAATCTACGCCCCTCCAAGCGGCCAGCGCCGCGCCTGCGCTAACAGTGGTCAATCCATCGGCCAGAAAGCACCGCCAGCGAACAAGGTCTGCGGTGGAAGACTGGGACATGCGCAGGCCGGTACAGGCTGGAGCCCGTGCATGTGAGGGCCGGTGCATGTGAGGGCCCGTACCAAGCGGGCATCCAAGTCGCGGTGATGAAAAAGGCCAGACCCCAGCTTGGCAGCGCACCGGGGGTTCTGGCTGCGGATGAGCACCCTGGGCGCACCTACGGGGCCTGCATAGCCAATTCATAGTGCTACATATACAGTAGCTGCTCCCGCATTATTCTAGAGAGCTGCAGCCCCGTTGATATCTTAAAAACGGCTCCAAACGGCCCATTTTGAAGCTTTTTCTGGCTGCGCATGCCGTTAGCAGCGGTTTGAAAACCCTTAAATCATTATGGGTAAATTCCCCGCCCCTTGGGGCGGTATTCTTGGTGGATGAGCGAATACATTCATAAAGATCACAACGTCACGGTATTACTGTATCACTTAGTGTTTCCGGCGAAATACCGCAGAACCGTGTTCGACGAGCAAGTCGAAGAGGTGTTGAAGGAGAGGTGCCTTGGAATTGAGTGGCGTTATGAGGTGAAGTTTTTGGAGATTGGAGCAGACAAAGACCATGTACATTTTCTGGTGCAATCCGTGCCGACATACAGTGTGACAAAGATCGTGACGCTAATTAAGAGCGTAACGGCCAGAGAGGTATTCAAGCGTTGCCCGCAGGTGAAGAAGAAGTTGTGGGGAGGGGAGTTTTGGACGGATGGATACTTTGCAAGCACGGTGAGTAAGCACGGTGAGTAAGCACGGGGACGAGAACACGATAAGCAGGTACGTGCAGAGTCAAGGGCAGGAATACCAGCAACATCACCATCAGCCAGGGCTGTTCTGAATACCCCGCCCCTTGGGGCGGGGATTTTTATTTATGCGAATTTATGTACCTCGCTGATTTGACTGCTTAATTCGTGATCTATTTAACGAAAATAGGTCTATTACAGCTGAGTTTATGAAAAATTATGTGTATTTACCGATTTGGCATACCGTTGCCATGGTGCATGGCTTCTTGGCGATCTCCGTTGGATCTGCTGTGTGCTGGGCCGTCAAGCGCCCGCCCTATTGGCCGGATCATGTATGCAAGCTAAGCCGATGCAGCCGGGCAACTTGGATGCCATGACTGCGTTTGCCGCGTAGCGCGTCAGTGCTTTTTGAAGTACTAAAGCATTGACACAAGCATTTTACAAAATCGGCGTTCCGTCACTCTATCGTGATGCATCGCACATATTGAATATTTAAAGCGGCTGAAACTGGGCTTGTGCAGACATAATGTGAGGTTACAAGAAATAACGTTTTGTACTAATACATTTATGCGACTTAGGTTTTTAAGGTTTTTGGCACTGGTAGTCCTCGCGGCTCTGGTGTCGTCAGCTTATGCGCAGCGTGCTTTTGTCCCTAGGTTTTCTAAAAACACCAAAGGTGACATTACCTTTGTGTCCAACAGCCTGATGACCTGTAACACGGCGGCGGCGGGTTGCACCGCTTTGCAAGGCACCATGCCGGGTCCCGGCACGAACAACAACTACACCATGCAGTACATCAATATTGATGCGACTGCGGGGATTTTCAGCTCTAGCTCTGCCCAAATTGTGGTTCCCGGGGGCTCGGCGGTGGAATTTGCAGGTTTGTATTGGGCGGGCGATTCAGCCAATGCTGGGCGTAGAAACGTGCTGTTTAAAACACCCAGTTCCTCCGCTTATGTCACGGTCTCTTCTTCTACGCTAGACACCTTTGCGGGCACCAACGTTTACCAAGGCTTCGCCGATGTCACGTCTTTGGTGGCGGCATCGGCAGGTAATTTGGCGGGTAACTACACGGTTGCCAACGTGTACTCCAACCCGGGAGCCGCTAACGTCTATGCGGGCTGGACATTGGTGGTGGTGTATTCCAATACCACTTTGCCTATGCGCAACTTGGCAGTCTATGACGGCTACCAGCGGGTCAACAGCGCGACGGCGGGTGGCGGTATCAATATTGCTTTGTCTGGTTTTTTGACGCCCCCGGTCGGCCCGGTCAGCACCAGCATCGGCACCATTGGCTATGACGGCGACCGGGGCTCTGTCGAGGGTACGGCGGGCTTGCAGTTTGGCCAAACCGCGACCACTTTGAGCCCAGTGTTCAATGCGGTGAACCCGCAAAACGATTACTTTAACAGCACGATCAGCAATGGCGGCGCCAATGTGGTCACGCGTAATCCGGCGCACCTCAACACCCTGGGCTACGACGCCGACATCACCAAACCCAACACACCATTGCCCAACGGAGCAACCTCGGCTGTAGTGCGGGTGTCTTCCAGTTCGGAGACGATTGACTTGGGTGTGGTGACGCTGGCGACCGATATTTTTGTGCCCAACGTGAAGGACACTTTGAGCAAAAGAGTCACCGATCTCAATGGCGGTGCGGTGCTGCCGGGGGATGTGCTGGAGTACGAACTGACCTTTGGCAATACGGGGCAAGATCCAGCGATCGAGGTGATTTTGCGGGACACGCTGCCGGCCAATACCACCTATGTGCCCAACTCGATTGTGATTACGGGTGGTGCCAACGCCGGGGCCAAGACCGATGCGGCTGGGGATGACCAGGCCGAATATGTAGCGGCATCCAACCAGGTGGTGATCCGCGCTGGCGTGGGGGCCAATGCCACTGCGGGCGGCAAAGTGACCCCAGGCGATGCGTTTACCGTGGTTCGCTTTCGCGTGACGGTGAACCCGGGCACACCTGGCGACACGATTATCGATAACTTTGGCGTGGTCACTTCCAAGGCCCAAACCTTGGGCACAGTGTCTACGGACACCAGTGACGCAGATGCTACCCAGCCCGGGGATCAACCGGCCCGCGTGATTGTGGCATCGCCCGATTTGACTATCGCCAAAACCCATACGGGTAACTTTTTTGCCGGGCAAACCGGCGTTGTGTACAGCGTGGTGGTCAGCAACTCTGGGCAAGCGTCCACCAGCGGTGTGGTGACCGTCACTGAGGTGCCTCCTGCTGGGCTGTCGTCGGTTACGCTGAGCGGAACGGGTTGGGCCTGCATCGGCTTGAGTTGCACGCGCAGCGACGTGCTGGCACCGGGCGTGAGCTATCCGCCCATTGTGGTGACCGCGAACGTCGATATCAATGCGCCTGCCAGCTTGGTAAACCAAGCCAACGTCAGCGGTGGCTCAGAGGCGGCCAGCAAGACCAGCAACAACAGCGCTAGCGACACCACCAGCATCGTGCAGGGCTACCCGATTGCCAAGAGCTTTACGCCCAGCGCGGTGAGCACCTTGCAAACCTCGCAGTTGGCGATCACCGTGTTCAACCCCGGTGCCAGCGCGATGACGGGCCTGGCCATTGCCGACAATTTCCCCGCTGGGCTGGTGGTGGCTACGTCCCCCGCTAGCTCCAGCACGGGCTGCGGCGCGCTGGTGTTTGCGCCTGTTGCCAATGCCACGGCACTGAGCGCCACGGGCGGCAGCGTAGCGCCCGCCAGCACCTGCACCCTGGTGGTCCAGGTGGTGGCGGCCACGGGTGGGGCTTATGTGAATACCATTCCTGTAGGCAGTGTGACCAGCGTCAGCTCGGGCAGCAACAACGCCGCCGTATCTGCCACGCTGTCGGTCTCGGCACCGGATTTGCGTTTGACCAAGTCGGGTAGCGCCAGCTTTTACAAAGGGCAAACCACAGGCGCTACGTTTGTGCTGGACGTGACCAACACCGGCAGCGGGGCCAGCACCGGCGCGGTGACTGTGGTGGACACTTTGCCAACAGGTTTACTGCCTGTCAGTGGTACTGGCACCGGTTGGGGTTGCAC
Organism: Polaromonas sp.; assembly: GCA_043772355.1. Taxonomy (GTDB): domain Bacteria; phylum Pseudomonadota; class Gammaproteobacteria; order Burkholderiales; family Burkholderiaceae_C; genus JAAFIP01. The sequence continues at coordinate 4,867 of JAYVGI010000403.1, forward strand.
GGTGGCAGGCCAAACGTTTACCTGCTCTCGGGGCGATGCCTTGGCACCTAATACTGCGTATCCGAGTATCAACCTGACCGTCACTGTCGACAGCAGTGCCCCAGCCAGCCTGACCAACACAGCCAGCGTCAGCGGTGGTGGTGAACCGGCGGGCAACGCAGGTAATAACAGCGCCAGCTTTAATGTGCAGGTGCTCAGCCCGGTGACGGTGG
>JAYVGI010000404.1:0-3153 GCA_043772355.1 Polaromonas sp.
GTCCAGCGCGTCAACCCTGCTTCGTTGTACAAATAATGCAACAAGCCGCGGATGGTCAATTTTGTCCCATCACCGCGCATGCTCTCAAGCTCCAAATCGGTTTGCGTACCAGGGGGTGCTTGAAAATATGGTAACTCACTAAATAGTAGCACTCCGTCTAAGCAGGCCAATGGGGTACACAGGGGAATGCCCATAATCTGAATTCCCTGGACGGTTTGGACTACTCTGCTGTTGTTTTGGCCGCCAAGGCAACTCAAGCGCCAGCTCAAGTGAGTCTGCGTGCTATGTATTGCGCAGCTGAACCGGTATTTTTTTTGCTGGCTAACAGCTGATTTCATCCTAGGCTTACCGCGAAGCGGGCCGGGGCTCGGGTGGCGTGGGCACTGCGGCGTGGCGGCGGGCGTGGTGGCGCGAAGCATGAGCCGTTAGCCCCGTGGAAGAGCCCTCACCCCTGCCCTCTCCCGGGGGGAGAGGGGGAAAGACATCAGGGTTGAGAGAGTTTTACCAAGGCAGCAACGTTAGGCGCATTACCCAGATCCCAGCAAGCCGCAATCAACGCATCAGCGCGCTCTTTGCCCAGCACCGGGTCAACCAAGCTATGGAACTTGCCCTCCAGCATCGCATCCGTCAACGGCTTGTGGATGGAGCCAATCGCATGCTCGACGAACAGGTGGTGCACCGTGCCGTTGTTCAGCGTGATGGTCACGTCTACCGAGGCTTCGTCGATGGAGTTGTCCACCACGGCAGAGACTTTGTCGCGCAGGGCGATGGTGTCGGCGCGTTGCACGATGGTGTCGGAGTATTCGTCTTCGCCTGCCTGGCCAAACATCAACCCCGCAGCACAAGAGTGGAAGACGCTGAACTTGGCTTCCAGGCCGTCTTTCGGCGTCTTTTTGCCGGTGAGCTCCAGCACGAGGGAGTGCACTTTCAACTCTACCTTGGCTATGTCCAGGGGATTGATGTTGTGCAGGTTGCGCAGTTGCACGCAGCCGTCGATGCTGGGGTGGATGACGATGCCGCAGGCGAAGGGCTTGTAGCTGTTAAAGCTGATCTCAAAGCGCTGGCCCAGTTCGCTGGTGATTTCGGTCCAGTCGTTTTTGGTGGAGATGGTTTGCGCCATGCCGCGTGGGGCTTCGATGGCTCGTTGGCTGGCGGTGAAGCCTTGCTGCGCGAGCAGGGTGCTCATCAGGCCTGCGCGGGCGCTGCCGCCGGGGTGGAAGGGCTTGGTCATGGTGCCAAACTGCTCGCGCATGCCAATCGGCTGGCTGGCGGCGATGCCCATGGCCATTTGCGTGGCTTGCTCTGGTAAACCTAGCATGCGGGCGCAGGCTGCGGCGGCTCCAAGAGTGCCGGTGGAGCCAGTGATGTGCCAGCCCCGGTCGTAATGGTCGGGGTACATCATGTTGCCAACGCGGCAGGATACGTCGATGCCTAGTACCAAAGCGTCGATGAGCTGGCGGCCAGTTGCGCCGGTTTTTTCAGCCAATGCCAGCAGGGCGGATGCCACGGGGCCTGCGGGGTGGATGATGGTTTTGAGGTGGGTGTCGTCAAAGTCAAAGGTGTGGGAGTTGATGCCGTTGACCAAGGCTGCGCTGCACATGTCGAGCTTTTCGCTGCGGCCGAGCACGGTGGCTTGGGGCGCGGATTCGAGCACCTGCGCGGCCTTGATGGCGGCGATGCCTGCCTCGTGGTGTGCCGCGCCGATGGCGCAGCCTAGCCAGTTGAGGAAGGTGCGGTGCGCCTCGTGGTCTACCGCGTCAGACCAGCCCCGGCTGGGGTGGGTGGCGACAAAGTGGGCGAGGATGCTGGTAACTGCGGGGGCGTTGTGGTCAGCGCTGACTTGGGTATTACGGGCCATGGTGGGTTAATTTAGTAATGAAAATTTGGTTGTAAAAAAATCCTCGAGCACTCACAGTGCGGGGGTGGCGCGAGGCGGCGAAAGACGATGAATTCATTTCGCGTCTTTCGCGTAACCTTCGCGCCCTTCGCGGCCTTCGCGGCCTTCGCGGCCGGAAACTGGCTTCGACTTCGGCTTAGTCGCTACTCAGCTCCAGCTTGCGCTCTTTCACCACACGCTGGTAGCGCGCATAGTCGGCGGCTACAAAGCTGGCAAACTGCTCGGTGCTCATAGGCATCAGCTCGACGGCTTCGGCGCTGAGGCGCTGCTTCAGCTCGGGTACGGCGATGGTTTTTTGCAGCTCGTCGTGCACGCGCTTGACGATGTCTGCGGGCATCTTGGCGGGGCCAAAGATGCCGTACCACTGCATGCCGTCAAAGCCTTTGTAGCCCAGCTCGTTGAGGGTAGGCACCTCGGGGAAGTTGGGGTGGCGCTTGGCACCGGTGACGGCCAGCGGGCGGAACTTGCCTGAGCGGATGTGCGGTGTGGCTGCCGCCAGGCTGGGCATCATGGCCTGGGTGGAGCCGCTGAGCATGTCGGTAATGGCGGGCGCAATGCCGCGGTAGGGCACATGCACGGCAAACACGCCTGTGGCTTCTTTAAACTGCTCCATCGCCAGGTGGGTGAGTGAGCCTTGCCCGGCCGAGCCGTAGCTAATTTTGCCAACGTTCTTTTTGGCGTAGTCGACAAACTCTTTCACGGTGTTGGCGGGCACACTTACGGGCACGATCAGCACATTAGGGGTGCCGCCAATCATGCCGATGGGCGTGAAGTCTTTGACAGGATCGTATTTGAGCTTGCGCGACGCCGGGCTGGTAGCGTGGGTGGCCACGTAGCCCTGCATGAGGGTGTAGCCGTCAGGCGCGCTACGCATGGTGGTCTCAGAGGCAATTACGCCGCCGCCGCCGCTCACGTTGTCTACCACCAAGGTTTGGCCCAGGTTGCGGCCCAAGCGCTCGGCCACCGAGCGGGCAATCATGTCAGCCCCGCCGCCTGCGGCCACGGGCACGATGAATTTGATGGGCTTGGTGGGGTAGCTTTGGGCGTGGCTAACACTCGCTACTAAAAGCGTAGCTGAAAACGTAATAATAACGCTGGCTAATGCATGTTTTTGCATGATTTCCATGGGAACTTCCAGAGGGTAACTAAATAGCTAACAGCCTGTCGGACTTAGGAATCGTCGGCTGCAAATCGACCGCAGCGGTCTATTTTTCGCCGTTTTCTTACCCAATATCTCGATATTGGGATGCGAAACC
>JAYVGI010000405.1:0-3654 GCA_043772355.1 Polaromonas sp.
ACCCCAGCCCTCTCCCGCAGAGCGGGAGAGGGAGTAAAACCTGCTCTTTTGGGGGGGGCAATGTGCCATCGAGCATTCCTGGCGGATCAGGAAGTCTGAACTTCGCCATTTACCAACCAAGGTTTTGTATCCTGCCTTCAAGCCAACGAATACCACACCCCCCGCCCTGCACCATGCTGCGCCAGGTGTCCCGCATCCACCAGTTTCTGCATGTGCTTTTTGGCGGTGCTGCGGTTGGCACCAGTGAGCTGCACTGCGGTTTGCATGGTGATTCTTCCGTGTGCACGCACCAGCTCCAGTATTTGCAGCGACAGCTCGGGCAACACGGCGAGAATAATTTTTTCGGTTTCTACTTTTTTCTCTAGTCGCTTTACCTGTGCGTGCAGTGAACGCAGAAAAAATTGCACCCAGGGTTGCCAATCAGGTTGGTCTGTGCGGATAGTGAGCTGGGTTTGGCGCAGGGCGATGTAGTAGCTGCCTTTGTTTTGCTCGATGATGCTCTCTAGCGAGCTGTAGGGCACATAGGCGTAGCCTGCTTGCATGAGCAGTAGTGTGGTCAAGATGCGGGACAGGCGGCCATTGCCGTCTTCAAACGGGTGGATGGCCAGAAAGGTGACGACAAATACCGCGATGGCGAGCAGGGGGTGCAGCGTTTTGCTGTCTTTCTCGGCCCGGTACCAGGCCAGCAGCTCGGCCATCAAGCGCGGTGTGTCAAAGGGTGTGGCGGTTTCAAACACGACGCCAATCAGTTTGCCGTCTGCATCCCGGGCCACCACGGTGTTGGTATGGGTTTTGTAGCGTCCACGATGGGCATCGTCCTTGCCTACATGCTTTAAGAGATCGCGATGCAGTTGCTGGATATGGTTTTCAGTCAGTGGAATGTATGGCCAGGACTCAAACACCAAGTCCATCAATTGGGCGTAGCCTGCAACTTCTTGCTCATCGCGCGAGGTGAAGCTCTGGCCAGCCAGACCCGCCATCAAGCGCTCCACATCGCGGTCGCTTAGTTTGCTGCCTTCGATGCGGGTGGAGGAGCCGACGCTCTCTATCGTGGCTATTCGCCGCAGTGCGGCCAACCGCTCTGGTGCGATGGTGCCAAAGGCGCGCCATGCACCCTTGAACTCGTCTGTAGCTGAGATCAAAGAGAGAGTTTCTGCGGTGATGGACAGCGTTTGGGTGTTCAGCATGTCCATTATTTTATCCATTTATATCCATTAAATAGGTTTCACTTTGAAATACCCACAAAATTATCCATTTATACCCAATATACAAACTTCAAAATATAATGCTGATAACTGGGGAATTTGTCGTATCTTTGATTTCCATCGAAGTACTGAAGGGAAACCTGCACATGCCTGAATTGTTCCAACTCGCCCTGCCCCACGGCATCACCTTGAGCTGCCGCGCCGCTGGGCAAAAAGGCCAGCCTGTGATGGTGTTTTTGCATGGGTTTCCGGAGGGTGCTTTTGTGTGGGACGTGCTCTTGGCCCACTTCGCGGCCAAGGGCTACCGCTGCGTGGCGCCTAATCTGCGGGGGTTTGAAAAATCATCTGCCCCTGGCGACATAGACCAGTATCGGCCAAAGCATTTGGTGCAAGACATAGCGGCGTTGATTGCTATCGAGTCACCCGGCCAGCCGCTGGCTTGCCTGGTGGCGCATGACTGGGGTGGCGCGGTGGCCTGGAACGTGGCCAACCAAATGCCGCTGCTGATGCGCAAGCTGTGCATCATCAACTCGCCGCACCCGGGTACGTTTTTGCGTGAACTGCAAAGCTCGCCTACGCAGCAGGCGGCCAGCGCCTACATGAACTTTTTGATTCGGCCCGATGCTGAGAAGCTGCTGGCCGAGCACGACTATCGCCGTTTGTGGGAGTTCTTTACCAATATGTTTGCCACCACGGGCAGCTTTGCCTGGCTGACCGACGAGGTCAAGGCGCAGTACCGCAGTGTATGGAACCATGGCCTCACGGGCGGCTGCAACCTGTACCGCGCCTCACCGCTACGCCCACCCACGGCCAGCGACCCAGGGGCCAAGGCCATTACCCTGCCGCGCGAGATGCTGACGGTGAACCTGCCCACGCAGGTGATTTGGGCCATGAACGACATCGCCTTGCCGCCCGCCTTGCTCGACGGGCTGGAGGACTACATCCCACAACTAGAGCTGCACCGCGTGCCAGAGGCGACGCACTGGATCATCCATGAGCAGCCTGAGCTGGTGGCGCGGTATATCGGTCAGTTTGTGTAAATACTCTGGCGGACATCTGCGCTGCAGATGGTTTTGCAGGGCGGTGGATTCTGCCGTGGCGAGGCAGTCAGGTCTGGCTGGCAGGCCATAGAGGATGGCACTGCGGCAAGCCGCTCACTCTCTTTACCGTAGCACTCCGTGTAAGCAGGGCAGTGGGGTACATAGGGGGGGACTAAAAATTAGAGTTTTTGATCGTACGCAGCCGCTGCGCAGGCTCCCAGGGCTTCCCGAACGCTCAAAAACGGCGATTTGGAGCTATTTTTTGGTATCTATCCGCTGTTAGCCATGAAGAAATATACCTGAGCAGCTACGCAATACATAGCGATCAGATTCTCCTGGGGAGTCGGTTATCGTGGTTTGGCGGCCAAAAGCTCGTTGCGGGCCGCTTGCGCTGCAAGCCATCAACTTATGGGGCTTATCCTGTGTAACTCATTGTTCTTCTTACACGGAGTGCTACTATTTAAGGAGCAAATGGTTTTCCAAGTGGCCCACTAGCAGGCCCGCGATGCGAGGGCTGTGAGGATGCCGCTGGGTGTGGCGAGGACCTCTTGCGCTGCGCTGCGCCAACTCTACACACTAAGGGAGATGGAAAAAACCAATATCCCGTTTGTCGTTACTCACTAAATAGTAGCACTCCGTCTATGCAGGCCAGTGGGGTACATGGGTATAGGTTAAAAACAGGCATCCTGTACCTCGGCTAGCCGCTGTTTGCCGAAAACCAGCCAGAAAGGCTTCTTGCAGCGCATTTTTGGCTCTGGTAGCACTATCTATTCCATAGCTCTTGCCGCTTTATTCTAGAGGGCTATAGGCGGATATCTATCTAAATTAGCGGCGCTCCCAGCAGCAAATTCACGGTTTTCGGCCGATTCAAAAGTCGCCATCGGCATCGCAACGGCTCCAAACCGTACCGCGCGACAAAATATAGGCGTTACCCTGTGTACCCCACTGGCCTGCATAGACAGAGTGCTACTATTTGAGGAGTAAGTGGTTTTCCAAGCGGCCCACTCGCAGGCGCGCGCTGCGAGGGCAGTGCGGGTGAGGCCGGGCGTGGCGAGGCTGTGCGGGCCGGGCTGTGCGGGTGACGCTGGGCGTGGCGAAGGTCTTGTGCGCCGCAGACAGCGCGAGGGGTCAGAGCAAAATTTCGTCAGGGCGTTGCGCGCTCCGAACAGAGGACCTTCCTGAATTTTGATCTGACCCCATTTGCTCCTTGCTACGGCGTTGTCGGTACATTGCGCCGCCGCCGGAGATCTTTGCGTCAACACTGGCGATATTTACGACCCGCTGGCGATGTGTGCGTCAACCCAGGCGATCCTTGCGCTTGAACACGGGCACTATATATTCAATAGCTACAAGCCCTTTAATACTGCTGGCTAATGCGTGATTTAAAGGGTCAAACAGGTGAAACCCAT
>JAYVGI010000406.1:0-6241 GCA_043772355.1 Polaromonas sp.
GATAACCCGCCCTGAGTCCAGCTCAGTCGGAGATAACGCCATGCGAACAAGCCTGCTAAAACGAAGGCTACAGGTACGCGAAGACCCTCACCCCTGCCCTCTCCCACAAGTGGGAGAGGGAGTAAAGAAACTCAATCGGCCTTGATCCCGTTGTCTTTGACGACCTTGGCCCAGATGTCCATTTGCTTGCTGATGTGCGCGCGCGCCACCTCGGGTGAGCCGCCTACGATGTCGATGCCTTGGGCGTCCAGCTTCTTGGCGATTTCAGGGTTTTTCAGGGCCTTGCTCACTTCCTCATTCATGCGCTTCAAAATCTCGGGCGGGGTTTTGGCGGGGGCCAAAATAGCCCACCACGCGGGTGCGTCAAAGCCCGTAATGCCGCTCTCGGCCATGGTCGGTACGTTAGGCAGATCGGGGCTGCGCTTGCTGGTGGTGACTACCAGAGGGCGCATGCGGCCGCTGTCGATGTGCGGTTTGGTGACGAAGACTGAGCCGATGGACAGGGGCACATGGCCTGCGACTGCGTCGTTCATCAGCGGGCCGCCGCCTTTGTAGGGGATATGCTGCCAATCCAAACCGTTACTCTTGCCGATCAAGGTCATGGCCAGGTGCCCCAGGGAGCCGCTGCCGATGCTACCGTAGCTGACGTTCTTTTTGCTTTTGGCGGCGGCCAGCACGTCGGCGAAGGTTTTGTATTCGCTGCCCACATGGGTGGCTACCACCATGGGTGCGGTACCAATCAGCGAGATGGGCTCCAAATCTTTGCGGGTGTCAAAGCTCATGTTGGGGATCAAGGCGGGGTTCACCGCGTGGGTGTCAAACACCACCGCGTAGGTGTAGCCGTCGGGCGGACTTTGGGCCACCAGCGCCGTGCCAATTGCACCGGATGCGCCGCCTTTGTTGTCCACAATAATGGTTTGACCCAACTGCGCCTGCAAGGGAATGGCCAAAATGCGTGCCACTTGGTCGGTCGAGCCACCGGGCGGGAACACCACCACCAGTTTGATCGGTTGCTTCATGGGCCAGGCCTGCGCCAAGGCTTGCAAAGGGAATGCGGCGGTTGCTGCCATGGCCAAAGCTAAAACCCAAATTTTCTTCATACAGTTTCCAATAAAAGTGACCCGCGAAAAGCCCCTTGAATATGCGTGGGGCCTGCTGTAGTCAACGCGTAAGCACTCAGGCTTGTTGACGCTTCGATTTTATGGATGGGTTTTTGCGCATTAGCCGGTATTTTTACGTATCCATTTTTGCTGCATCCAGCGTACAAACCCACGCGCCATGCGGTTGTCGGTGATCATCGATCCTTTTTGCAGCACCTTGGGTGTCTGCGCCAAATGAAAGCCGTCAAACTTTTCGTTGCTGCCGCCCATGCCCACCAGCGGCCAGTGACGGCGCGCAGTGGGCGCGGCACCGTCGATCTTCAGGCAGGCACCGCTGACAAAGGCGGCTGCGCTCGAGAGCAGGTAGCAAATGGCGCTGGCCACCTCGCTCTCGGTGCCCAGGCGCTGCAAGGGCACGTCTTCGTGGATGCGGCGGATCAGCGGGCTCATGATGGGCGGATATTTGTCCATGCCACTGGTAGCAATAAAACCCGGGGCCACTGCGTTGGCGCGGATGGGTGCCCATTCCAGCGCCATGGTCTCGGTAAGCGACAGCATGCCCGCCCGTGCAGCGCCGCTGTGCCCCATGCCTGGCACGGCACCCCAAATGTCCATGATGATGTTGACCACCGCGCCCGATTTTTGCAGCCGCATGGCCTGGTTGTAGCACTCCCGCGCCATCAAAAACCCGCCGGTTAAATTGCTGCGCACAACGGCGTCAAAACCTTTGGCGCTGATGCGGTGCAGCGGCGACGGAAACTGCCCACCCGCGTTGTTCACCAAGCCGTCAATGCGGCCAAAGCGCGCCACGATCTCGCCCACCACCGCTTTCACACGCTCTTCGTCCCGAATGTCGGCCACGTAGCAAGCCGCCTTGCCCTGCGCCTGCGCTATCTCTTGCGCTACCGTTTGCAGCTTGTCCAAAGTGCGGCCTACCAACACCACCTGCGCGCCCAGGCTGGCCAGCTCATGCGCGGTGCAGCGGCCCATGCCCGAGCCTGCGCCGGTGATGACGATGACCTGGCCGTCAAACAGGCCAGCGCGGTAAATGCTGCGGTACTGCGCAGGCGGTGAATGGGGCAGAGAGTTGTTTGTCTCGGGCATATCTTTTTTAAAACCTACATCACACGCTGGGCCAGCTGCCCCAGGCCATCCAGCAAAGCCTGGGGCTTGACCGGCTTGACCAAGAGTATCAGGCCATGGCGCTGCGCGGTGTCCCGCACCTCACTGCTGGTCTCGCCCGTCATTAGCAAAGCGGGTACGCCCATTTGCAGCAGGCTATCGGCCAGCTCCAGCCCGGTCACGCTGTGGGGCAGGCGCACATCGCACACCGCGATGCAGGCTTGGCTGGCCAACTGCAGAGCTTGCTCTGCATGCGTGGCGTGCAGCATGGGCAATTGCAGGTCAGCGAAGAGTTGCTTGAGCGCCTGGCTGACCAGTTCATCGTCTTCCACCAGCAGCACGGCCTTGCCACTGGTTTGCAACGCGTGGCGCAGGCTGGTGCTTACCTGCAGCGGTGCGTGCGCATCCGGGGCATACAATTTGCTCGCCACAAATTTGCCACTCTGGGTGAACTGCGAAGGCGCTGGCTGGGCCCGGGGCAGCAGCACCGACATGCAGGTGCCCACGCCGGGAGCAGAGCGCAGGCGCAGGTGCCCTTGCATTAGCTCGGTAAAGCGTTTGGCAATCGCCAGCCCCAAGCCCAGGCCCTGCTGGCGGTCACGCTCGGGGTTGCTCAGTTGCACAAACTCCTCAAACACCTGGCCCTGCGATACCGTGGCAATGCCGGGGCCTGCATCGCGCACCTGGATACTCCAGGCCGCGCCTGCTGGGCGCAGCGCCAGCACAATGCGGCTGTCTCCGGGCGAGAACTTGATGGCGTTGTCCAGCAGATTGGACAGCACCCTTTTGAGCATCAGCAGGTCTGCCAGCACATAGCGCTCGGGTGCCACCAAGGCCACGATGCGGATGGATTTTTTCTCGGCGCCAGCGCTGTGCTGCAGCACCAGGCCGCGCACCAAGGGGGCCACTTCTACCGTGGTCATTTCAGCTTCCAGGCTGCCCGAGTCCATGCGCGTCAAGTCCAGCACCTGGGAGAGCAGGCCGTCCAGCGCGTGCCACGACTGGTAAATACCGTCTACCGCTTTTTTCGGGCGCTCGCCTTGTGCGGCGTTGTGGCCACCCCCTTGCCCGTCCTTTTGCCCGTCCTTGTGCGCGGTATCTTGCAGCAAGGCCAGGTACAGGCCAATCGCATGCACCGGCTGGCGCAGGTCGTGGCTGACAGCAGCAAAAAAGCGCGCCTTGGCCAGCCCCACTGCGGCCACTGCGTCAGCCGCCGCCTCGGCCCGCTGGCGCATGGCCGCTTGCTCCAGCAGCACGGCCTGCTGCTTGTAGCCCATCATGGCCAGGGCGGTCACCACCAAGTAGCCACCCAGCCCCAAACTCAGATACAGCAAGCCCTCCTCCAACACAATGTAGCGGGTAGCCACAGGCAAAATGGCCAGGCCCGCACTGACGGCCCCACGCCAGTTGTCGCCCGCATATTGCATGGCATTGAGCGCACCAATGGTCACCACACAAGTGGTGAGCACACCTTGCATGCCCAAATTGCCAGGCACATACAAAAAATACGCCGCCGACCCCAGGCAGGCCATGTTGATCCAGTACAAAAACCGATACCCGCGTAGGCGGCGCTGCAATGGCCAAGCATGTAATAGCTGGCGCGACTCGACCCAAAAAAACACTGCACCCGATACCCATACCAAGCCTATCCAGGTCAGAGGCATCCACAAGGGCAGATAGGCCATGAAGTAACTGGCCATCAAGGCCTCGCCGGTCTTGAGCACCACCAAGATGCCCAGTGTGGTGGCCAAGTCTTGGGGCTCAAATGCTGGCGCGTCGGCTACGCTGCGGGCAGGCGGCTGTGCCTGCGCTTGCGCTGCGGGCTGCACGCCATGGGGGTCAAAAGATACGGGGTTCATTGGGTTGCAGTTTATCGCTTCGCACCCACACCGGAGATCACACCAGAGACCACATCCCATACCAAGGCCTAGACCATCCGTTTGGCCAAGCGCCCCAGGCCATCCAGCAGGGCCTGCGGTTTCACCGGCTTGACCAGCAGCATCAAGCCATGGCGCCGAGCAGCATCGCGCACCTCCACACTGGTCTCCCCCGTCATCAGCAGCGCGCCTATGCGCATCTGTGTCAAGCCCACGGCCAGCTCCAGCCCGGTGGTATTGCCGGGCAAGCGCACGTCACACGCGGCCAGGCACGCGCGGTGGGCCAAGGGCATGGCCGCTACGGCGCTGCTAGCATGCACTACCGGCACGTCCAGGTCATTCATCAGCTGGACCATCGCGCGCACCACCAGCATGTCGTCCTCCACCAGCAGCAGCGCTTTACCGGTGCTGCGCAGCAACGCGCGCAAACTGTCGGGCACCATCAAAGGCTCCAGGGGCATGAGCACTTGCGGCTGGCTTGGCATAAATGTGCCGCTGCGGCTGTAGTCCTCTTCTTGCGGCCACACCTTGGGCAGCAGCACCGACATGCAGGTGCCAGCGCCGGGGGCTGAGCGCACACTCAACTGGCCGTTCATCATGTCTACAAAGCGCTTGGCAATCGACAAGCCCAGGCCCATGCCCAGAGCGCGGTCGCGCTCGGGGTTATGCAGTTGCACAAACTCTTCAAACACCTTGGCCTGCTCGGCCACTGCAATGCCCGGCCCCGCATCGCGCACCTGCACGCACCAGTGCGCGCCCACCGGCCGCGCGGCCACCACAATGCGCGCGTCCTCTGGCGAGAATTTAATAGCGTTGTCGATCAAATTGGACAGCACCCGTTTGAGCATCAGCAGGTCGGCCAGCACATAGCGCTCGGGCGGCACCATGGCCACCATGCGGATGCCTTTTTTCTCCGCCGTGGCGCTGTGCTGCACCACCAGACCGCGCACCAAAGGCGCAAGGTCTACGGTGGCCAACTCGACCTGCAGGTTGCCTGCATCCATGCGGGTGAGGTCCAGCACCTGGGAGAGCAAATCGTCCAGTGCCTGCCACGAGTGGTATATGCCCTCCACCGCCTGCTGGTCACGCCCGCCTTTTCGGCTTTGCAGCAAAGGGGCCAGGTACAGGCCGATGGCGTGCACGGGCTGGCGCAGGTCGTGGCTGACGGCAGCAAAAAACCGGGCCTTGGCCAGGCCTACGGTAGCCACCGCGTCTACCGCGTCTTCGGCGTTGCGGCGCAGCATGGCCTGCTCTACCAAGGCGGCCTCCTGCTTTTTGCCCAGCATGGCCAGCGCCAGTACCACCATAAAGCCGCCCACGCCCATGAGCATCTCAATCCAGCGGCCCTCCAGCAGCAGGCGGATGGAGCTTGGCACTATCACCAGCACCGCGCCCAGCGAGCCACGCAGGTTATTGCCTGCAAAGCGCATCACGCTGAGCGCGCCGATGGTGACCAGGCACACCGCCAGCACGCCCTGCATGGCCAAATTGCCCGGCACGTACAAAAAGTAGGCCGCCGAGCCTAGCGCCGTAAAACTGACATAAAAAGCCAGCTTCTCCATGCCAGCGAGCCGCTCTTTCGAGGCTTGCGAGGCTCTGGTTAATTTGAGTGCTGCGAAATACACCAACTCACAAATCCACACCGAACCCAGCCAGGCCAGTGGCATCCACAGCGGCTGCGCCACCACAAAGAAACCCGCAATCAAAATTTGACCGGCTTTGAAAATCGACCACACCGCCCAGTTCGTGGCCAGGTCTTGCGGGTTATACAGCGCGTCGGCGTACACACCCGCGCTGAGCTTGGCCACCGGCGGCGCAGCCGGCGACGAGCCAGCGCCTGGACTTGCTGCTAGCGTCGCTGTGCGACGGGCACCCTGCTCACTCATTAAATCTCGCCGCCTGCGTGCGGTTGTTGACCTTGAGGGACTTGAAAATCTCGCTCATGTAGTTCTTCACCGTGCCCTCAGACAGGCCCAGCTCGTGGGCGATCACCTTGTTGCTCTTGCCCTCGCGCAGCAGTGCGCGCACGGCGGCCAGGCGCGGGGCCAGCAGGTCGGGGCTGCGCGCTGCCTCGGGGGCAGCGTCACTCACCTCACCTATTTTGTCGCGCGCCAAGGCGGCTTTGAGCGCCGTGTGCATGCA
>JAYVGI010000407.1:0-4267 GCA_043772355.1 Polaromonas sp.
CGGTTTGGAGCCGTTGCGAAGCCTCTGGCGGCTTTTGAATCGGCCAAAACCGTGAATTTGCTGCTTGCAGCGCCGCCAGTTTAGATAGATATCCGCCTGTAGCCCTCTAGAATAAAGCGGCAAGAGCTATGGAATAAGTAGTGCCATCCGAGCCAAAAATGCGCTGCAAGAAGCCTTTCTGGCTGGTTTTGGGCAAACAGCGGCCAGCCAACGTACAGGATGCCTATTTTTAACTTTTACCCATGCACCCCACTGGTCTGCTTAGACGGAGTGCTACTATTTAGTGAGTAACGATCAACGGGATATTGGTTTTTTCCATCTCCCTAAGAGGCATTTGGCTCGTGGTGCTCACTCTCCGATTTTCTTAGGATTGATGTGGCCGTGGAAAGCTGTTGGTGGCAAAAGCTTGGACGGTTATGGTTGCACAGGGGCATATCCCACGCTATAATGGAAAGCTTTTCCGCATTCGCGTGACGAATTGTGCGTGCGGTAGAGATATTCTTTTTCATACACGTTTAGGTAGATAAATGCCAACCATTAACCAGCTCATACGCCATGGACGCGAGGTCGAAACGATCAAGTCGAAGTCCCCGGCTATGCAAAACTCCCCCCAGCGTCGGGGTGTGTGCACTCGCGTGTACACCACCACGCCTAAAAAGCCTAACTCCGCTCTGCGTAAAGTTGCCAAAGTGCGCTTGACCAACGGTTTTGAGGTGATCTCCTACATCGGCGGCGAAGGCCACAACCTGCAAGAACACAGCGTCGTGCTGGTGCGCGGCGGTCGTGTCAAAGACTTGCCCGGTGTGCGTTACCACATTGTGCGCGGCGCGCTCGATTTGCAAGGCGTGAAAGACCGCAAGCAGTCACGCTCCAAGTACGGCGCTAAAAAGCCAAAGGCTAAGTAATTTAGCCCGGGCCCCAAGCCCAATAACGGGTATTTCATCGTTGATGAAACTGCAAGTTAGTTAATCGCCAAATCGGTTGACAAAAAAGTAGGTGCTGTTTCCCGCGTGGCGCGGTGCAAGCAGCGTAGTGACTCAAGTTCGAGTCAAGTAAGTGAAGACCAAAATGGTTTTCGCGGTGTCTGTTCAAGATGCCAACTGAAGCAAAGAGGTGAAAATATGCCACGTCGTCGCGAAGTCCCCAAACGTGTAATCCTGCCAGATCCAAAGTTCGGCAACTTAGAGCTCTCAAAATTCATGAACGTCATCATGGAGAGCGGTAAGAAGGCCGTCGCTGAGCGCATCATTTACGGTGCCCTGGCCCAGATCGAGAAAAAGCATCCCGGTAAAGACCCGATGGAGGCTTTTGAAGTCGCTATCAACAACGTCAAGCCGATGGTGGAAGTCAAAAGCCGCCGCGTAGGCGGTGCCAACTACCAGGTGCCCGTCGAAGTGCGCCCTGTGCGCCGCTTGGCCCTGTCGATGCGCTGGATCAAAGAAGCCGCACGCAAGCGCGGCGAAAAGTCCATGGCATTGCGCTTGGCCAACGAACTGCTGGAAGCCACCGAAGGCCGTGGCGGCGCCATGAAGAAGCGTGACGAAGTGCACCGCATGGCCGAAGCCAACAAGGCGTTCAGCCACTTCCGCTTCTAAAAGGCGGCTTTGCGCGGGTCACAGCGCGAGTACGAGTGAGGCGAAAGGGGCGAAGCCCCTTTCCTTGTCTGAATACTTAACCGCAACCAGGTTGTGGTGGTGTCCAGTCGCTCTGGCTCGTTGTGCGCCCCGTTCGCTACGCCGCGTTGCATTCAAGGTGTCTTGTTTGCACGGTATAACGGCGAAACAGACTTTTAATTTTCAAGGAGCCTTCCATGGCACGCGCTACCCCCATTCAGCGATATCGCAACATCGGTATCTCAGCCCATATCGACGCTGGCAAAACCACCACCACCGAACGTGTATTGTTCTACACGGGCGTGAACCACAAAATCGGCGAAGTGCATGATGGCGCGGCTACCATGGACTGGATGGAGCAAGAGCAAGAGCGTGGTATCACCATCACGTCTGCGGCTACCACCTGCTTCTGGTCGGGCATGAGCAAGACCTTTGACGAGCACCGCATCAACATCATCGACACTCCTGGCCACGTGGACTTCACCATCGAGGTGGAGCGTTCCATGCGCGTGCTGGACGGTGCCTGCATGGTGTACTGCGCCGTGGGCGGCGTACAGCCACAGTCGGAGACCGTGTGGCGCCAGGCTAACAAGTACAAAGTGCCACGTTTGGCCTTCGTTAACAAGATGGACCGTACCGGTGCCAACTTCTTCAAGGTCTACGACCAGATGAAGCTGCGCCTCAAAGCCAACCCTGTGCCATTGCAAATCCCTATCGGTGCCGAAGAAGGCTTTGCCGGTGTGGTGGACTTGGTCAAGATGAAATCCATCTTGTGGAGCGAGGCCGACAAAGGCGTGACCTTCACCTACGGTGAGATTCCGGCTGACTTGGTCGAAAAAGCTGCCGAGTTCCGCGAGAAGTTGGTCGAAGCTGCGGCCGAAGCCTCTGAAGAGCTGACGAACAAATTTCTGGAAGGCATTGAGCTGACTGAATTAGAGATCAAGGCCGCCATTCGCCAACGCACCATCGCCAGCGAAATCCAGCCCATGCTGTGCGGCTCTGCGTTCAAAAACAAGGGCGTACAGGCCATGTTGGACGCGGTCATTGAGTACATGCCTAGCCCGGTGGACATTCCGCCCGTCAAAGGCATGGACGAAGACGAAAAGCAAGTCTTCCGCAAAGCGGACGACAGCGAAAAGTTTTCTGCCTTGGCATTCAAGCTGATGACCGATCCGTTCGTGGGCCAACTCACCTTCGTGCGTGTGTACTCTGGCGTGCTCAAGTCGGGCGACAGCGTGTACAACCCGATCAAGGGCAAGAAAGAGCGTATCGGCCGTATCGTGCAAATGCACGCCAACGCCCGCCAGCCCGTGGACGAAATCCGTGCCGGTGACATCGCTGCTTGTATCGGTTTGAAAGACGTGATCACGGGCGAAACCCTGTGCGATCCAGACAACCAGATCATGCTCGAGCGCATGGTGTTCCCTGAGCCCGTGATTGCCCAGGCGGTAGAGCCAAAAACCAAAGCCGACCAAGAGAAGATGGGCATCGCCCTGAACCGCTTGGCGCAAGAAGACCCGTCGTTCCGCGTGCGTACCGACGAAGAATCTGGCCAGACCATCATCGCCGGTATGGGCGAATTGCACCTGGAAATTATTGTCGACCGCATGAAGCGCGAATTCGGCGTGGAAGCCAACGTGGGCAAGCCCCAGGTGTCGTACCGCGAAACCATCCGCAAGACGGTGGAAGACGCCGAAGGCAAATTCGTGCGCCAGTCCGGCGGTAAGGGCCAGTACGGCCACGTCGTACTCAAGATTGAGCCCAACGAGCCAGGCAAGGGCGTGCAGTTTATCGACGCCATCAAGGGCGGTGTGGTTCCACGCGAATACATCCCTGCGGTAGAAAAAGGCATCATGGAAGCCGTCACGCAAGGCGTGTTGGCCAACTACCCCGTGGTCGACGTGAAGGTCACGCTGCACTTCGGTTCCTACCACGATGTGGACTCCAACGAACTGGCCTTCAAGATGGCCGCCATTTTCGGCTTCAAAGAAGGCTGCCGCAAGGCCAGCCCCGTCATTCTTGAGCCCATGATGTCGGTGGAAGTAGAGACCCCAGAAGACTACGCCGGTAACGTGATGGGCGATTTGTCCTCACGCCGCGGCATGGTGCAAGGCATGGAAGACATGGTTGGTGGCGGCAAAGCCATCAAAGCCGAAGTGCCCTTGTCTGAAATGTTTGGCTACTCCACGACCCTGCGCTCGATGTCGCAAGGCCGCGCTACCTACACGATGGAATTCAAGCACTACTCGGAAGCCCCGCGTAACGTGTCGGAAGCCATTATGAGTGCCCGTGCTAAGTAATTAGCAAGCGAATTAGAAAACCAGCATCCGGACGCAGAGGACGCAAAAACTACGCAGAAGACGCAAAAAAGGCAATCCAAATTTTGGCTGTTCTTTTGCGTCCTTTGCGTAACCTTAGCGTCCTCTGCGTCCGGAAGTTAAATGTGTTTTCAAACTGTCTGCGATTTCGCACCTAGCGCTGCCCGTGGCGATAGACTCCGTGACGAACTGCAAACATTAAACCAATCCACGGGCATTGCTCTTTTAAGGAAATTGAAAAATGGGTAAAGAAAAATTCACGCGTACCAAGCCCCACGTCAACGTCGGCACGATTGGCCACGTCGACCACGGCAAGACCACGCTCACCGCCGCCAT
>JAYVGI010000408.1:0-14404 GCA_043772355.1 Polaromonas sp.
GCGCCTTGGCCTCTATCTGGCGGATTCGCTCGCGCGTCACGTCGAACTGCTTGCCGACCTCTTCGAGTGTGTGGTCGGTGTTCATCTCGATGCCGAAGCGCATGCGCAGCACCTTCGCCTCGCGCGGCGTAAGCGTGTCCAGCACTTCCTTGGTCACGTCGCGCAGGCTGGCGTAGGTCGCAGCATCGGCCGGCGCCATGGTGTTCTGGTCTTCGATGAAGTCGCCCAGATGCGAATCGTCGTCGTCGCCGATCGGCGTCTCCATCGAAATCGGCTCCTTGGAGATCTTGAGGATCTTGCGGATCTTCTCCTCGGGCATCTCCATTCTCAGCGCCAGCGTCGCCGGGTCCGGCTCCTGGCCGGTCTCCTGCAGGATCTGGCGCGAGATGCGGTTCATCTTGTTGATGGTCTCGATCATGTGCACCGGGATGCGGATGGTGCGCGCCTGGTCGGCAATCGAGCGGGTAATCGCCTGGCGAATCCACCACGTAGCGTAGGTAGAGAATTTATAGCCCCGGCGGTATTCAAACTTGTCCACGGCCTTCATCAAACCAATGTTGCCTTCCTGGATCAAATCGAGGAACTGCAGGCCACGGTTGGTGTACTTCTTGGCAATCGAGATCACCAAACGCAGGTTGGCCTCGATCATCTCTTTCTTGGCGGCGCGCGAGCCGCGCTCGCCTTCGTTCATGCGCTTGTTGATGTCTTTGAGCTCGTCCAGCGGCACCACCACGCGGCGTTGCAGATCGACCAGCTTTTGCTGAATCTCCTGCACCGGCGGGATGTAGCGGCCCATGGTGGTGGACCAGGCTTTGCCCGCTGCGGCTTGCTTTTCAATCCATTTGAGGTCCAGCAAATGCGAGGCCACCTTGTGGTTGTTTTTATCGCGGCCAGAAAAGTCGCGGATAAAGTCGCTCTGTGGGTAGTGGCATTTGTCCACCAAAATGCGGCGCAGCTCGCGCTCTTTTTTGCGCACGTCGTCCACCTGGCCACGCACCAGGTTGCACAGCTTTTCAATGCTCTTGGCCGTAAAGCGGATTTGCATCAGGTCTTGCGTGACGGCCTGCTGCGCTTTGATGTAGGCCGGTGTGCCGTAGCCTTCTTTGTCGTAAATCTTGTGCAGCTTTTCAAACAGGCCGCGCAGCACTTCAAAGCGGCGGAAAGCCTCTTGCTTGAGCTCTTCGAGCTTCTTGGTCATGGCCTTGGAGCCGCCTTTGCCGTCGTCGTCGTCGGCTTCGTCGTACTCGTCAAAGTCTTCTTCGGCCACAAAGTCGTCGGCCTCGTTGGGGTTGCTAAAGCCGTCCACCACGGTCGAGATCACGACCTTGCCGTCGGATATCTCCTGCATCATGTTGAAGACTTCTTGAATCGTAGCCGGGCTGTTGGAGATCGCCTCCATCATCACGTTCAGGCCGCCTTCAATGCGCTTGGCAATTTCAATCTCGCCTTCGCGCGTTAGCAGCTCCACGGTGCCCATCTCGCGCATGTACATGCGCACGGGGTCGGTGGTGCGGCCAAACTCGCTGTCTACGGTAGACAGGGCGGCTTCGGCTTCTTCTTCGGCCTCCTCTACGCTGGCCGCAGTGGGGGCGTTGTTGTTGAGCAGCAGGGTTTCAGCATCGGGCGTTTGCTCGTACACAGCCACACCCATGTCGTTGAGCAAGGAGTGCACCACGTCCAGGGTTTCGGCATCGACCAGCTTGTCGGGCAAGTGGTCAGAGATTTCGCCATGCGTCAGGTAGCCACGCGTTTTGCCCAGCGTGATCAGCGCTTTCAGGCGCAGGCGGCGCTTGGACATGTCTTCTTCGGACAGCACCGTGTCGTCCAGGCCAAACTCTTTCATCAAGGCACGTTCTTTCGCCTTGGACAGCTTCATGCGCAGGGGTTTGACTTTTTCTACCGTCTCGCCTTCCACCACGGGCACTGCTTCGGTGATGTCGGCTTCCACATCGCTCAGGTCGATATCGTCGATCTCGGATGCGCCTTTGGCCTTGGGGGCGCTTTTGGTTTTGGCTGCACTTTTGGCTGCGGCTTTGGCAGGTGCAGCGGCAGGTGCTGCGGCAGCCTTGGCGGGCGCTTTTACCGCCGCAGGGGCTGGCGCTACGGGTTTGGCAGCGGTTTTTTCTGGTGCGGCTTTAGCGGGTACGGACGGTGCGGGCGCGCTGGCTTTCTTTTTTGCGTCGTCTACCACGAGAAAGGTTTTGCCTACTTTGGCAGGTGCAGCGGTTTTAACGGGAACGGGTGCAGCTTTAACGGTTAACGTCTTCACAGGGACGGGAGATTTCGATACGGACACAGGCTTGGCTTTCACGGCAGGTTTAGCTGCTACGGTGGCTTTGGCCTTGGGCGGCGCGGCTTTGGGTGCCGGTTTTGCGGCGGGTTTTGTAACGGGCTTGTTGGCCATAAACACCTCAAAATAACGAAACGCGAAGAAACGCGACCAAGGCAAAAGCCGGGCGCGCAGAAGGGGACGGGGAGTCTAACAACCAAGTGGGATGGGCGATCATTTGGAATGCAGTCCTTGCGATGTTGGCCAAGTGAGACGCAAAGGTGCTCGGGGCCGGTACGGAGGTGCTGCTGTCGCGCTTGAATTGCTGTTACACGGATTATACCCAAAAAACGCGTTTTTAGGTGTTTTTAGATCTTAAACATGTAACAGGCGCCAGCCTGGATGAAGATTCAGGCCACACGGCTTTTGCGCCGGGCTTGCAGTTCTTTGAAGCGGTCGAACTTGGCGGGGTCGGCGATTTGGCTGGACAGCTCGCGCATCTCCTGGCTTTCGGCTTCAATGAGCAGCTTGAGCAGGATGCTGCCCAGCTCCTGGGCATCGTTGTCGATGTTGTCGGGCACGCCGACGACCAGCTTGCGGGCTATGGCCTCGTGTTGGTGGCCGCGCAGGCCTTCGCACAGCGCGCCCCAGGTCTGCGCGCCATGCTCCTGAATTTGCGCGTCCAGCCAGGCAAACAGCGCGCCATGGGGGGCGGGCAGCTGGCACAGCAGGTGGTGCTCGGCGTTGGACAGGTGCTGCCAGGCGGCGTTGTCCAGCAGCAAGATTTGCAGGGCGCGGTCAGCCCGGCTGGTGGGCGCGGCCCGGCCGCCCAAGGCGCTGGGGCGCAGCGTAGCGGTGTAGCCTGCGCTGGCGGAAGGTTTGCCGCCGGGTTGGGCCCATTTGCTGCCAAAGCGCTTGGATTGGTTGGGGTCTTCGCCGTCGCGGCTACCCGGTACGTAGGGGGCATTGCTGGCTTTGCCTGCGCTGCGGCCAGCGGCGGCGGGCGTGGTCTTGGGCAGCCACAGATCGGTCAGCTCGTGCTCGCCCAGCTCTACCAGGTTGGCGATTTCGCGCAGTATCTGGCGCTTGAGCGTGCCATCGGGCAGGGGCAGCCACAGCGGTTTGGCTTGGGCTGCAAAGCGGGCGCGGCCTTCGGCCTCTTGCAGATCGCAGCCGTCACGCGCGGCATCGATCAAAAAGCGCGAGAGAGGCACGGCCTCGCTGATGTAGCGCGAGAAGGCTTCAGCACCGTGCTCGCGCACAAAGCTGTCGGGGTCGTGCTCGGGCGGCAAGAATAAAAACTTGGCGGTGCGGGTGTCAGTGGCATAGGGAATGGCACCGTCCAACGCCTTGCGCGCCGCGCGCCTGCCCGCGCCGTCACCGTCAAAGCTGAACACCACATGGTCGGTAAAGCGGAACAGTTTTTGCACGTGGTCAGTCGTGCAGGCCGTGCCCAGCGTGGCCACGGCATTGGGAAAGCCCAGCTGGGCGAGGGCCACCACGTCCATATAGCCTTCGGTGACCAGCACGAAGCCCGATTTTTGCAGTGCGGCGCGAGCCTCAAACAGGCCGTACAGCTCGCGCCCTTTACTGAACACGGGGGTTTCGGGCGAGTTCAAATACTTGGGCTCGCCCTTGTCCAGCACGCGCCCGCCAAAACCGATGGTCTCGCCCTTGACGTTGCGGATCGGGAACATCACCCGGTCACGAAAGCGGTCGTATTTTTTCTTCTCGCCGTTTGGCTTGTTATCGTCCTCGGGCCGCTCGATGACCAGGCCGCTCTCTACCAACAGCGGGTCGTCGTAGTTGGGGAACACACTGGCCAGGCTGCGCCAGCCTTCGGGTGAGTAGCCCAAGGCGTAGTGTTTGGCAATTTCACCCGTCAGGCCACGCTGGCGAAAGTAGGCTTTGCCGCGCTCAGAGTCTTTCAGATTCGCTCGGTAGGCGTCAGATGCTTTGAGCAGCACCTCGGTGAGCGAGGCTTGCTGGGTTTTGACCTGCGCATCGCGCGCACGTTCTTGCGGGCTGCGCTCGTCCTCGGGCACCGGCATACCCATGCTTTGGGCTAAGTCTTTGATGGCCTCGATAAAGCCCATGCCGTTGTGCTCCATGAGGAAGCTGATGGCATTGCCGTTTTTGCCGCAGCCGAAGCAGTGGTAGAACTGCTTGGTGGGGCTCACACTGAACGAGGGCGACTTTTCGCCATGAAACGGGCACAGGCCAGAATAGTTGGCCCCGGCTTTTTTAAGCTGAACGTGCCTGCCCACAATCTCGACCACGTCGGCGCGGGCGATGAGTTCCTGGATGAAGCTGTTGGGGATGGCCACGGAGTAAGACTCTTTAATTCGCGCTTCTGCTTTGGCTTTGCGGGCGATAAACACCTAACCGTGCGTACCGTTGCAGCGCCAGATCAGTCACGATACACCAACTTCAATCAAAGAAACGATCCGTACAGATGCAAAACACACCATCAGCGACGGCGCTTTGTGCCCACCACCGCTTTGCTTGCGCGGCTGGCTTTCCCCGCTGTGGAGACCTTGCCGCCACGCACCGCTTTACCGCCCTTGGCGCTGCGACCACTTTTAGCTGACTTGGCCTGCACAGGCAAATACAGCACGACAGATTGCTTGGCCTTGAAGCTGCCCGACGCGCTAACTTTGTTCCAGCCTGCCACACTGGCGGCGCTGACTTTGTAGCGCTGGGCAATCGACGCAACCGTCTCGGCCTTGCGCAGTTTCACAGACTGTTTGCGCAGCACGATCTCGGGCGAGAAGCTTACCTGCCCGTTGTCGGCAATTTGGGTGGACACATCGTTTTGCTGCTTGGCCGAGCGCGGCACCAACAGGGTAGAGCCTGCCTTGATCAGCATGCGCGGGGGAATACGGTTGATCTCGCGGAACTTGGCCTCGTCCATGCCTACGCGGCGCGCGGCGTCACCGGCTTTCATCGTGCTGGGGGCGGTCCAGACGGTCCAGCCAGCGGTTTGGCCGTTATGGATGGCCAGGTTGCGCTCAAAGATACCGGCGTTATCCCACGGCAGCAAAATGTAGGGTGTACCGGCTTTGAAGATCACCGGTTTGGTGGCCGAGGGGTTCAATGATTTGAAGTTGTCCAACTCGATCTCAGCCAGCTTGGCCGCCAGCGCTACGTCCAGGTCGCGGGTGATGGTGACGCTTTGAAAGTAGGGGTGATTCGGTATCTCGGGCAGAGTGGCGTTGAACACCGGCGGGTTGGCGACGATGTTTTTCACCGCCATCAACTTGGGCACGTAGTTACGCGTCTCGTTGGGCATGTTCAGGCTGTTGTAGTCGGTGGCCAAGCCTTCGCGCTGGTTTTTGGCAACGGCGCGGCCTACCGAACCTTCGCCCCAGTTGTAGGCGGCCAGGGCCAGGTGCCAGTCGCCAAACATGCGGTGTAGTTTTTGCAAATAGTCCAGCGCCGCACGGGTGGAGGCCAGCACGTCACGCCGGTCGTCTTTGAACACGCTTTGTTTGAGTGAAAAGTACTTGCCGGTGGCCGGCATGAACTGCCACATGCCGGCGGCCTTGGCACCGGACACGGCCTGCGGATTGAACGCGCTTTCGATATAGGGCAGCAGCGCCAGCTCGGTGGGCATGTTGCGCCGCTCCAGCTCTTCTACGATGTGGTAGAGGTACTTGCTGGAGCGCTCGGTCATGCGCTGGATGTAGTCGGGCCGGGTGGCGTACCACTGCTCCTGGCTGGTGACCAGATCGGACTGCAAATCACCCATGGCAAAGCCGCGCCGGATGCGGCCCCACAGGTCTGCATCATTGGTTTGGCGCAGCACGGGGATGGGGGGCGGCACCTCGATGGCTACAGACGCGCTGGGCGACTGCGCAGGTTCTTGGCCGGTCGCAGCCGCTGGTGGCAACGAGGTTGGCGCGCCAGGGGCGGGCGCGGCGCGCTGCGGATCCATTGGGTTGGCATCTGCCTCCACGGTGCGTGGCGCGGACTCGCTGGCTTGGGCCAGGTAAAGCGGCGCGGCATCTGCGCTGGGGCTGGCGTGGTAACTGGGTGCGCTGGCTGTGGCGACAGGGTTGGCAAAAACGAGGGCTGGTGCGGCAAGGGCCAGTGCAATAAGGGCGGGTGCGCACAGTGCAGTGCGCGCCAGCGTGGAGGGCAGCAGGGCAGGCAGTTTCATTGAAGGGGGTGTCTCCATTGCGGGTGGGGGTGGCTAAAATTGCGCGTGCCGGGGCGACATGCGTGACAATGCAACCCACGCCACATCGGTAAATGCTGGTGAGGCGACAAATGGGGCATCAAGGTTCATGGCTGATCAAATTATAGGTTTGCACGACTGGTTTCACACCCCTCCCGGGCAGTATTTACTGCAATGGGAGCGCGCGCAGCTGGACAAGGCGGTGGCAGACGTGTTTGGCTACCATGCCATGCAACTGGGTTTACCCGAGGTGCCCGCTCTACAGGCCAACCGCATGCCCCACCAATGGCTGGCGGTGGCCCGTGCGGGCCAAGCCGCGCCTGCCACCGCCTTGGTGACGGATTTTGCGGCGCTGCCGTTTCCCGAAAGCAGCCTGGATTTGTTGGTGCTGCCGCATGCGCTGGAGTTCAGCGCCGATCCGCATGCCACGCTGCGCGAGGTGGCCCGCGTGCTGGTGCCCGAGGGCAGGGTGGTGATTTGCGGGCTGAACCCCACCAGCCTGTGGGGCTGGCGCCAGCGCCGCGCACGTGCCATGCAGCGCTTGGGCCTGGGCAGCCTTGGCCTGGGCAAGCTCTATTTGCCCGATGGCGGCGATTTCATTGGCTACTGGCGGCTGCGCGACTGGCTGCGCCTGCTCAGTTTTGAAGTAGAGTCCGGCAGCTTTGGCTGCTACCGGCCCGCCGTGCGCAGCCAGGCCTGGCTGGAGCGCATGGCCTGGATGGATGCGCTGGGCGAGCGCTACTGGCCCATTTTGGGTGCGGCCTACTGCGTCACGGCGGTTAAAAGGGTACGCGGCACGCGGGTGCTAGGCCCCGCTTGGAAGCGTTCTCCCAAGATGACCAGCGCTCCGGTATCCGTAGCGCCTCGCGTACATTTCACCGGCTCTGGTGAGGAATCTTCGGAGAACTAGAGCTCGATGGTGGACGCAGATGGGGTCAGTGAGACTAAACGGGGAAGCAAATGGGGAAGCAAATGGGGTCAGATCAAAATTCAGGACGACCCTCCATTCGGAGCGCGAAAATGCCTGCCGAAATTTTGCTCTGACCTCTTTTGCGTAGTTTCCGGCGCGCAAGGTCTTCCCCCATTGCGTAGTTGCCGGCTCGGCAGGTCTTCGCTTGCAAAGATTCTGCCGCAACTACTTCACGCTGGGCTGGCGGGTGGCTCGGTAAGATGAATACTCTCCAAATAATAGCACTCCGTCTAAGCAGGCCAGTGGGGTACACCGGGGAATGCCCATAATTCCAGTTCCCGACACTGTGTGGAGTATTCAGCCAACATGTGAACCGCAAGAGCGATCAAAGCGGCATTTCAGTCAAAAAAAAAGCTATGCATTACGTAGCTGCTTCCGCATGTTTTTAGAGGGCTACAGGCTGATTGACACCTAAACTTCCCAGTACAAACCGCAGTTTTGAAGGGTTCTGGAGCCCTCTGGGAGCGCAAAATAGGCTCGGCGCTGTAGATTGACCGGTTTGGGAGCCATTTTGAGGTCTTATCGACCGTTAGCCATTGAAAAATATACCTTGGATGCTATGCAATAAGAAGCGTCTGCTGTGTCGGCAATAGCCTGGAAACGGTTTGACAGCGGTCAGTAAGGTGGTTTTTCGGCGAGATTTGACGCGCCGGAAGCTACGCAAAAGGGGTCAGAGCAAAATTTCGGCAGGCGTTGCGCGCTCCGACGGGGTGGTCGTCCTGAATTTTGATCTGACCCCATTTGCTCTCACATATGCTCTCACTATTCTCAAGTCGCCGCCTAGCAGCCTGTCGGACTGAGGAGTCGTCGGCTGCAAATCGACCGCAGCGGTCTATTTTTCGCCGTTTTCTTACCCAATATCTAGCCCAGCGCGTCACGTTTGCTTGCCAAAACCCATGGCACAACACGCCCTGGCGCGAGGGCGCGAGGTCTTGGCGCGTGACCGGGCGCAGGAATGGCCAAAGCCACCGAAGACGGCGTAAATTCCTTCATCGCCGCAACGTGACCCAGCCTGCAAAGGTGTCTTCAAACCAAGCGACAATCGCACGGTGGAATGTGCGCCGACGGGTGCCAATTTGCAGCGTTTTTCGATCACCACTTACCTAAACCAGTTTGAATGAACACGATAGAAATTTACACCGATGGGGCCTGCAAAGGCAATCCCGGCCCGGGCGGCTGGGGCGTGCTGCTCAAATCTGAGGGCACTGAGAAAGAGCTGTTTGGCGGCGAGCCCAACACCACCAACAACCGCATGGAGATGATGGCCGTCATCCAGGCACTAGAGGCCCTCAAGCGCCCGTGCAAAGTGCGTTTGTATCTGGACAGCAAATACGTGCTGCAAGGCATTACCGAGTGGATCCACGGCTGGAAAGCGCGGGGCTGGCGCACGGCATCCAAAGAACCAGTGAAAAACGTGGAACTTTGGCAGCGCCTGGACGCTCTGGTAGCGACAGGGGGCCACCAGATCGACTGGCGCTGGGTGAAAGGGCATGCAGGTGACCCGGGCAATGAGCGGGCCGATGCCTTGGCGAATAAAGGCGTGGCTTCATTGGGCTTAAAAGGCTAAGGGTTCAGGGGTCAGCGTTCAGGATGAAGGGCTTGGTGCTTTGGGTGACGCACGAAAAGAAGCATCCTGTAAACGTTGTGTAAAGATGGTGGCATGTCCTGCGCGCTTCAGTGGAAATTACCTAAGCTTGTGAGCTAGCGTCCTGCTACATTTACCCTTTAGCACCTTTATTTATCGCTAGATAAAAACCCCAGAGACAATCATTCATGGCTTCCAAGGTAATTTATTCCGCCATCGCCGTTGTGGGTATTGCGGCCGCGTCTGGCGCGGCCTATTGGTACCAAAACAAGCCGCAAGGCCCCATGGAAATTACCGCCGCTGCGCCCGCAGCATCGGCTCCCCGTGGCCCGGGTGGTAACGGCGGCGGGGGTGGCCCCGGTGGCCCCATCGGCGTGGAAGTCGCCAAGGTAGAAGTCACGCGTCTGCAAGACGACGCGCAGTCGGTGGGTAGCATGCGTTCGCGCCAAAACGTGATCCTGCGCCCCGAGGTAGCCGGCCGCATCATGACGCTGGGCTTTACCGATGGTGCCCGCGTGCGCAAGGGCGATGTGATGGTGCAGCTGGACGACGTGCTGCAACGCGCCGAAGTGCGCCAGGCCGACGCGCAAGTGTCGATCTCGCGTGCCAACCTCAAGCGCAACCAGGAGCTGGTAGCCCAAAGCTTTATCGCCCAGCGCGTGGTGGACGAGAGCGCCGCCAATATGCAGGTGGTAGAGGCGCAACTGGCGTTGGCCTGCGCCCGGCTGGACCGCATGCGTATCATCGCCCCGTTTGATGGCACGGTGGGTATCCGCAGCATCAACATTGGCGACTATGTCAAAGACGGTGCCGATCTGGTCAACATCGAAGACCTGTCGTCGATGTATGTGGACTTTAAATTGCCTGAGCGTTTTCAGGGCAAGCTCAAGCGCGAGCAGCAAGTGCAGCTGCAACTCGATGCCATGCCGGGGCGCGTCTTCAAGGCCAAGGTCGAGGCGATTGACCCGCAAATTGATGCCAATGGCCGCTCGATATCGGTGCGCGCTGTGCTGCCTAATACCGCTGGTGAGCCGATGCGCCCTGCGGGCGGGCCAGCGGGCGTAGCCTCTGGCGCGCGCGGTACGGCGCCTGGCGGTGCAGCAAAACCAGCGGTCAAGCCGGCAGGCAAACCAGCTGCAGCGCGGCCCCATCAAGCGCCGGGGGACCTTGCAGCCCAGCGGCCTGCCACGGCATCTTCCGAGGCAACTCCTCGGGCTGTCGTTGACCAAGTTGCCGCCGCTTGCGCGCCCTACAGCACGACCGTGCGCCCGCGATCTGCGGGGGGATCAGGAGCATCAGGAGCATCAGGAGCATCAGGAGCATCAGGAGCATCAGGAGCATCAGGAGCATCAGGAGCATCAGGAGCATCAGGAGCGGCGGGAGCTAGGGTCGCAGGTGCTGGGGGGCGGCCGCCAGGGCCCGGTGCGGAGGCTTCTGCGGGTGCTGGCGCAGCCAATCCAGGCGCAGGGTCGGGCAGAGCAGGCGGGCAGGGTGCCCAGGGCGGACAAGGTGGGCCCGGTGGCCAAGCTGGCCAAGGGAATGGCCCACTGCGCCCCGGTATGTTTGCGCGGGTGAACACGGTGTTCAATATCAAAGAGTCTGCTCTCACGATCCCCGAGGAGGCCATCGTGCCGCAAGGCGGTCGCCAGTTCGTCATCAAAGTGGTGGAGCAGACCGAAGAGCAATTCAAAGACTTGGCCGAGGTCGCCAAAAAAGCGGCGGCAATCGCTGCTGCGGCTGCGGCACAGGCCAGCTCGGCAGCGGGTGGCGCTGGCGCGGCACCTGCTGCAGGCGGCGCGCAGGCTGCGGTAGGTGCGGGCGGTGGTGGCGCAGGCGCTGCGCCTGCGCCGCAAGCCCCAGTGTTTGTCAATGGCAAACGCTTGGTGTCGCAACGCACCGAGGTCAAAATTGGTATCCGCCGCCCCGGGCGTGTGGAGATCACCGAAGGTGTGGCCGACGGAGACACCGTGGTGGTGGCCGGCCAGCAGCGTTTGCAGCGCGACAATTCTCCGGTGCGCGTGATCGAGGTGGGCCGACCCGGTGGCGGCGCGGGCCGACCTGCTGAGGGCGGGGCGGGTGCTTCGGGCGCGGGGGGGCAAGGCACCCCCGGCCAAGGCGCAGCAGGCCCTGCCGGACAGGCGCAAAATAGCGCCACCAGCGGGGCGGTAGGCATGCCCGCCACGCCGCCCGCTGCTTCAGATATTGCCGCAGCGGCTACGGCCACTGCCAGCGCCAGCCGCTAGTTTCCATTCCACCGCATACCCACTAGGAGCACCCCATGCAACTGCCAGAGGTATCCATCCGCCGCCCCGTGTTCGCCACGGTGCTGTCCTTGCTGATTCTGCTGATCGGCTACGTCTCGTTCACCAAACTTTCGGTGCGCGAGTATCCGAAGATCGACGAGCCTACGGTCACGGTCGAGACGCGCTACCTGGGTGCCTCCAGCGAAGTGGTGGAGAGCCAAGTGACCAAGGTGCTGGAGGACTCGCTGGCGGGCATTGAGGGCGTGGACATCATCACCTCCATCTCGCGCCAGGAACAAAGCCAGATCACCGTGCGCTTTGTGCTCTCGCGCGATGCCGACAGCGCCGCTGCCGACGTGCGCGACAAGGTCAGCCGCGTGCGCCTGCGCTTGCCCGCCACCGGCATTGACGAACCGGTAATTGCCAAGGTCGAGGCCGATGCCTTCCCGGTGATTTGGCTGGCCTTCAGCTCCGACACCATGACCTCGCTGCAACTGTCCGATTTGGCCAACCGCCAAGCCAAGCCGATGCTGCAAACCGCGCCCGGCGCAGCCGATGTGCGCATCTTTGGTGAACGCAAATACTCCATGCGCATTTGGCTAGACCCTGACAAACTGGCCGCTTACAAGCTCACCACGCAGGATGTGGAGGATGCGCTGCGCAGATCGAACGTGGAGGTGCCCGCAGGCCGCATCGAGAGCAAGCAGCGCGAATTTAACGTCACCAGCGCCACCGACTTGCAGCGCCCCGCAGAGTTTGCCGCCATCCAGATCAAAAACGTCAACGGCCTGCCCGTACGCATTGGCGACGTAGCGCAGATCCGCCAGGGCCCTGCCGCTGAGCGCACCTCGACGCGATTGAATGGCCGCAACGCCATCACTCTGGGCGTGATCCGCAACGCCACCGCCAACCCGCTGGACCTGTCCGCCGCCGTGCGCGCCATGCTGCCCAAGATCAAAGAAAACCTGCCACCGGGTATTGATATTGATGTCGCCAACGACAACTCGGTGTTCATTGACCGCTCGATCAAGGCTGTGTTTGCTACTATTGTGGAAGCCGTGGTGCTGGTGGCGCTGGTGATTTTTGTCTTCTTGCGCACGCTGCGTGCGTCCATCATTCCGCTCATCACGATTCCGGTGTCCCTGATCGGCACGTTCGCGCTGATGGCCTTGTTTGGCTTCACCATCAACACGCTCACTTTGCTGGCCCTGGTGCTGGCGATTGGACTGGTGGTGGACGATGCTATCGTGGTGCTGGAGAATATTTACCGCCATATCGAAGAAGGCAAAGCCCCGCTAGATGCCGCCATCATTGGCGCCAAGGAGATTGGTTTTGCGGTGGTGGCCATGACGCTGACCTTGGCTGCGGTATATGCGCCGCTGGCGTTTGCACCGGGCCGCACCGGGCGCTTGTTTACCGAGTTTGCCTTGGCGCTGGCGGGCTCCGTGGTGGTGTCCGGCTTTGTGGCGCTGACACTCTCACCCATGATGTGTTCCAAGCTGCTCAAGCACAACCCCAACCCCTTGTTTTACGACCGCTGGATTGAAAGCGGCCTCAACGCCGTGACGCGTGGCTACAGCAAGCTGCTGGGCTGGAGCCTCAAAGCGCGCTGGCTGGTGGTGCTGGTGATGATCTGCTCCGGGATTGGCGCTTGGTCGCTGCTCAAAGACATCAAAAAAGAGCTGGCCCCCATGGAAGACCGGGGCGTCGTGCTTACGGTCATTAATGGCCCCGACGGTGCCACACTGGACTACACCTCCAAATACGCTGAGGCCATCGAGCGCATCGGTATGCAGTACAAAGAATTTGACCGCATCTTCACTGTGGCAGGCAACCCCACAGTAGCGCAGGGCAACGTGTTTTACCGCGCCGTGCCCTGGGAAGAGCGCACTAAAAAAACCTATGAGATGGCCCGCGAGATGTCGGACCGCATTAGCAGCTTGCCCGGTGTCACGGCCTTTCCCATCACGCCGCCCTCGCTGGGCCAGGCCTTCCGCGAGCGGCCGATCAACTACGTGATCGTCACCTCCGACAGCTACCAAAACTTAAGCCAGGTGGTGCGCGCCTTCCAGGACGAGCTGGCCAAAAACCCCGGCTTTGTGCAGGTGGACACCGACCTGCGCCTGAACAAGCCCGAGATCAAAATGGAGGTGGACCGCGAGCGCGCCGCCGACATGGGTGTGAGCGTAGAGGCCGTCGCCCGTGCGGTAGAAACCATGCTGGGTGGCCGCGCCGTGACGCGCTACAAACGCGAAGGCGAGCAGTATGACGTGATCGTGCAAACCAGTTCGGCTGACCGCGACACGCCAGACGATATTGAAAAAATCTTTGTCCGTGGCCGCAACGAAGCGATGATCCCGTTGTCTGCCTTGGTCAAGCTGCGCGAGATCGTGGTGCCGCGCGAGCTCAACCACTTTGGCCAGCGCCGCTCGGCCGCCATCACCGCCAATTTGTCGCCCGACTATTCACTGGGCAAGGCGCTGGAGTTCATGGACGCTACGGCGCAAAAGGTGCTCAAGCCCGGCTATGCCACCGACCTGAACGGCCAGAGCCGCGAGTTTAAAAAGTCTTCCGGCTCCCTGGCCATCGTGTTTGCCATGGCGCTGCTGTTCATCTTCTTGGTGCTGGCCGCGCAGTTTGAGAGTTTTGTCGATCCCTTCGTCATCATGCTCTCGGTGCCCCTGTCGATGGTGGGCGCGCTGGCGGCTTTGCAGTGGAGCGGCGGCACGCTCAACGTGTTCAGCCAGATCGGTTTGATCACTTTGGTCGGGCTGATCACCAAGCACGGTATTTTGATCGTGGAATTTGCCAACAAGCTGCGCGAAGAGGGCGTAGACACCTGGACTGCTATCCAAAAATCTGCCGCCCAGCGCCTGCGCCCCATCTTGATGACCACTGGAGCCATGGTGCTAGGGGCTTTGCCGCTGGCCTTGGCTACAGGCGCAGGGGCCGAGAGCCGTCAGCAAATTGGCTGGGTGATCGTCGGCGGCATGTCGCTGGGCACCTTGCTCACTATTTTTGTGGTGCCCACCATGTACACCCTGTTTGCCCGCAAGAGCGCGCCCGGTGCGATCAAAACCGCCATTGCGGATGCCCATGCCCCGACCACGCCCCACGGCCACGCACCGGTGTTGGTGCACGCCGAAGTGTTGGTGAA
>JAYVGI010000409.1:0-1811 GCA_043772355.1 Polaromonas sp.
TGACGCTGTCTTTGCCAAATTTGGCGGCGTCTTGCAACGCACCGGCCAGCACTTCTACGCTGCGGCCCTGCACCGTGGTTTTGTTGATGCTGTAGCGCCCATCGCTGCTGACGGCAACGATGACTTCTTTAGGGTAGTCGCGCTGCACATCGGTGTCGGCGGTAGGGAGCTTGAGCTGCAACTCCGTGAACTTGCTGTAGGTGGTAGACAGCATCAAAAAGATCAGCACCACCAACAGCACGTCGATAAACGGAATCAGATTGATCTCAGGCTCATCGCGGTTGGCGCGTTTGAAGTTCATGGCCATTACAAACCTTAAGTGACAGAGCGCCGCCGGGCCGCCCCAAGGCGCGACGGCCCCCGCGGGGGGCAGCGCAGTACACAGAGTGACAAGCGTGGGGGCATGTTACTTGCCTGAGCGTAAGGCCATGAGGTGCCGCGACATCCGCTCAGCACTCAATTCAAGCGTGAGCAAAAAGCCATCCACCCGCGCCCGAAAGTAGCGCCAAAAAATCAAGGTGGGTATCGCAATCATCAAGCCAAACGCCGTGTTGTACAGCGCCACCGAGATACCGTGGGCCAACTGCGCCGGGTTGCTGCCGCCACCGCCCACACCTGTGCCTTGGGCACCAAAAATCTCGATCATGCCAATCACGGTGCCCATCAGGCCCAGCAAAGGTGCGGCCGAGGCTATGGTGGCAATGGCAGGCAAATAGCGCTCCAGGCGGTGGGCTACCAAGCGGCCCGCGCCTTCAATGGCGCTGCGCAGCTCTTCTTCGCTGCAGCGCGGGTTGCTGTTGAGCGCGCGCATGCCACTGGCCAGCACCTCGCCCAAGGCAGAGTTCGCCTCCAGTTGGTTGACTACATCGGGGCCGGGCAAGCCTTGGCGGGATACGGCAATGGCTTCGTCCAAGAGCTGGGGCGGGGCGATTTTGGTGGTTTTCAGGCTGACAAAGCGCTCAATAATCAGCGCCAGGGCCACAATAGAACACAGGACAAGAGGCCAAATAGGCCAGCCAGCGGCTTGTATGATCGATAGCAAACTTTATTCTCCAAACGTTACCCAGGATACTGCCCCAGATTATGCGCGATGCCGCCAGCCACCCAGGTGACGAATTCCACGCTGCGCCAGATTTTTCTGGCCAAGCAAGCGCTGCCCCGCGCGTATGGGCCGTAGGCGCGCTGTGCCGCGCCGTGGCCGACGCGCTGGACGCACGGTTTAACCCTGTCACCGTGCGCGGCGAGATCACCGGCTTTAGCCGCGCCGCCAGTGGGCATTGTTACTTCAGCTTGAAGGACACCAGTGGGCAGATCCGCTGCGCCATGTTCCGCCGCGCCGCGTCGATGCTGGGCTTTGCGCCGCGTGACGGCGAACTGGTTGAGGTGCGCGGCAAGCTGGGCGTGTACGAGCAGCGTGGAGATTTGCAGCTGATCGTCGACACCATGCAGCGGGCCGGGCAGGGCGCGCTGTTTGAGCAGTTCTTGCGGCTCAAGGCGCAGCTCGAATCCGAAGGCCTGTTTGACCCAGCGCGCAAACGAGAATTGCCCATCAGCCCACGCGGCATTGGCGTGGTGACCTCGCTAGGCGCAGCGGCTTTGCATGACGTGGTAAGCGCCTTGCAGCGGCGCGTGCCGCACATACCGGTGTACATTGTGCCAGCCCTGGTGCAGGGCGCGCAGGCACCCGGTGAGCTGTGTGATGCGCTATCAAAAATGTATCTGCTCGCGCAATATTCTAAAGGGCTGGAGGGCGATTTAGTATCTAAAAAACCCATTATCGACGTGATTTTATTGGTGCGCGGTGGCGGCTC
>JAYVGI010000410.1:0-11257 GCA_043772355.1 Polaromonas sp.
AATTTTGGCTCCGGGGGTCCCCCCCCCCCCCCCCGCCCTTCGGGCTCGTCCTTGATGCCGCTGCGCTGTCCACACCAAGCGTCAGAGCTGCGTACCGGTTTGCTTGGGGCGCAGCGCTGAATCGCCAACCGCTTCACGAGAGCAGGTCGGTGGTGTATTCCGAGTAGCGGCATCAAGGAGGAGGCCGCGGCCCTAGGCCGCGACGGGGGACAGCCGCGTAGCTGAATAGACCGCCGACCAGCTCCCGTACAAAACTAAGCCGGTCCCGTCGAGGGTGGAAGTCCTCATTCCATTTCTACATCATTAATGTTTAGGCGCGGAGCCGCCGACAGTGCTGCAGCACGGCAAGGCGACGCAACAACGACAGTAATGATTTAGAAATGGAATCAGCAATGACTTGCCGCTAAGCCACACCAAACCCACCGCCCCCTGGCGTGTGAATCTCAAATACATCGCCCGGCTGCATCTGCGTTTGGCCGATGTGCCTGAGCTCTTGCACACTACCATCAGCGCGCACCACACGGTTGATGCCCGGCAGACCCGCAGCGCCACCCGCCATGCCAAAGGCGGGGTGCACCCGGCCGTTGCTCAGAATACTGGCGGTCATGGGTTGTAGAAACTTCACACGCCGCACACCGCCGTTGCCACCGCTGAACTGGCCTGCACCACCGGAGCCTTGGCGAATGGCATAGCTCTCCAGCCGCACCGGGAATCTGAACTCCAGCACCTCGGGGTCGGTCATGCGCGAGTTGGTCATATGCGCTTGCACCACCGAGGTGCCGTTAAAGCCACGCACCACTTTACCCTGTGCATCCACCTCGCCCCCCGCGCCGCTGCCACCCGAGATGGTTTCGTAGTACTGGTGCGTGGCATTGCCAAAGGTGAAGTTGTTCATCGTCGGCTGGCCACCCGCCATCACGCCCAGTGCACCCAACAGGCAGTTGGTAATACAGGTAGACGTTTCTACATTACCCGCCACCACCGAGGCAGGCGGGTTGGGGTTGAGCATGCTGCCTGGCGGGATGATGACTTTAAGGGGTTTGAGGCAACCCGCGTTAAGCGGGATATCGTCGTTCACCAAGCTGCGAAACACATACAGCACCGCCGCCATGCACACCGCAGTGGGCGCGTTGAAGTTGTTGGCAAGCTGCGCTGAAGTGCCGGTAAAGTCAATCTCGGCGGTGCGCTCGGCCGCGTTCACGCGGATGGCCACACTGATCTGCGCGCCATTGTCCAGGGGCAAGGTGAACTGGCCGTCTTTCAAACGGGTGATCACGCGGCGCACCGATTCTTCGGCATTGTTTTGCACATGCAGCATGTAGGCCTGCACGACATCCAGGCCAAAGTGCGCCACCATCTTGGCCAGCTCTTGCACACCTTTTTCGTTGGCCGCAATTTGCGCCTTGAGGTCGGCCATGTTTTGGGCAGGATTGCGGCTGGGGTAGGCGGTGGTGCCACCGCCGGTGCGCAGCAGCTGCAGCATTTCTTCTTCTTGCAGCACGCCGCGCGCCACCAGTTTGAAGTTGTTGATCTGGACACCTTCTTCGTCAATGCGGGTGGAAAACGGCGGCATGGAGCCAGGCGTAGTGCCACCAATGTCCGCGTGGTGGCCACGGGAGCCGACGTAGAACATGGGACGCGGGCCCTCACCCCAGCCCTCTCCCGCAAGCGGGCGAGGCAGCAATGCACGGTGTTCGCTCCCTCTCCCGCTTGCGGGAGAGGGCTGGGGTGAGGGTGACAAGTACACCGGGGTAATCACCGTCACATCGGGCAGATGCGTCCCCCCATGGTAGGGGTCGTTCAGCGCAAACACATCGCCGCGTTGCATGCGGCCCGCATTGTCCCTGATCACGGTTTTAATGCTCTCGCCCATGGAGCCCAAATGCACTGGCATGTGCGGCGCGTTGGCGATTAAATTACCCTGTGCATCAAACAGCGCGCAGCTAAAGTCCAGACGCTCTTTGATATTGACCGAGTAGGCGGTGTTTTGCAGTTGCAGGCCCATCTGCTCGGCGATGTTCATGAACAGGTTGTTAAACACCTCCAGCAGCACCGGGTCGGCCGTGGTGCCTGCTGCGTAGGTCATGGTGCGCTGGGTGGTGCGTTCCAGCACCAAATGGTCTAGCACTGTCAGGTTAGCCTGCCAGCCGGGCTCTATCACCGTAGTGGCGTTCTGCTCGGCGATGATGGCCGGGCCGGGCACGACATCGCCTGCGCGCATGTCACCCCGCACCACCAAGGCTGCGTCATGCCACTGGCCGCCGCAGTACATGCGCACCACCTCGCGCGTGGGCACGGCGCGCGCTTCGTGCAGGGGGTGGCGCGTTTCAGTGGGTGCATCGCCGCTGAGGATGGCTTCCACCGACACGGCCTCGACCACCATAGCCTTGCCTTGCATCACGAAGGCAAAGCGCTGCTGGTAAGCGCGCTCAAAGGCCACTTGCATCTGCGCCAAATCGCCTGCAGGGACGATCAGCGCCGTGTCGGTGCCCTCGTATTTCACATGCACGCGCTGGTGCACCGTCACTGCACCCGTGGCGACCTGTTGGCGTTCCAGCTCGGTGCGGGCGGCATCGGCCAAGGTGGCCAGCTTGCTACGCACTTCAGTCAACGCCTGCTCGCTCAGGCGCGCCTCAATGGCCTGCTCACGGATCACGTTTTGGTCCGCCAAACCCATGCCGTAGGCACTGAGGACGCCCGCCAGCGGATGCACCAGCACGCGCGTCATGCCCAATGCATCGGCCACCAAGCAAGCGTGTTGCCCACCCGCGCCCCCAAAGCATTGCAAGGTATAGCGCGTCACGTCGTAGCCGCGTGCAACCGATATTTTCTTGATGGCGTTGGCCATCTGCTGCACGGCAATGTGGATAAAGCCCTCGGCAATCACCTCCACACTGCGCTGGCCTGGCACCTGGTTCCCTGTAGCCTGCACCCTATCTCCTGTAGCCTGCACCCCGTTCACCTGATCAGCCAAGGCATTGAATTTCTCCAAGGTAGCCTCGTAGCACAGGGCCTCATCGGCCTTCGGGCCAAACACCTTGGGGAAGTAGCGCGGCTGCACTTTGCCCAGTATCACGTTGGCATCGGTCACGGCCAAAGGGCCACCACGGCGGTAGCAGGCGGGGCCGGGGTTGGCACCCGCGCTCTGCGGGCCTACCCGAAAGCGCGAACCGTCAAACTCCAGTATCGAGCCGCCACCCGCCGCCACGGTGTGGATGCTCATCATCGGCGCGCGCATGCGCACACCTGCCACCTGGGTTTCAAACTCACGCTCAAACTCGCCAGCAAAATGGCTCACATCGGTCGATGTGCCGCCCATGTCGAAGCCTATGACTTTCACACCCGCTGGCTGTGCCTGTGCGCCAGCCCCCTCACCCCTGCCCTCTCCCCGGGGGGGAGAGGGAGTAAGAAGGGGCTGCTGCGAGGCTGCGAAAGCGAGTTGCGCGGTGCGCGCCATGCCCACAATGCCGCCCGCCGGACCGCTCAAAATAGCGTCTTTGCCTTGGAAGGCATGCGCATCTGTCAGGCCGCCAGACGACTGCATAAAGAACACCTTCACACCCGGCATATCGCCCGCCACCTGTTGCACATAACGGCGCAAAATAGGCGACAGATAGGCATCCACCACGGTAGTATCACCCCGGCTGACCAGCTTCATCATGGGGCTGGTTTTGTGGCTCACGCTGATCTGGGTAAAACCTGCTTCCCACGCAATCCGTTCAGCCGTCAACTCATGCTGGACATACCGGTAACCGTGCAAAAATACAATCGCAACCGAGCGTAGCCCTCTAGAATATTGCGCAACCAGCTCTGTTTTTAATAGTTCCTCGTTCAAAGCCTGCACTACCTCGCCATCAGCAGCCATGCGCTCATCCGCCTCGATGACAGCGCTGTACAGCAGCTCTGGCAGCACAATGTGCAGGTCAAACAAACGCGGGCGGTTTTGGTAGGCGATGCGCAGCGCGTCTTTAAACCCGCGCGTAGTCACCAGCAGCGTAGGCTCGCCTTTGCGCTCCAGCAGCGCGTTGGTCGCCACGGTGGTGCCCATCTTGACGCACTCGACCAGTGCAGGCGTGACGGCCTCGCCAGCTTTCAGGCCCAACAGATGGCGAATACCCGCCACCGCAGCGTCTTGGTACTGCTCGGGGTTGTCGCTCAGCAGCTTGTGCGTTACCAGGGAACCATCGGGCCTTTTACCCACCACGTCGGTGAATGTGCCGCCACGGTCGATCCAGAATTGCCAGCGGGGTGGGGGGAGGTGTTCGTTTGTCATGGTTGATTTGTAGCATACCGCATGCGGTCATGCGCAGGTCACGCTGGAGCCGATTCCAGTCCGGTGCTCGCGCTGGCACTTGGCGTGTACAGCTGCGCGGCCAATACTGTTCGCTTTATTACTTTTACACATCATTTATGTCTCGGCGCGGAGCCGCAGACTGTGCTGTAGCACGGCAAGGCGACCCAACAACGACAGTAATGATTTAGAAATGGAATTAGTCGTCTCGCGTTGCTTATCATGGCCTGGTTTGTAGATGCCTGCTCGCACTGGGTCACGTTGTTTCCTGGGCTTTGAAAGCTTCTAACCTGCCTTGGTCACATTGCGGCGATGGAGGAATTTTCTTTCGTGAAAAATCTTGCGAAAACACGCTCCATCACCGCTTGCTGGTTGGGAGTCTATTTTTAGATGTTATCAGGCAACTGCCAGCAAGAAACATAGGGGATTCGCTATTGAATTAAGAGTTACTGTTTTGCAGAAAATGGTCGCTGGACGGTTTGCAGCGCAAATTCCACCATCGCCGCAATGTGACGATGGTGGCAAGACATTTTCACAACGAAAAGCAACGTGGCCAAGTACGAGCAGACATCTTCAAGCCAGGCCAGAGAAGCAACACCAAACGGCTTAAGCGAACAGTGTTGGCTGCGCGGCTGTCCCCCGGCCTTCGGGCTCCTCCGCTAGTGACGCTGCGCTGTACACACCAAGCGCCAGAGCTGCGTACTGGGAAGGTTTGGAATCACACGGTGGATCGCCCACTACTTCGCGGGAGCAGGTCGGTGGTGTACTCAGCGTAGCGGCATAAAGGAGGAATAGGCGGCCATAAGCCGCCATGGGGGACAGCCGCGTAGCTGAGTACACCGCCGACTTGCTCCCGTGCAGAGCTGAAGCAGCATCACCGACCTGCTCCCGTACAAGACTAACCTGGGGCCTTTGGGGAATACACGGGGTCAACAAAACGGCTTTTTGCCCTATCCTGTCGCATCACCTCAACTTTTACTCTCGGAGTG
This sequence comes from Polaromonas sp., assembly GCA_043772355.1. GTDB lineage: Bacteria > Pseudomonadota > Gammaproteobacteria > Burkholderiales > Burkholderiaceae_C > JAAFIP01. Next base: position 5,281 of record JAYVGI010000410.1, read on the forward strand.
TTTTATGAAACTCAAACTCATTGCAAGCATGCTGGCGGTCGCCGCCTCTGGTGCTTTCGCCCAAACCAAATGGGACTTGCCCGCAGGCTATGCGGCCAGCAACTTCCACACCGAGAACCTGGTGCAGTTTGCCAACGACGTAGACAAAGCCACGGGCGGCAAACTCAAGATCACCGTGCATGCCAACGGCTCGCTGTTCAAGGCCGACCAGATCAAACGCGCGGTGCAAGGTGGCCAAGCCCAGATAGGCGAGATCTTGCTGGCCAACTACCAAAACGAATGGCAAATTTGGGGTGTCGATGGCATGCCGTTTTTGGCCGACAGCTACGACGAGTCGATGAAGCTGTACAAAATCACCAAGCCCGCCATGGACAAAAAGCTGGGCGAACAAGGCATGGCCATGCTCTACAGCGTGCCTTGGCCACCGCAGGGCATTTATGTGAAAAAACCGATTACCTCCGCCGCTGACCTCAAAGGTGTGAAGTGGCGCGCCTACAGCCCCGCCACCTCGCGCATTGCCGAGCTGGTGGGCGCGCAACCCGTCACGGTGCAGGCGGCTGAGCTGTCGCAGGCGATGGCCACGGGCGTGGTGGAGTCGTATATGTCGTCAGGCTCTACCGGGGTGAACACCAAAACCTATGAGCACATCAAGTACTGGTATGACACCCAGGCCTGGTTACCTAAAAACGCCGTGCTGGTAAATAAAGCCGCGCTGGACGCGCTGGACGCCCCTACCAAGCAGGCCCTGCTCAAAGCCGCAGCAGAGGCTGAGACACGCGGCTGGGCCGCATCGCGTAAAGAAAACACTGACTCCATCGACACGCTGAAGAAGAACGGCGTGAACATTTTGCCGCCCTCACCCCAGCTCAAAGCCGACATGAAGAAGGTGGGCGACACCTTGCTCAAAGAATGGCTGGAAAAGTCTGGCGCTGAGGGCAAGGCCATTGTGGATGCGTTTTTGAAGCCTTGAGTTTCAGGCTTCAAAATGCGTAAAATTTTAGATACCTTGTACGACAGCGCCGCCGCTTTGGCGGCGCTTTGTATGGTGGGTTTGCTCATCATGGTGATGCTGTCGGTGCTGGGGCGGCAGTTTAACTTCCATGTGCGCGGCACCGACGCCTATGCGGGCTACCTGATGGCAGGCGCCGGCTTTTTATCGCTGGCGCATACGCTCAAGCGGGGCGAGCATATCCGCGTGACCTTGCTGTTGTCCAAGCTGACGGGCCGTGCCAAACACGGCATGGAAGTGTGGTCGCTGGCTGCAGCCAGTGCTCTGGCGGGTTTATTTGCCTGGTACAGCATCAAACTGTCGGTGAACTCTTTCCAGTTCAACGACATGTCCACCAGCAACGACGCTACGCCCTTGTGGATTCCGCAAATATCCATGGCCCTGGGCGCGTTGATCTTGTTCATCGCGTTTATGGACGATTTGGTGCTGGAGGTGCGCGGCAAGCGTGTGCAGCGCACGTCTGACGAGCCCTTGCGCAACGAATAAACAGCACGCATAAGAAAAAATACCATGAGCGATATTGCCATCACCAGCCTGCTGGTACTGAGTTTGTTTTTGATTTTAGGCAGCGGCGTGTGGATTGGCCTCACGCTCTCTGGCGTGGCGTGGATTGGTATGCAGCTGTTCTCGGCACTGCCGGCAGGCGACGCGATGGCGGTGACGATTTGGGGTGCGTCCAGTAGCTGGACTTTGACGGCCTTGCCGCTGTTTATCTGGATGGGCGAGATCCTGTTTCGCACCCGGCTCTCGCAAGACATGTTCAAAGGCTTGGCACCCTGGGTGCAAAGCCTGCCGGGCCGGCTTTTGCACACCAATGTGGTGGGTTGTACGATCTTTGCCGCAGTATCGGGCTCCTCGGCGGCCACCTGCGCCACGATAGGCAAGATGACCTTGCCCGAGCTGAAAAAGCGCGGCTACCCAGACGATATCGTTATTGGCACGCTGGCCGGTGCTGGCACGCTGGGGCTGCTCATTCCGCCCTCGATCATCATGATTGTCTATGGCGTGACGGCCGATGTGTCCATATCCAAGCTGTTTATCGCAGGGGTGTTGCCGGGCATCATGCTGGCGTGTTTGTTCTCGGGCTACATCATGTTCTGGGCACTGCGCAACCCGCACTTGGTGCCCCCCGCAGATGCGCCGATGACATTCATGGAGAAGTTAAACCAGTCGCGCAGCCTTATCCCGGTGGTGTTGCTTATCATGGCCGTGCTGGGCTCGATTTACGTGGGCATTGCTACCGCTACCGAGGCGGCGGCCATTGGCGTGGTGGGCTCGCTGGTGCTGTCCGTCGTGCAAGGCTCCATGAGCTGGGCCACCTTCAAAGAGGCGCTGATGGGTGCCACGCGCCTGTACTGCATGATTGCCCTCATCTTGGCGGGTGCGTCCTTCTTAACGCTCAGCATGGGCTACATCGGCCTGCCGCGCCACCTGGCCGAGTGGATTGCCAGCCTGGGCCTCACGCCGTTTTGGTTGATTGCCATGCTGACGGTGTTCTATATTATTTTGGGCTGCTTTCTGGACGGCATCAGCATGGTGGTGTTGACCATGGGCGTGATCATGCCCACGGTGAACAAAGCGGGTATTGACCCGATCTGGTTTGGCATCTTCATCGTGCTGGTGGTGGAGATGGCGCAGATCACGCCACCGGTGGGCTTCAATTTGTTTGTGATGCAGGGCATGACGGGCAGGCAACTGACCTATATTGCGCGGGTCACCTTGCCCATGTTTGCGCTGATGGTGCTGGCCGTGCTGATCGTTTACTTCTTCCCAGGCATCGTCACTTGGCTACCTACGCAGATGAAGCTGTAGGCGGCTGCACGGGGTCTATGGTGTGGGTGGTGGCAGAGGCTGCAATGGCCCCACCTACAGTCTCTGGCACGCCGCCAGGTGGTTTCGGTTTAGCCCAATCAAACAGGCGCGCCACATCTTTGAGCCACAGCGTTTGAAGCCCGGTTGCAGCTTCGATTGCCGCAATGTAGGGCGGCATATTGGTGCACTCCAGCACGAGGGTTTGAAGATCGGGTGCGCGCGCTTTCAAAGCCACGGCGGCGGCCACCACGTCCCGCTCGGCTTGCGCCACGTCCATCTGCGGCTGGTTGCCCAAGATACGGGTGGCAAACTCTGAATCTGGTGCCACACCTTGCACCACCACATCCTGCAAGCGGTCTTTAGGCACCCCCGCGCTGCGCAAATGCTCCGCGCCCAAATAGCGTGCGCTGATGGTCAGCACCCCCACACGCTGCTGGGTTTGCAAGAGCTTGGGCAGCAGCAGCAAACTGGAGGTCACCACTGGCACTTTGGTCACCAGTTGCAGCTCTTTTTGCAGGAGCACTAAAAACCCGCAACTGGTAGTGATAGCGCGGGCCCCACGCCGGTCCAGGTTGCGCACCACGCCTTGGAAAGCAGGCACGATGCGCGCTTGCCGCAAACTGGCTGCCGAAAGCACCACTTTGTCAGGCCACACACTGCGCACAATCTCCTGGTGCACCGGCACATCGAATGTGTTCAGATGGCCAATGTCACCCAGCGGCCTGGGAAACTGCGTATCGAGCATCACAATGCCCAAAAAACTTCGTGTTTTCAACATAGGCCTATTGTCGCCGCTGGCGCGCGCGCGTTCAATCCGTGTGCCGCTACACTAGCGCCATGCTCTCTGTTTTAGCCATTTGTATCGGTGCCAGCCTGGGTGCCTTAGCCCGCTGGGGCCTGGGCCTGTGGCTCAGCGCAGGAGCCGCACTGCCTTGGGGCACGCTAGCGGCCAATTTGATTGGCGGCTATTTGATTGGCGTGTGCGTAGCCGTGTTCCAATCCATGCCCCAGCTCGACCCGGTGTGGCGCTTGGCTTTGGTCACCGGGTTTCTCGGCGCGTTGACTACCTTCAGCAGTTTCAGCGCCGAAGTAGTGGGCATGTTGCAGCAGTCGCGCTATGCGTTGGCACTGGGCACCGCAGCTTTGCACTTGTGCGGCTCTCTGTTGCTCACCTTGCTAGGCATCAAGACAGCTATGCTGTTTATAGCTGCTCCCGCATAATTTTAGAGGGCTACAGACCTATTTACCTCTAAAAATCGCCGTGACGGCAGTTTATTTGGCAAACAGCTGCCCAATATCTTTGAACGCCTTGAACTCCAGCGCATTGCCGCAGGGGTCATGGAAAAACATGGTCGCTTGTTCGCCCACTTCGCCTTTAAAGCGAATGTAGGGCTCAATCACAAACTTGGTTTTTGCAGCTTGCAATTTAGCAGCCAGCAACTCCCACTGCGCCATGGTCAGCACAATGCCAAAGTGCCGCACTGGCACGCCATGCCCGTCCACCGCGCTGGTGCCAGCAGGCCTGCACTCATCAGGTGCCAAGTGCGCCACAATTTGGTGGCCATAGAAGTCAAAGTCAATCCACTCGGGTGAACTTCGACCCTCAGGGCAGCTCAAAAGGCCACCATAGAAAGCACGGGCTTGGGCAAGATCGGAGACTGGAAAGGCAAGGTGAAATGGTTGCATGCAAATATTCTACAGCGTAATTGTCGCTACACATACCATAGCTGCTCCCGCAATTTACTCGCGGAAAAAACCTATTTGAGAATCAATATCTTGACGTTGGCCAAGCTGGTGTACAAACTGGACGACGTAAAATTGATGCGATTCTCTTCGCCAATATACAAGTCCAAGTGTCCAGCACCACCCAAGCCGGGTGTGAACTGGTCATTGATCAGCCATTGGGCACTCAACAAGAGACAGGATGAAGCGCTGTCCAAAGCGGTACCATCATCTTGAATAAGTGGCGCAAGCAATGCAAATTTGGTGCCTCTAGGCAGTGCAATGGAGTCTGCAGCAGCCGTCTGCCACGGCACCAATGCACCGCCATAGCCGTTTGACGCAATGGTGTCGAGCCAGTAGCCCACATCGACTGACCAGTTGAGGTATTTGCCCGCATGCGCGCCCGAGGTGATGCGACCAGTGCCCTCCGCCTTGACAGCGTTAATAAAGCTGGCTGGATAACTGCCTATCAAATTGCTGCCGAACGAGCATGCCGTTATCAGACATCCGCTCACCGTCTTGACAGACGTCCGTGTGAAAAGACTCCACTGCCGTGTAGTACACGGTAATGAAAAACACTTGCGAAGAAATGGTACCCGTGGATGTAGTCGTTGTAGTCGAGGGTGGTGTTGGTGTTGGTGTTGGTGTTGGTGTTGGTGTTGGTGTTGGTGTTGGTGTCGGTGTTCCGATGGGTGTTGCGATGGGTGTTGCGATGGGTGTTGCGGTGGGTGTAATGGCGAGTGTTGCGGTGGGTGTTTTGGGGGGTGTTTTGGTGGGTGTTGTGGTGGGCGTGGTGGGCGTGGTGGGTGTTGTGGGCGTGGTGGGTGTTGTGGGCGTGGTCGCAGTCGCTACACTTGGAACACTTGTCGAGCCGGCGGCCAGATTCAAATCACTGGAGGCTCCTCCTCCACAAGCTGTCAGCGCTAAAGCCGCCGCTAATGACAAACCTTGCACCCATCCTCTTGTTTGCTTGAGTAATTTCATCTCGGTAGCCTTTGCAGATATTGGAGTTGAATGTTAATCGGGCAATGGAGAACACAACTAGGTGATGTTTGCGAGCGCGTTACACCTCGTACCTGATGTGCTTATCAGTAGTACATCATCGCTACATACACATCTTATGTAATGTGACGGATTTTTATGCCGTGTTCATTATGTTTAATGCTATTTATTTTGCAGCAGTTGAAATACCCAATACACCCGCAGCGGTAACTGCCTGTTATCCATACCGTGTTTTGGTAAGTTGTATTCAAATTGTGCTGAGCTGATACAGATGGGAGTCTTTGTAACGCTGCGTCGGCGAAACAACAGCAAGACCACTTCGCCGCCACATGCAAACCTTGCTGCTGCGCGTGGAGCCGCGCCGCTTGGCTAGGGAGATCGATAATGTCTATTGCTGTGTTGATGCGGCGGACTGGTGTGGAGACTGAGGTA
>JAYVGI010000411.1:0-18683 GCA_043772355.1 Polaromonas sp.
ATGGGGACGAGGAGCGCAGTGGCCCGTTTGTCACTTTTAACTGTGGCGCAGCGTCTAAGGAGCTGATTGGAAGTGAACTCTTTGGCCACGTACGCGGTGCCTACACTGGCGCGACGAATGAAGGCCGCGCAGGCCGCTTTGAGCTGGCGCACGGGGGCACGCTGTGTCTGGATGAGATCGGAGAGTTGCCCCTTGACTTGCAGCCCATCCTGCTAAGGGCCCTGGAGGAGGGCGTAATCTGCCGCTTGGGCGAGGCCAAACCACGTCGCGTCAATGTTCGCCTGCTGACCATGACCAACCGCGATCTGCTCAAGGAGGTCGAGGCAGGGCGCTTTCGTCGGGATCTGTACCACCGCATCAACGTAACCAGCGTTCGCGTGCCCCCGTTACGAGAGCGCGAACAGGACATCGATTTGCTTACCCAGCACTTTAACCGCAGCCTTGCCGAACGGCACGATGTCCCCATTCGCAGTTTTGGCGCTGACGTGATGGCCTTGCTGCGAGCTTACACTTGGCCCGGTAATGTGCGCGAACTGCGCAACGTAGTGGAAGGGCTGTTACTGACAGCAAATGAGGCTATTGTGCGCAACCACGAGCTGTCCGAAGAACTACGGTTAGCTGTGGGCAGTCACGCAGTGGCGGGCGTTCCTGCCGCAGTCGCGGTACCCGCCTCCAGTATCGAGGAAGCGGAACGGTTGGCGATTGTGCATGCAGTGCAAAATACCCACGGTAACTTGACACAGGCCGCACGTACACTGGGCGTTTCACGCAGCACACTGTACAGAAAGGTGGAGCGCTATCACCTGGAAAACTTGGTTCACTTGGCCGACGATGGAGCAAGTGACTCAGGGCATTAAGCCGTGGCAAGTGACCAGATTATTGTGGCTCTATGTGAAATACCATGGGTTGAGGGGAGATTGGCTTTTCGATCTGGGTGCTTTGGGTTTGTAGCCGGTGCAATGCCCACGATGCTGGCAGATCGTGTCTCTCCAGCAATGTCAGCAACCGGTTAACTCACGAATACATAGCACTCCGTCTAAGCAGGCCAGTGGGGTACACAGGAAAACACCAATCGCTGGGGCATCGGCAGGACACTGCAGGTTTACTGGTTTGGAAACCAATTTTGAGGTATCTATCGGGCTGTAGAGCCCTGGAATAAAGCGGGATCCGCTATGCAATAAGTAGTGACTTGGATCGTGAGCGTGCTCTACGCACGGTGCGCCCAGCAGCTTGTACGCAAAAAGCAGCGCCACCTTCTGAAACATACCAATTTTTAGCTTCTACCTGTGTACCCCACTGTCCTACATAGATAAGGCGCTACTATTTAGTGAGTAGTCGTGTGGATCTGCGGCGGTGAAAAACCCGAGATGCCAGAAAGATCGTGGCTTCAGCGTAGCGGCATACAAGGAGGAATCGGCCTTGGGCCGAGATGGGGGACAGCCGCGCAGCTGAAGTAGCGCCGTCGGCATGATCAGGTACAAAAGCCGGCATCCACAGCCAGTACATAACCAGACACCCGCGCATACCAGCCAAGCACCAACGTACACCCGGCTCCCAACCCAACTCGCCACCTGCCCACTGCAAATCACATAGCGCCAAAAAAAATAGAGCGCAAGCAGCTATTTAATCAGTAGCAATTGAAAGCCCTTACGATGCCGCAGCAGGCTCTGCAATCCCGCCTACCACCTTGCTAAAACCACCATCTACATAGGTAATCTCAGCGCTCACGCCAGCGGCCAGGTCGCTGAGCAAAAACGCAGCTACGTTGCCTACGTCTTCAATCGTCACGTTGCGCTGGATCGGTGAGGCCTGGGCCACGGCACCTAGAATCTTGCCAAAATCTTTGATGCCTGCTGCGGCCAAGGTTTTGATCGGCCCCGCGCTGATGCCGTTGGCCCGCAGGCCACGGCCTTGCGCCCCCAGCGAGCTTGCCAGGTAGCGTACCGAGGCCTCCAGCGATGCCTTGGCCAGGCCCATGGTGTTGTAGTTGGGCACAATGCGCTCCGCGCCCAGGTAGGTGAGGGTGAGCACGGCGGAGTTGTCGTTCAGGTAGGGCAGGGCCGCCTTGGCCATCGCCGGAAAGCTGTAGGCGCTGATGTCATGGGCTATTTTGAAGCCCTCGCGCGACAGCCCCTCTAAAAAGTCCCCGCCAATCGCCTCGCGTGGCGCAAAGCCTATGCTGTGCACAAAACCGTCAAATTTGGGCCAAGTTTGCCCCAGGTCGGCAAACAGCTTGGTAATTTGTTCGTCACTCCCCACATCGCAGTCAAAGATCAATTTGCTGTCAAAATCGGCTGCAAACTGCTGGGTACGCTCTTTAAAACGCTCCCCCACATAGCTCAGCGCAATCTCCGCGCCCTCGCGCCTGCAGGCCTTGGCGATGCCGTAGGCGATGGAGCGGTTGGACAACACGCCGGAGATCAATAATTTTTTGTTGTTAAGGAAACCCATTAGTGCCTCTTAGTGAAAGTCAGTGCAGAATTGTCGCATGCGCGCAATAGCTTTTAGCATTTTGTTGGTGTTTGCTGTCCCAAGCTGGGCTGGCCACGCCTATTCCCTCTGGGGAGACATCAAATACCCGCCCGGTTTTGCGCATTTTGACTACGTCAATCCCAAAGCACCCAAGGGTGGCGAGCTGGTGGCGGTGAGCAACCTGCGGGGGTCAACCTTTGATAAATACAACCCTTTCACCATCAAAGGTACGGTGCCTGCCTACTTGAGCGAGATGCTGTTTGAAACCTTGTTGGCGGGATCCGCGGATGAGCTGGGCACGGCGTATGGCTTGCTGGCTGAGGATGTAGACGTGGCGCCCGACGGCCTGAGCGCCACCTTCAAGCTGCGCGCCAACGCCCGCTTTCACGATGGCAAACCGGTGCTGGCCGAAGACGTGAAGCACAGCTTTGAAATGCTGATCAGCAAGTATGCGCAACCGGGTTACCGCACCTTGCTGGAAGATGTAGAGCGCGCCGAGGTGGTTAATCCACTCACTGTGCGCTATGTTTTCAAGCGCAAAAACCGCGAACTGCCCTTGACTGTGGGTAGCCTGCCAGTATTTAGCCGCGAGTGGGGCAAGGGCAAAACCTTTGACAAAGTGGTCACCGACACGCCCATTGGCAGTGGCCGCTACAAAATTGGCCCCGTGGTGTATGGCAAAGACATTACCTATGTGCGCGACCCTGGTTATTGGGGTGAGAAGCTCAACGTGAATGTGGGCCAGGGTAACTTTGACCGCATCACCATCAAAATCTACAAAGACAACGTGACCCGGCTGGAAGGCCTCAAAGCCGCTGAATTTGACTTTATGCAGTTTTACTCGGCTGGCGACTGGGCGCGCTGGGCCAATGGCAAGCGCTTTAGCAGTGGCGAGATTGTCAAGGGCGAGTTCAAGCACAGCCTGCCTACCGGCTTTCAAAGCTATATTTTCAATACCCGGCGTGACTTGTTCAAAGACGTGCGGGTGCGACAGGCCATCGGCCTGGCGCATGACTTTAACTGGATGAGCCGCCAGCTTTTTTACAACCTCTACAAGCCTGTGCAGGGCTTGTTTGGCAACACGGATTGTTCGGCGTCAGGCAAGCCGAGTGCCGAGGAACTGGCGTTGCTGGAACCGTGGCGTGCGCAGGTGCCAGCCGATGTGTATGGCGATATGGCAAGGCAGCCCAACGCCGATGGACAAGATCGCCTGCGCGAGAACCTGCGCCGCGCGCAAGCGTTGCTCAAAGACGCAGGCTGGACGGTGCAGAACGGTGTGCTGCGCAACGCCAAGGGCCAGGCGCTGGTGATTGACTACCTGGACAGCCAAGAAGCCAAGGGGGCCACGCTCAGCTCTTGGCAGCGCAATTTGAGCAAGCTTGGTATTGAGCTGAAACTGCGTGCAGTAGATTTTGCTTTGTACCAGCAGCGCTTGGCCAAGTTCGACTACGACATGATCAGTATCAACTTCCCTGGTACCAATAGCCCAGGCGCGGAGTATGCCGATATGTTTGGCTCCAAGGCCGCTGAAGTGGAGGATTCTGGCAATTATTCGGGCGTTCAAAACAAGGCGATTGATACGCTGATCGACAATATGGTCACTGCCCAATCCAAGGCCCAGTTAGTCCCCGCCTGCCGGGCCTTGGAGCGCGTGATCGCCCACAGCCACATCATGATTCCGCAGTGGTACAGTGGCCAACACAATGTGGCCTACAACCCCAACCGAATTGCCAAGCCCGAGAAAACGCCCAAGTACTACCGGGCTGACGGTTGGTTGCTTAACATGTGGTGGGCTCAGCCTGCGAGCAGCGCAGTAGCCAAATAAAAGCCATGCTCAGCTACATCCTCAAACGTTTTCTGCTGATGATCCCCACCTTGTTCGGGGTGCTTTTGCTGACCTTTGCCGTCATCCAGTTTGTTCCTGGTGGCCCGGTAGAGCAGTATTTGGCCGAATCCAAAGCCAGCACGGGTGCCAGCGGTGAGTCAGTCTACCGCGGCGGCAAGGGCGTGACCGAAAAGCGCTTGGCGGAGATCAAGGCGCTGTACGGTTTCGACAAACCCGCACCCGAGCGTTTTGGGATCATGCTCAAGTCGTATTTAACTTTTGATCTGGGTACCAGTTTTTTCCAGAATAAACCCGTGTGGCAACTGGTGAAAGAAAAGTTGCCCGTGTCTATCAGCTTGGGGTTATGGACATTTTTCTTGGCTTACTTTATCTCTATCCCGCTGGGAGTTGCCAAGGCGGTGCGAGCGGGCAGCCGGTTTGACTTGTGGACGACCTTGCTCGTTTTGCTAGGCTATGCCATTCCCGGCTTTGTATTGGGTGTGGCGTTGGTGGTGATTTTTGGTGGCCAGTTGCAGTGGTTTCCGCTGCGCGGGCTGACCTCGGCCAATTGGGAGTCGCTGAGCTGGGGAGCCAAGGTGACAGACTATCTGTGGCATATCGCTTTGCCAGTGACGGCCAGCGTGCTGGGCAGCTTTGCGGTGATCACCATGCTGACCAAAAATTCGTTTTTAGAAGAAATTCGCAAGCAGTATGTGGTCACCGCCCGCGCCAAGGGCCTGGACGAAAAACGCGTGCTCTACAAGCATGTGTTTCGCAACGCCATGTTGCCCATCATTGCCGGTTTCCCAGCCGCGTTTATCGGCGCATTCTTTGCGGGATCGTTGCTGATTGAGACGCTGTTTTCTCTTGACGGACTGGGTCTGCTGGGTTTTGAAAGCGTCATTCGGCGCGACTACCCGGTCGTGCTGGGTACGCTGTACCTGTTTACGCTGATGGGCTTGGTAACCAAGCTGGTGAGTGATCTGATGTATGTGCTGGTAGACCCACGAGTGAAGTTTGATTGATATGAGCGCCGTACTTCCCAGCATCCCATCGCCTGCGGCCACCTTCTTGGCACCCACTGTGTCCACATCCCCAAGCCGCCGTGCCTGGCTGCGCTTTCAGCGCAACCGTTTGGGTTTTTGGAGTTTGGTTATTTTGTGCACGCTGTTCGCCATCAGCTTGGCGGCAGAGCTGGTCTCCAACGACAAGCCACTGCTGGCGCGCTACAACGGCCAGTGGTATGCGCCCTTTGTGCAGCAGGTGCCCGAGACGGCGTTTGGTGGAGACTTTCAGACCGATACCGACTACCTCGACCCGTTCGTGCGTGAGCAGTTTGGCAAGCCGGGTAATTTTGCATTCTTCCCCATTAACAATTACCACCACAGCACACTCAATTATTTTGCTACGCAGCCCAACCCTGCGCCGCCGTCGGCTGGCAACTGGTTTGGAACGGATGGCAATGGCCGTGACGTGCTCGCGCGCTTGCTGTATGGCTTTCGCGTGTCCATGCTGTTTGCCTTGGCTCTCACGTTTGTGGGTACGCTGCTCGGCATCGTCACCGGGGCCATCCAAGGCTATTTTGCAGGCAAGGTGGACTTGGCTTTCCAGCGCTTTATGGAAATTTGGGGTTCCTTGCCTGAGCTGTATCTGTTGATTATTTTTGCCGCCGTGTTCGAGCCCAGCATGTTGCTGCTGCTGGTGCTACTGAGCGCTTTTGGCTGGATGGGTTTGAGCGACTACGTGCGCGCTGAGTTTTTGCGCAACCGCCAGATGGACTATGTGCGCGCCGCCCGGGCGCTGGGCCTGTCGCACTGGCAGATCATCCGCCGCCATGTGCTGCCCAACAGCATGACCCCGGTGGTGACGTTTTTACCGTTTCGCATGAGTGGAGCGATTTTGGCATTGACATCGCTGGATTTTCTTGGGCTCGGTGTACCGCCCGGCACGCCATCATTGGGTGAGATGCTGGCGCAAGGCAAAAATAATATTGATGCCTGGTGGATATCGTTGTCTACCTTTGCGGTGCTGGTTGTCACGTTGTTGCTGCTCACGTTTATGGGGGATGCGCTGCGGGATGCGCTGGACCCCAGGAAGGCGGACAAGTGAAAGACATAGTCCAGGTGAGCCCTTCGACAAGCTCAGGGCGAACGGAAGGAGCCTTGCTCGACGTTCAAAATTTAAGCGTTTCCTTTGCTGGAAAAGAAGTGGTGCACGGTATCAGCTTCTCCATCCATGCCGGTGAAAAGCTGGCGCTAGTGGGCGAGTCGGGTTCGGGGAAATCCGTCACAGCATTAGCCATCCTGCGTCTCGTGCAAAACGCAGAAATCAACGGAAAGTGCTTATTCGACGGGCGTGACACGCTAGCCATGTCAGAGCATGAGCTGCGTGGCCTGCGCGGTGACGACATCTCCATGATTTTTCAGGAGCCGATGACGGCGCTGAACCCGCTCTACACCATTGGCGACCAGATTGCCGAGGTGCTGGAGACCAAGCAGGCGCTAGGTAAAAAGGCGGCCTGGGCGCGGGTAATTGAGCTGCTGGTAGAGACCGGCATCCCAGAGCCGGAGCGGCGTGCGCAAAGCTACCCGCACCAGCTCAGTGGCGGGCAGCGCCAACGCGCCATGATTGCCATGGCCCTGGCCTGCAAGCCGCGCCTGTTGCTGGCGGATGAGCCGACCACGGCACTGGACGTGACGCTGCGCCAACAGATATTGGACTTGCTGGGCGAGCTGCAAAAAAGCCACCAGATGGCGGTGCTGCTGATCACCCATGACCTGAACATGGTGCGCAAGTTTGCCGACCGCATTGCGGTGATGGAGAACGGCTACATCGTGGAGCACGGCACGGTGGCGCAGGTGTTTGCCAACCCGCAGCATGCCTACACGCAAAAGCTGCTGGCCAGCAAGCCGGTGCGTGATGTGATCGAGATTCCCGTTCGGATTGAGCCTGTCGAAGTCTTGGTTAACCCTTCGACAAGCTCAGGGCGAACGGAGGTTGGCGTAGTCGAAAAAAATATGGGTACAGGCGAACCCTATATTGGCACAGTCCAAGCGGATACGGTACTGGCTGCGAACAATCTGCGCGTGGGCTACGCAATCGCCCAACCCGGTTTCAAAGGCTGGTTCAGTAAAGGCGAGTTTGTGGCGGTCAAGCAAGCCAGCTTTGATTTGGCGGCCGGCCAAACGCTGGGCGTGATTGGCGAGTCGGGCTCGGGCAAGTCCACGCTGGCTTTGGCCATGCTGGGGCTTACCAAAGCCTCTGGAGATGTGTTTTATAAAACCTTTTACACAGACAATACGTTGGTAGCCATGGAGAATACTGCCGAAAAAGCTATGAAAAATATAGCGACCGTAGACTACGCTACCGGCCTGCGCAAAACCGTGCAAGTGGTGTTCCAAGACCCTTTTTCATCGCTCTCGCCGCGCATGACGGTAGAAGAGATTGTGGGCGAAGGTCTGCGCGTGCATGCGCCCGAGCTGAGCATCGCGCAGCGGCAAGAGCGCGTTTTAGCCACTTTGAACGAGGTAGGTTTAGGCCAAGCGCAGTTCCCCAATCTGCTGCAGCGTTACCCGCATGAGTTTTCTGGCGGGCAGCGCCAGCGCATTGCCATCGCCCGCGCACTCATCATTGAGCCGCAGATTTTGGTGCTGGACGAGCCCACCAGCGCGCTGGACGTGACGATTCAAAAACAGGTACTCACCCTGCTGCAGCGCTTGCAAAAAACCCATGGCCTGAGCTACCTGCTCATCACCCACGACGTAGACGTGATCCGCGCCATGGCGCACGAGGTGATGGTGATGAAGGACGGCGATATTGTGGAGCAGGGCAGCGTGCATGCGGTGCTGGATGCGCCACAGCATCCGTATACGCAGCGCTTGGTCGCTGCGGCTTCCTGAAAACTCGTTGGAACTGTTGGAGCCTGGTGGATTTACGTCCTGTGCTTTCTGCAGCTTTATAAACTCTGGAACGCAGACTCCCTTGAGTGGGGCATCATGGCCCGCACGTAGTTGATGGGCGCATGGTCGGCCAGTTCGCGTGACTCAGCCGCATCTTTTACCCACTTGGTATCCTGCGGATAGGCTTGGTGGGCGGCTTTGCGGTCCAGGTCTATCGCCTCCAGCGCAGGGCTTGAGCGGTGCAGTTCACCTTCTGAGTCAATGTAGAGCAAAGCGCCTGCATGCACATAGTCAAGCCGCGTCGGGGGCAGGGTGCACATGACGTCGCAGCAGTTGACATAGCGGTCAATGTGCATACCCTGCAGCGTTTGGACAAAATCTGCATCACCGACAGCGGGTGAGCCCATCGTGACCAGACGTGCCATGGGTGACTGTACCCGGCTGGCTGCCAGTATGGCCAGCGCTGCACCCATACCATGCCCGGTAAAAACACATTCCTCCAGCCGACTGCCGATGCTGTGCGTCAGCCTGTCCCACATGCTGCCCAAAATTGTCACGCAGCCTTGGTGTGCGTGCCCGCCCACAAACCAAGGTGTGGTGGCCGCGTGTTTGTCGGTAGCAAAGTCGATCAAGTTGGGCTCCAATGTACTGAACACCAGCACCAGTTTGTCCACCGTTTTCAAGCGCACTGCAATAGCCTGCGCGCCCGGAGTGTGAAAGTCATCCACCCATTCAAAACCGCCTATTCTCAGTTCGGACAGCAGCCGGGCGTTTTGTTTCAGATCATGCTGGAACGGCGTGTAAGCCAGACGAGCGAGCTCAGCGCACACCCAGTCGTGCATATGCGGCACGGCGTTTTCAAATACGGTGGGTGCCAAAAAGGGCTGGAACAAGCTGCTGCGCCGCGCGTCGTAGTCCATGGCTAAACCTCCATATTTGACACCTTCCGGTGCAAGAGATGCTACTCTTTAAAGCTGCCCGCCACAACCTCCCACAGCCGGTCTGGGTCAAGGTGCTTCTTCAGAGCCGCGTTAATGGCTGCAGTATCCAAGGCTTCATAGGCTTTGTCAAAGCGCGTGGCGTAGTCCAAGGGCCGGTCATAGCGGATATTCATGGCGATGCCGCCTATGGCATTAGCCGGCTGGGCACGCAGCTCAGCGCGGCGGGCAACGATGGCCGATTTGGCAAACCCCACCTCCAAGCTGCTAAAGCCTTGCGCGCGCTTTTCCAGCAATACCTCTCGGATGGTGGCGCGCAGTTTGGCGGCATTTTGCGGTGCAAAGCTGGCGCTGATGTCGATGGAGGCTGCGCTGCCCTCAATCGGCGCATTCAGGTTGGACGACACGCCGTAGCTCAGGCCTTCTTTCTCGCGCACCCGTTGCCACAGGCCTTGGCGGCTGAGTATCTGCACGCCCAGATAGAGGGCGGGGTACTCTGCATCGGTTTCATTCATGGTCAGGGCAATCCGGCCCAGGTAGCTGGCGTTGGCTTTGTCGGCCAACGCGATGATGGAGGATTTGTCTACTTGTGGCTGTGCATGCTCTGCGGTCCAGGGTACATGCTTTTCTTTGCTGGCCCAGTCGCCCCACAGGGTTTGCAGCTGCGTTTGCACCGGGGCCAGGGCTATGGGGCCCATCAGCACCAGCTCGCCTACTTGGGCTGACCCAAAGCGCCTCCAGTAGGCATGCAGCTCGTCGGCGCTGGCTTGGCGAATCAGGGCTTCGCTTTGGGCATGTTCGCGCACTTCGCGCGGGTCGCCCTCGCCGTACAGACTCTTGGGGCGGTAGCTGCGCTCCAGGGCATTGCTGGCCACGCTGTTGGTGTCGGCTTTGATGTTTTGTATCGTGGCCAGCATGGCGCGTTGGTTGCGTTCAAAAGCGGGTTTGGCAAACTTGGAGTCGTAGAGCAGTTGGTTCAGCAGCTCCAGTACGGCCTGCGTGTTGACGGCTGGAAACTCCAGGGTGGCATTTAAAAAACCGACGTTGCTGGCAAAGTTGATGCGTGCGTCCAGCGCCTGCAAGCGCTCTTTGATTTGCGCTGCGCTCAGGGCCGAGGTGCCCTCCATCAGCATGGGCCCGATCATGGTTGCCAGTGCGCCCGAGCCTTTGACTGATTCGGCAGTGCCCCAGCGCAGGCGCAGAGTGCCGATGACGCGGTCGTCTTTGGCCGCGCGCGGCACCACGGCCAGTTTGAGGCCCGGTGCGCCCGCTACGGCAAGCTGCGCGCGCTGGGTGCGCTGCACCAGTTGGGCGGGGGTGATGTCAAAGCTGTCGGCTTTCAGCAGGTCGCTGTTGGGGGGCAGGCTGGAGGCGACAGGAATTGATGGCTTCTCAGCGCTAGCCAAGGTAGATATTGCGCGAGCAGCTAGCAATTGTGCAGCGCCCGGAGTGCCGATGGCAGGTGCGCGGGCGATTTGTGCTGCGCCGTCAGCCGCCACCGGCAGGTAGGTGCCCGCCGTGCGGTTGCTGGCCACCAGGTAGCTGCGGGCTACTGCGCGCACCTCGTCGGGCGTGACTGCTTCCAGTGCATCACGCAGGGCAAACAGCAGGCGCCAGTCGCCCATGGCCACCATCTCGCTCAGGGCTTGGCCGGTGGCCTCGGCATCGCGCAGCATGGCGCGGGTGTTGGACAGCAGGCTGTTTTTGGCGGTTTGCACCTCTGCCTCGGTAGCTTGGTAGGTTTCTACCACTTTGGCCAACGCGGCAGCAGAGCCTAGCGCTTTGATGGCGTATTGCTCGTCGCTGCTGCCCTCGGCTTTCTCGGGCAGGCCGATGCCGACGGTCAAAAAACCGGGTTCGCGCGTGGCGGCGTAGTAGGCCCATTGCGTGACTGCCAGGTTTTGGCTCACCAAGCCGCGCGCCAGCGGCCCCGCGCGCTGCTTGAGTGCTTCTGCCAGCACCCGCACGGCCACGCCATCCTGCGTGCCACCTGCGGGCATGTGGTACATCACCGCTGTGGTCGCCAGGCCGCCCACGCGGCGCAGCGTGACGCTGCGTTCACCGTCTTGCACGGGGTCCAAGGTGTAGGTGGCAGGAAGTGAGGCTACAGGTTTGGCGATGGGGGTAAATTCGGCGGTGATTTTGGCTTTCACCTGGGCTTCGTCAAAGCGTCCGGTGACGATGAGGGTGGCATTATCAGGCCGGTAATGCTTGCGGTAGAAGGCGTACAGCGCTTCCAGCGGCACGTTTTCTACGTCGGTTTTGGCACCCAGCACGCTGTGGCGGTAGCCGTGGTAGCTGAAGGCGGTGGCGCGCATGCGGTCGCCCAGCACACGGCCGGGGTCGTTTTCGGCGCGCTCAAACTCGTTGCGTACCACGGTCATTTCGCTGTCCAGCTCGGCACGGGTAAATTGGGCCTGCGTCATTTGCCCGGCCAGCCAGCCCAGCATGTAGTCCATGCGTTCGGTGGCTTTGTCGTCGCTGCTCAAAAAGCTGGCAAAGTAGTTGGTGCGGTCAAAGCTGGTGGTGCCGTTAAAGCGCATGGCCAGCGCCGTCATGTCGTTTTTGGGGTTTTGCACCTTGCCGCTGGCTTTGAACAGCATGTGCTCCAGCAAGTGGGCTGCGCCTGTCTCGCCGCTGCCCTCGTGGCGCGAGCCCACCTTGTAGGTGATATTGACGGTGGCTACCGGTTTGGTCGCATCGGGTGCCAGCAGCACCTGCAAGCCGTTGGGCAGGCTGTATTCGCTGATGTTGTCCAGCGTACGCACCAGACTGAGCTGGGCCGAGGCGGCCAGGCTACACAGGCTTAAAGAAAGGGAGATTGCAAAATGTTTCATGCCGACACTGTAAACTGCCTGGCTATGCACAGCACTGGTGAAAACGCCCATTTTATGCAACTTGCCTTGAACGAGGCCCACGCAGCCGCTCACTCTGGTGAGGTGCCCGTCGGCGCGGTGGTGGTGCGCCATGGCCAAGTCATCGCCACCGGCCGTAACGCGCCCATAGGCGCGCATGACCCCACGGCGCACGCCGAAATAGTGGCCCTGCGCGCCGCAGCCGCTGCGCTGGGCAACTACCGCCTGGACGATTGTGAGCTGTATGTGACTCTAGAGCCCTGCGCCATGTGCGCCGGGGCCATGTTGCATGCCCGGCTCAAGCGCGTGGTGTATGGCGCGCCAGACGCTAAAACCGGCGCTGCGGGGTCGGTGGTCAATCTGTTTGCCAACACCGCATTGAACCACCACACCGAGATCATCCATGCTGCACAATTAGGAGCTGCTTGCGCAACAATATCGCTGGCTAGTGGCCAATTGTTGCAAGATTTCTTTTCCGGCAAGCGGAAAGAAGCACGTACACAAAAAACCAGCAACCACCCGCTGCGCGACGATGCGCTGCGCACGCCCGATGCGGCTTTTGCCAACCTGCCCGGCTACCCGTGGCCACCCCACTATGTGAGCGAGCTGCCCAGCCTGGCCGGGCTGCGCATGCACTATCTGGATGAAGGAAGACGCGAACCACAGGGCGCTTTGCAAGAGCAAACCACCTACCTGTGCCTGCACGGCAACCCCGCCTGGAGCTACCTGTACCGCAAGATGATCCCCATCTTCACCGCCAGCGGCGCGCGCGTGGTGGCCCCCGACCTCATTGGGTTTGGTAAATCAGACAAGCCCAAAAAAGACAGCTTTCACAGTTTTACCTGGCAACGCCAAACCTTGCTAGAGCTGGTGGACCACCTGGATTTAAAAAACACGGTACTGGTGGTGCAAGACTGGGGCGGCCTGCTGGGCCTCACGCTGCCCATGGCCGCGCCGCAGCGCTACAAAGGCTTGTTGGTGATGAACACCACGCTGGCCACGGGCGAGGTACCCCTGTCCCCAGGTTTCCTCGCCTGGCGCGAAATGTGCGCCAAAAACCCCGCCTTCGACATCGCCCGCCTGTTCGCACGTGGCAACCCCCACCTGAGCCCGCAAGCATGCGCCGCCTACATGGCCCCGTACCCGGGCGTTGGCCACCGCGCTGCCACCCGCGCCTTCCCGCCCATGGTGCCAGAGCTTGCTGACTCTGACGGCGCAGCGCTTAGCAGGGCAGCCCGAGACTTTTGGCAAACCCAGTGGAACGGCACCAGCCTGATGGCCATTGGCCAGCAAGACCCCGTGCTGGGCGAGCCGGTGATGCGCGGCTTACAGCAGATGATTCGCGGCTGCCCAGAGCCTATGCTGCTGCCCGAGGCGGGGCATTTTGTGCAGGAGCGGGGGGAGGGGATTGCGCAGCGGGCGGTAAGGCTCTTTTCTGTTTGAAGACATTGGCTCAACGTTCCTTGAGCCGCTTGCTCGCCCAAACGGGTTAGAACCACCATTATGGGACTTATCCTGTGTACCCCACTGGCCTGCATAGACGGAGTGCTACGCTTTAGTGAGTAATCAGGTTTCCAGGCACCCACCCATCCAGCGTGTTGAGCGGTGACATAGCGCCGTCGGTCTGATTCCCGTGCAAATGCCCGCCCCACAAGGCCTACCCCCGACAAACGCAGTCTGCAAACCCAACTCGCAACGGATCCACTGCAAATCACATAGACCCAGAAATTCACCCAATCCGCGCCCAATTGCTTGCGCAGCACGTCGGCGACTTTGCCGCCTACTTTGCCGCTTTGCTGCAAAAGCAGCAGCAGCACCCCGAGCGCTCTACATCCTTTGCGCAACCCGCTGATGCGCCGCTACCCGCAGAATCGAAACCGCGTGCGCCGCCTGCACACTGGCCAAAGACTGGCCAAAGACTGGGCAAAGACTGGGCAAAGACTGGCAGGGCGCGCAGCGGCAAGTAATACCGGCCCATCCAATAGCAGCTTACCCTGCGGGGTGATGCCAACGCGCTGGCATGGCTCAACAGCCAAGGCAGTGGCTATCCAAGCCGACTTAACGCTATTTTGCTTAAGCGCCATGCTGGGTGCGCCGCAATAGGGTGATGCGATCTAGTTTTCAGATGCAAATAAGGCTATAGCCCAATAAATAATTGCGTAAGAAGCTATTAAAAGCATAGCAAGCTCATTGCCCTAGCCCCAGCCTCCATCCTTCGTTGACATCCGCAGCCCCCCGGCCGACGCTGTGCGGGCGGCGCTCTACATGTGACACATCAACCAGCCGCTGCGCGGCGCAGGTGCCCACACCCGTGGCTGTCAATCCATCAGGTTTGCAGCAGTCTGCGCGGCCTGGGCGCGTGGTGCCAGCAACAGGCCGTGGACGGGCTAGAGTGGGAAGGCTTGGAAAGATGTGGCAGAGCGCCCAAGGCGCAGGCACGGCCTGCGCCCGCAGCGCCAAGCTTGCCGCATACGGCCTATTTTAAAGGGTGCTACAGGCTGTAGCCCTTTAAAATAATGCGTAAGCAGCTATCAAATGCGCAGTAAATTAATTGCCTGTGAGCCTAGCACCAAAACCACGTCAGTGATATGCGCCCTCTAAGCTGTAGTCGTATAGCCAAGCGAAATTGCAATGCACACCAATATGTAGTAACATTGCTACATAAGAGGTATTCACCATGCTTAACCAATCCCTTTCCAGCCGAGAGTTCAACCAAGACGTAGGCCGCGCTAAGCGCGATGCTGCTAACGGCCCCGTGTTTATCACCGACCGTGGCAAGCCTGCGCATGTACTGCTTAGCATGGCCGACTACGAGCGCCTAACGCAGCCCCAACTCTCTTTGGCCGATGCGCTGGCCTGCCCAGAAGCCGCAGCCATCGAGTTTGAAGCACCACGCCTCACACCCAAATGGCGGCCCGTTGATTTTGGTTGAGCGCCGACGCTATGTATTTGCTAGACACCAATGTCATCTCCGAACTGCGTAAACACAGCAAAGGCACAGTAGACACCCAGGTAAGCCAGTGGTTCAGCGCTGCAGCCAGCCACACGCTGTACACCAGCGTGATCTGCCTGCTGGAACTAGAGCGCGGCGCGCTCAGCGTAGCGCGCCGCGATGCCCGCCAAGGCCAGGTACTTTTAGACTGGATCAACAACCAAGTGCGCCCATCGTTTGCCGGGCGCGTGCTGCCTATCGACGAAAAAGTGGCATCCCTGTGTGCCGCTATGCATGTGCCAAACCCACGCTCAGAAGCCGACGCCCTCATAGCAGCCACCGCTATGGCGCACGGCTTGGCCGTGGTGACTCGTAACGTCAAAGACTTTGCACCGATGGGGGTACGAACTGTCAACCCATGGGGTGATGCTGCGTAAGCGCTGTATCTGCGCTTGCGGCTGGTTTTTATAAGGCGAATCAGGCTGTAGCCCAATAGAATATTGCGCAAGCAGCTAGTAAAAAAATAGCGAACCCGTGGCCCCAGCCCCAGCCACAGTCTTTATCCTGCGTTGACATCCGCAGCACCCGGGGCGGCGCTGTGCGAGCGGCGCTCTCCATGTGACGCATCAACCAGCCGCTGTGTGGCGTACGCACCCACCCCTGCGGCTGACAATCCAATAGGTCTACAGCAGCCTGCGCGGCCTTGGCGCATGGTGCCAGCCGCAGGCAGTGGGCGCGCCAGAGCGGGAGGGTGTGGAAAGATGTGGCCAAGCGCCCAAGGCGCAGACACGGCCCGCGCCCGCAGCGCCAGGCTTGCCCCACCAGCGCTGGGCCGCATTGCAGCCTAGGCTGGAGCAGAGCGGTTCACGGCGGTGCGCGCGGTATGAGGGGCTCCATGCCGTTTGCCAGTCCGGTCAAGTTAAACTACAATAACGTAACTACAAATATGGAGTTACCAGTGTTTTCTTGGGATGACGACAAAAACGCCAGCAACTTGGCTAAACACGGTGTCAGTTTTGAAGCGGCGACGCTGGTGTTTGACGACCCCCTCCATTTGAGCCGACTAGGGCGGCATTGAAAACGGCGAGCAACGATGGCAAACGATAGGCTTGGTAGTTGATTGCCTACTGCTGCTTGTAGCCCACACATGGGTTGATGAAGACGACGGCACCGAGCGTATTCGCATAGTTTCAGCCCGGCGCAGAGCGAAGACTGAAAGGAAAGTGTATGAACAAGGTACCTGATTCGGTTCGTAAAGAGCTGGCGGCGCTGGCGGCCAAGCCAGAGGGCGCGATTGACTTTTCAGACCTGCCCGCCACACAGCGCAAAGACTGGCAGGGCGCACAGCGCGGCAAGTTTTACCGGCCCATCAAACAGCAGCTGACCGTGCGGGTAGATGCAGACGTTCTGGAATGGCTGAAAAGCCAAGGCAGCGGCTACCAAAGCCGGTTAAACGATATTTTGCGCAACGCTATGCTGGGGGCTTCACGCTAACGCACGCAACCTGTTTTCGGAGACAAATAAGGCTGCGGCCCAATGAAATATGGCGTAAGCAGCTACTAAATACGTAGTAAAAAACCGGCTGTAATCAAACGAAACCATATCCGACCAGGCTGACGGATAAGATTCAAGTTAAATAGGTCACACAGCGTGTGACCTATTTTCCAAATTCACGTCAAGCGAAAAGTAGGGCCAGAGCCTCAAGCATTCACGCGCCGCGCCTGCGAGCGCAGCAGTGCGTCAAACCATGCCCGGGTGTCCTCGCCATACACCTGCCACGGCTGTTCGCGCACAGCATGCACTTGCGCCACTATCGGGTCGATGGACACTCGGCTGGCAGGCACTGGGATGGGAGCGCTTGGCGGAGCTTGGTTAGCCTGGGGTGGGGTAGTTTCAATCGCCATTTTCCATCTCCAAAAGTTGCTCAGGGGTGATCAAGTAGGGTAGCTCTAGCCCCAGCTTTTCTAGCACAGCAACCATTTTGCGCTGCGTATATTTTGCGCTGCGTCATCGGGTTGGCTATGTGTTTGCAGTTCCAGGTGAGCAGATGCACCATTTTGTGCCTGGCCGCCACGGCAATATGCACTGCGTCGGCCCGCGCTTTGTGCGGCAGAGCGGCAGAGCGGCAGAGCGGCAGCGGTGAGCAGAGCCTGCGCCGTGGCAGGTCTTGCTCGGCAATCTCTAAAAACGAGCAAACGGCAATCAAATCTTTGCGCTTAGCCACTTGTTCTGCATCACCCGCATCAGACTCGTTTTGCACCAGCTGCGAGGAGTGCAGGGCGTAGTTAGCCCGCAGTGCCCACCAGTCATGCGTGATAGCCTGGTGCGCACCTAGTAGCGCATCGCGGCTAGGGCGCGCTGCCAAGTAGCTCACGATGGTGGTCTCACCATAGACCGATGCTTTATCGCTGTTCATCATTGGATTGTATGACTTGCCGTGCCACAGTACATAAAGCTTGCTTCAGCCAAGGCCACGCGCTGGCGGCCAGCACGCGCTTTTCGTTAGCCGCGCTTGCAAAGCACACGGCGGCTGCGCGCTGTGCATGGCAGGTAAATAGTGCCGTATCGGGCTGTAGCCCAATAAAATATTGCGCAAGCAGCTACTAAATATGTAGTGAATGAGTAGCTGACACACCATGGCTCTGCGGGATGCAAACCACATGGATTCTTCAAATGCCGGTACGTGCGCTATGCATGGTTGACTCAACTCGGTGGAAATCGCAACTGTGAGAACTGCCTACCCGCTTGCACCGCCTGGCGCTCAATAGCGCTTGCGCTTTCAATCCAACTCTTTTGCTCCAGGAAGATTAAAAACGCCCGCGTGCTGACTTTTTGGCATCCTGGCGGCACAAAGAACGTGTTGCGTGCAATGGCGTGGTCTTCAAACATTAGCACGGTACTGCGCGTGGTTTCACTCAAGGCAAACTGATTGAGCGTTTCCTGAATAGCTTGCTCGCCCAAATGGGCTTTGCGCAGCGGGTTTTTGAGGTGCGCAGCCAGAGTTTGCGTAGGCAGGATGTCTACATCAGCCTGCGCCGCCCACTTCGCAATCTTTTCACTCGTAGGCGTTTGGCTGCGGGTCACTTCATGCAGCACCATATCAACTATTGCCAAGCGCCAGCCGGGTTTGAACAACACGTCCAGTGCATTCGCGTAGGCCAATGTAATCAGCGGCCCTGCATCTGGCAGCAGAGTGATGTCTTGCGCAGACTGCGGCATAGGCTGTTCGGTAGCCTAAGCGGTAGGCAGCGCGTGCAGCGCCTTCACCATCTCATCTGTAGCAGCATCAGCCAAGCGCGGCATTGGCAAATGCGCCTGCGCCATCAGCAAAAACAAGTCTTCAAAACTGTCAATGCCCAGCTTGTCCATGGTAGCCTGCGTATCCCGCTGGCCTAGTGCAAAGGCTAGCAAATTAGGGTAGTTCTGGTTGCCCGATGCCTGCGCCGCATCAAAAGTCTCCACCAAATAGCGCAACTCCGCATTAAACAGCGCGTTAATCGACGTGTCGTTCTGCGCCGCAATCACCTTGGCACGGCGCAGCAAAGCGCGGTCTACCGCGCCTGTGAAATTGACGGTGGTGGTTGCTGCCATGGTGATTCCTTGGAGGTAATCTGCGTGGTTAATTGCCTAGGTTAATTTTACACTTAATTATGTGCAATACATAGTTGAACTAAACCGCTAGCGCGGTGGCAGGTCTAACGGGCCGCCACGGCGTTTTTCTTTGAGCAGGGGCTTGCGCGAAGAGACGATCAGGAGAAACCT
>JAYVGI010000412.1:0-27195 GCA_043772355.1 Polaromonas sp.
GTTGGCTGAGGTCGGGCAGTGCGGTCATTACCTCTATTGTTGCTCATTAATCTGTAGCGTGCAATAGCTGAGGTCCGTCACTGGGACCTGAGTAGTTACGCTGCATTGGTATGCGCAGCGACCCTCACCCCAGCCCTCTCCCGCAGAGCGGGAGAGGGAGAGGGAGTAAAACCTGCTCTTTCTGGGGGGGCAATGTGCCATCGAGCATTCCTGGCGGATCAGGAAGTCTGACCTTGGTCACGTTGCGGTTCGGGCTTGAAGATGCCTGTCCTGCCTTGGTCGCGTTGCGGCGACGGAGGAATTTGTGCTGCAAAAATCTTGCGAAAACACGCGATGGGTGGAGTGGTAATCTTGAGTTGGTCACCGCGCCTTTTTCCAGATTTTTCATCACAAACACGCTCCATCACCGCTTGCTGGCGTATGTACTTTTTGTCTCGTGCAGAGGTGGTGTGCGGTGGGGCAGCTGCGGCGCGCTGAGGTGTTTTACGCGCAGCGGTAGCGCGTTTTCTGGGAGTGTGACCGCTACCAAAAAAATAGCTGTTCCCGCAATTGATTATTCCATTTCTACATCATTAATGTCTAGGCGCGGAGCCGCAGACAGTGCTGTAGCACGGCAAGGCGACGCAACCACGACAGTAATGATTTAGAAATGGAATTAGATGGCTAGAGCGCTAAACAGCCTTACAACGCGATCGCTCTGCACGCAAAAGAGCGTGACCACGCCAGTCAAACAGCAGTTCGGCGTGGTTTTGACGAAAAATCTGGAGAAAGGCGCGGTGACCACCTGAAGATAGCTACCAACGTGATCGCGTGTTTTCGTAAGATTTTTGCGGCGAAACTTCCCGAGCTGATGCCAGCCAACCGACGCTGAACGCCATCTTAAAAACCAACCACCGTGACCGATCAACCGAAGGGGGAGGGGACATCTTCCAATCTAGCTGATACCAGCCAACCACGGTTGAGGTTTACCCGTCAATGCGAACTGATGCCGCTCAACCCAGGTCGAGTGGCATCTTCAGACCAACAAACACATTTACCGCAACAAAGCCTTCAGCGCGGTTTGCAAACGCCTGGCCGATGCAGCGTCAAAGGGAGTAGACAACACGGCGGTGGTGTCTACGGCCCAGGTGTCAGCCGGCGCGGGGTCGTTGCGCTTGGTGAGCAGTTGCAGTTGCAGCATGCGGCGTGCGCTGATGTACTCGGCCGGGGTGGGTACCTCGGCGGCCATCTCTATGCGCAGCAATGCGGTGGCGGCGTCTCCCGCTGCGGGCTTGGCCACGGCCTGCGACCAGGCGGTGCGGGCGGCGGGGCTGACCACTTTGCCCAGCTCTGCGGCGCTGGGCATAGCATCGGCTTGGCGCTGCTCCCAGGCCGTCATCAGGCCGGTCAAGGATTCTCCATGGGCTTGTGCGGCCAGCTTTTTCAGGGCCATCTGCGCGCGGTCCAGTGCGTCGCGCTGGGCATAGAAAGCGGTGTTGGACAGGCGCGGGCCGCTCCTGTCGTCGGCACCGGCGTAGCCTGCGCGCTCTGCACCACGGTCAGCGCCGCGATCATTGCCACGCTCTGCACCACGGCCCTCAAAACGACCCTCACTGCGTCCATCGCCGCGTCCCTCACTGCGGCCACCGGGGCCGCTTGGCGCACCTGGGCGGCCAGCACTGGTACCCGGAGCACCTGGGCGGCCAGCGCCCGGGCCACCACGGCTTTCAAACTTGCCACCTTTTTTGTCGCCAAAGCGGCCTGCTGCAGCGGGCTCAGGGCGCTTGCCACCGGGCCGGTCGTCGCTAGCGCGCATGGCGATAACGGGTTTGGCTACTTTGACTGGCGCAGCGGGCACAACCGGCTCCGCTGCCGCCTGCGTGCCCTCTGCGGGGGCATCACCCTCATTGGCTGGCGAGTCTGGCGCAGCCGTTGATGCATCATGGGGTGCAGCAGTTGCAGCATCCGCAGTGGCATCACTTGCTGCGCAATCAGTAGCTGCTCGCGCAACATTACTGCTGGCTACCGGCTGATTGGCATCATCAGAAGTTGTTACAGCTGCGGCATCAGTAGCGGCACTGGCAGCGGCACCGTCAGCCAGTGCTGCAGCGTTGGCAGCAGCCACGCTCTTGACTGCCACAGGCGCAGCGGCCAGCGCTTGGCCACGGCCAGCAGCTTCCACAGCGGCAATAGCCGCGCGGATCTTTTGCACATCGCCGCTGGCATTGGCTTCGTCGAGCGCTTTCACTGCATCCAGCACGGCTTTGTCGTGCACGCTCATGGCGGCAGCGGCAAGTTCGCGCTCGGCGCTCTTTCTGTTGAACGCATCGTCAATCGGTTTGCGAAAAGCATCCCAGAGCTTTTGCTCTTGCTTGCGCTCGACCGGCACGCCTTGCGCCTCATGCTGCCAGCGCTGTTGCAGGGCCTTGACGGCGTCGATGCGCATCACGGGCATGGCACCCAGCCCATTAGCCTCTTCGATCATGGCATGGCGGCGGGTGAGGCTGGCCGATTGCGCAGCGTCCAGCGGGGCGTGGGCTTCTTTGATAGCGGCCTTGTACAAGGGCTGCAGCTCGGCAAAGGTTTTCTCGCCCACATGACCGCCGTTGCGCCACTTCTCGCTCAAGGTGTGCAGCTCGCGGTTGATGTCTTTCCAGTCGGTACGCTGCGCGTTGGCGGCGGCCCAAGCTTTGATTTCCTCAATCATCTCCAGGCGCTGCGCTTTGTGCGCGCCTTCTTCGGCTTTGACTTTTTCCAGCCAGGCTTCGACCAGTTTGTAGGCTTCGTTGCAGGCATCGTCAAAGCGCTTCCACATGCCGTGGTTGGGCACGCCGCCCTGGTCGGTTTGCTTCCAGGCATCGCGCAGGTTGCGCACGGCTTCTTGCTGTTTGCGGCCACCCAATGGCTTGGCCACCAGGGCTTGGGCGTGGTGGGTCAGCTCCTCGCGGATCTGGTTGGCGCGCCAGCGCTGCCAGCCTTCCAGCTCACCGGCTGCGCCCAGGGCGTGCTGGGCGGCGGCGTCAAGCTTCTCGCCAATGTTGGCACCATGATCTTTCAACGCAGCGCGCACCGCGTTGGCCGCGCCTACGCTGGCTTTGCCATGGCCTGCAGCCAGTTCATGCTCTAGTTTAGCTAGCAGGTCGCGCACGATATGGGTCGACTGCGAGCGCACCTCGGGGTCGATCTTGGGCCGGGCACTTTTCTCAGCGCGCTCGGGCTTAGGCTCGGCATGGCCGCGCGCGGCGCGGATGGCTTCCGCCCACACAGGCACAGCGGGCAAGGGCGCAGCGGCATCACTGGTAGCGGCTACGGCTTGGGCCAAGGCGGCTTGAAAAGCCTCCCACAGCGTAAGCAGTTGGGATTTGGCGGAGTCTAGCTGGGGGGCAAATTTAGCGTCCACGCTAGGCCAATGGGCATCGGCGGCCATGGCTTCGGTTTGCTGCTGCCAGGTCGTCACGTCGGTGCGCAGACTTTCCCACACGGCTTGTGCATCAGCCAACGGTTTGGTAGACAGCACTTCAATGCGCTGGGCCATCAACAGGGCGGCTTCGCGCTGCACCTGGGCGCGGTGCTGCAAGTCTTCTACCAGCTTGACACGCTCGGCCAGTTGGGTTTTGACGGTGGCCAAGGGCTCTTTGGACAGGGGCGCACCGGCCTTGGCGGCGTCGCGCTGCCAGCCAAGTGCATCAGCAATGTTGAGCTTGCTGCCTGCCAGCAGTGCTGTGGCCTTCTCAGCCCACTCGGCGGCGATGTGTTCTTGCGCACTGGCGCGCTTGAGCTCGTCGAGCTTTTCGCGCAGGGGCTTGGCAGCGCCTTTGTCTTTGACACTGAGCTCTTTGAACACCAATTGCATTTGCTCCACGCTCGGGTTGCTGGCCAGCCACTCGCGCACGCGCGCCGTGCGCTCGCCCGAGGTGGGGGCGCTGAAGGCACCACCGGTTTGCTTGTCTAGCGGGTGGGCTGCGGCAGGCGCGGCGGGTTTGGCGGCTTTGGGATCGGTGGTGTCTGACACGGTGGGCTCTTGGGTTTTTTTAAGAATAGAGGAGAAACTCAGCATAGGGGACTTTGTAATTGGCGAACAAAATAGCTCAGCACACACAAAAGCGCTGAATCGTGTATTTTCGCTGGTTTTTGCGCCCCTGCCAAAAAGAAAGCCCGATGGGCAGTCAGATGACCGAACCCACCGGGCTTGGCGGCTCAGCTAAGCTGCGTGCCGCCTGGGGTCACAGCAATGGAGGTTTCACGTCCATGCTGCGTAGCAGGCAATAGATTGCCCACATGAAGTTGCCAGAGTTTTCATCTGACATCTTCACTATAGGCACTCTGGTGGCATTATGCAAATACGAGTTTGTATTATTTGGTATCGCAGCGGCACCTGGCCTTTGCGCGCTGCGCTGTGTGCTATGTATATAATAGCTTCTCCGGCAAGTTTTCTGCTGGCTAACGGATGATTGGAACTTGAATATCGTCACTATTCAGGTCGCTGGATGGGGAACGCTTTTCTTACCCCCCCCCTCGCCCCTCTCCAAAAGGCACAGGGAGTCAAACCGGCTCAAACTAGCTGAGTAATTACTACTTTTTAACAAAAACCTCTGTACCCCACTGTATTACATAGATAGAGTGCTACTATTTAGTGAGTATCTGGGTTTCTGTGGCGACTGTCACCCCAGAGCGGCTGATCCGCGCAAGCGTCACCTCCAGCGAACCTACGCGCTCTTTATTGCATAGCGTCATCGGTATATTTTATAATGGCTAACAGCTCATTTCATTTAAAAACCGCTAAAAATTGCGGTTTTTGAACGCGTGGAAGCCGCTGGAGGCCCGGGAATCGCCTGGAAACCTCAAATTGACCGGTTTGGGAGCCGTTTTTAAGGTGCCTATGGCGCTGTAGCCCCCTGAAATATTGCGGGGCAAGCTATGGAATACATAGTGATTGAAATTGTGAAAGCACTCAACCAGAGGTCTGCCCGGCAGGTTTTAAGTCAAAAGCGGCTCCATCCAGTGCAAAACACTATTTTTGGTAACTATTCTGGTCGCTGGATGCGGACTGCTTTTCTTGCTCCTTCGCCCCGCTGGGGAGAGGGAGTCAAACCATCTAAAACTAGTTGAGTAATTACAGATTATGGGCGATTCCCTGTGTACCCCACTGGCCTGCTTAGATGGAGTGCTATTTATTAGTGAGTAACCATGATTTCATGGCCACCCGCCAAGCCAGCGCGTCAGTCAGGGACATGCGCAGCCGCCGCCCACGGGGGGAGGGCGGGGGCGAACATGCCGCTGATGCGCCCGCTGCGCGACAAGTCCAGGGACTGCTCGGTTGAGCCGCTTTAAGCTTTTGCCTCTAAGTTGGCCGATTGCAGCGAATGCGTGCACCAAATTTGTGAACGCTTGTGTATTTTCGATTTTTTATGCATTTATATGCTGAAAAGCAAAATCCATATACTTGACTAGGTATTTAGATGCCCCCTACAATCCACCCAGAAATCAAATATCGGTGAAAACCCTTGGACCCCAAGACCATCCAAGCTCCCGATGAACGCAGCCGAGTTCGGCAACGGCGTTGTTGGAAGGATCAAGTGCACACTCGTTATAGATAAGTGCGCAGCCAACAATAGACCTGTGTAACCCATCCAAACGAAGGGCTGAGCTGCCAAGCGCCTGCACCTGCTGCATGCGGTTTGTCGCCCTGGCCCTCGCGTAAAAAGGCGTTTTATGACCCAAGTCATTGCCAAATGTGGCGCTGCCCTGCGAACCTTCGCAGGCGATGTAGCCCAAGGCTTTTTTGAGATTGCCCACAACGGCTTCGCTGTAGTGGGCTTGGTGCTGGCATTTTTGACGGTCACTTTGGTGGCCAAACCAGAGCTGCGTCAGCAAAGCGAAACCGCCCTGATCGGATGGCTGCAAGAGCGCCAGCCCGTGGTAGCCAAGCTGGATGTGATTGAGGCCGAACTCGGTGCGATCGACCGCGCCACCGCCGCCAACCCCAAAGACCTGCCCAAGCAGCAAGCCGCTGTGGCCTACTGGCTGAGCAAAAAATACCGTGTTGCACCAGAGCCTTTGTCCGCCTTGGTCGTAGCAGCCTATGAAGTGGGTGCCAAAGTCAAAATCGAACCAACCTTGATTTTGGCAGTGATGGCCATTGAGTCGGGCTTTAACCCGTTTGCCCAAAGCCCTGTGGGCGCGCAAGGTTTGATGCAAGTAATGACCACGGTACACACCGAGAAATACGAGGACTTTGGCGGTAAATTGGCCGCCTTTGACCCGGTCACCAATCTGCGCGTGGGCGCTACGGTGCTGCGCGAATGCATTAGCCGCGCAGGCTCCATCGAGGGTGGCCTGCGCCAGTATGTAGGCGCGACCAGCGATGCGACCGAGGGCGGCTACGCGCTCAAAGTGATTGCAGAGCACGCCCGCCTGCGCGCCGTGGCAGGTGGCAAAGCGGTAGCCACCTTTGTGCCCCCAGCGCCCCAAGCCATACCCGTGGTGGCACCCAGCACCCGAAATGCGCCAGCTTCCGTGCCTGAAGCCGCTAAAACAGAATTGGAAGACAAAATTGCGGCCTTGGTCAATTCTTGATCAGCCTGGCTGACCAAAGCGCCCACAGCGCGCTGACCAAAGCGCTCACAGCGCGCTGACCAAAGCACTCGCCGCGTCCCTTCGGGTACACTTCACCCTGCATGCAACTGGCGATAGGCGCTGGCCCTTTTCACAGGGCTCCAAGCGCTGACGTGGGCCACCACTAGGAAGCGTGCCACAACCCCTCCAAGGTTGCGATTAGCCGTTCGCCTGGGCCACCCTGTGCCACTGTGCTTGACCGCGCAGACGGCCCGCAGGGACATCCTTTTGACATTCCCCAGGACTGCCAGCCATGTTTGACCGCAACATCCTCATTGAACAAGCCGACCCCGAGCTGTACGCCTCCATCGTGGCCGAAAACGCCCGCCAAGAGCACCATATCGAGCTGATCGCCAGCGAGAACTACGCCTCGCCCGCCGTCATGGCCGCGCAAGGCACCCAGTTGACCAACAAATACGCCGAAGGCTACCCCGGCAAGCGCTACTACGGCGGCTGCGTGAACGTAGACGTGGCCGAAACCTTGGCGATCAACCGTGTCAAGCAGCTCTTTGGTGCTGACTGCGCCAACGTGCAGCCCCACTGCGGTGCGTCGGCCAACCAAGCGGTGTTTTTGGCCTTCCTCAAGCCCGGCGACACCATCATGGGCATGAGCCTGGCCGAGGGCGGCCACCTCACGCACGGCATGGCGCTGAACATGAGCGGCAAATGGTTTAACGTCGTGTCTTATGGCCTGAACGCCAAGGAAGAAATCGATTACGACCAAATGGAGCGCCTGGCGCACGAGAAAAAGCCCAAACTCATCATCGCCGGTGCATCAGCCTACTCCCTGCGCATCGACTTTGAGCGTTTTGCCAAGGTGGCCAAAGCCGTGGGCGCAATTTTCATGGTCGATATGGCGCACTACGCTGGCCTCATTGCCGCTGGCGTGTACCCTAACCCCGTGCCGCATGCCGACATCGTCACCAGCACCACCCACAAGAGCCTGCGCGGTCCACGCGGCGGCATTATCCTGATGAAGGCCGAGCACGAGAAAGCCATTAACAGCGCCGTATTCCCCGGCCTGCAGGGCGGCCCGCTGATGCATGTGATAGCGGCCAAAGCCATCGCCTTCAAAGAAGCGCTGGAGCCCAACTTTAAGCTGTACCAACAGCAAGTGGTCCAAAACGCCGTGGTGGTTGCCGAGACTTTGGTGCAGCGCGGCCTGCGCATCGTCAGTGGCCGCACTGAGAGCCATGTGATGCTGGTCGATTTGCGCAATAAAAACATCACCGGCAAAGAGGCCGAAGCCGTGCTGGGCGACGCCTACATGACGATCAACAAAAACGGCATCCCCAACGACCCCGAAAAGCCCATGGTCACCAGCGGCGTGCGCGTAGGCACCCCGGCCATGACCACCCGTGGCTTTAAAGAAGAAGAAGCCCGCGCCACCGCCCACCTGATAGCCGACGTGCTGGACAACCCGCGCGATGCCGCCAACCTGGCCAGCGTGCGCGCCAAAGTCACCGCACTGACCAGCCGCTTCCCGGTGTACGGCTGAGTAACGCGACTACTGCAAATGGATGCCTGCCCAGCCACTGCGTTCGATCTGAGCTCGCCCGAGCCTTTGTGACCCCTTCGACAAGCTCAGAGTGAACGGAGAGCAGTTTTTTTAGCATCTGCAGCGCGGGACAATTACGCGGGACAGTTCGCTACTAAATAAATAGCTGCTCCCGCAATATTCTTGCTGGCTATCGCATGAAAAGGCATAAAATATGGCCATGAAATGCCCTTTTTGCAACCACCTCGACACCCAGGTCGTCGACACCCGCATCTCTGAAGATGCCGACTTTATCCGCCGCCGCCGTCAGTGCGGTGCGTGCGAAAAGCGCTTCACCACCTACGAGCGGGCCGAGGTCAACTTCCCCGCTATCGTCAAAAAAGACGGCCGCCGCACAGAGTACCAGCGCAGCAAACTGCAAGCCAGCTTCACCCTGGCCCTGCGCAAACGCCCCGTCAGCACCGAGCAGGTAGACAGCGCCCTGGAGCGCATCGAAGAAAAGCTCCTCAACCTGGGCCTGCGCGAGGTCCAAAGCCCCCGCATCGGCGAGCTCGTCATGCGCGAGCTGAAAAAACTCGACAAAGTAGCCTACGTCCGCTTTGCCAGCGTGTACCGCAATTTTGAAGATATTGACGAGTTTCGGGCGCTGGTGGATGAAGTGAAGCGGTAGAAACGTCCATCTCAATCAGAAGTACTCCGTTCGTCGGCAAAGCGCTGCCTACAGTCGAATTGCTGCACCGAACTGCCCTCAATTTACTTACATTACTCCTATGCAAAAACGCAAGTTAAAACCGCAAGACGGCTTCAGTTTAATTGAGGCTTTGGTAGCCATTATCGTATTGACTTTCGGCTTACTGGGGGTGCTGAACCTGCAACTGGAAGCTTTGCGTGGCAACCAAAACGCCTCTCAAACGGCAGTGGCGGTGTCTTTAGTCCGGGATTTTCAAGAAATACTAATCTCCATGCCATCGGTGACCGCTTCCAGCACTGTCAACTCCATAGTAAGTATCGATAAAAACGCCTATACAGCCTACAGTGGCACCGCAGTAGATTGCAAGGGAACCGGTAGCACATGCGATAACACGCAGTTTGCCAATTTTCAGACTAACGAATGGATCGAGCGTGTTAAAAAAGCTTTACCCGCTGGCAAAGTAAGTGTGTGTCTCGATACCGCCTACATAGAAACCGCAGGTGCCTCTCAAGGTCTGTATAAATGGACCTGCAATGACACGGGCGACATTCTGGTTCTCAAAATCGGCTGGGCATCCAAGCTGGCCAAAAACTCTTCTGGCACATTTATTGAGTCCGGTATCAACGATGGCACGGATCGCCCCCGTATGGTCATTCCCCTGACCGGCAACCAAGAAGGTTACAAGTTATGAAACCGTCTTGCATCCATCGAATCAAAAAAGCTGCGCAACATGGTTTAACGATGGTTGAACTATTGGTGGCGTTGGTGTTGGTAAGCCTGATCACTCTGGCGGCCTTGGCCATGTACAACGCTTCAAGTTCTACCTATCGCTCGACCGATGCCAATCAGGAGTTGCAGGACAACGCCCGCTTTATCTTTGAAACTTTCAGCCAAGCGATACGCCAAGCTGGCTTGCAAGACAGCGCGCAATATGCGGCGTTTGAAGCACAAGTGCCACGGCAAGCTGTCTTTCCTCCTTCTCACGCCTGGGATACGGCTCGATTCGGCACCCAACCAGCCCTGTTTGGCTACAACGATGCCAAAATTGCAAGCGTGGGATCTGTAACCGATTTCGGTACTGACGACAGTGGTGGCCACAACAACAGCGATGTTTTTGGCGTGCGTTTCTTTGGCTCCAGCAGATTGACTGATGCCAGCACTGCCGACCGGTCGGTGATCGATTGTAGGGGCAACGGGGTGGCATACCCACTAGTAGTCGGCGACATCGGGCTTAGCTTGTTCCAGGTTGCCACTGGCACCAGTGGTGAACCAGAACTGCAATGCATCAACCAAGGCCGAGTGGCCTATCCGATAGTGAGGGGCGTTGAATCGCTGCAAATTGTTTATGCTGTGGATACCAATGTTGGGGCTACAACAGATCCATCGCCCAACCGCTGGCTCAATGCCAAGGAAGTGTCGGCGGGCGCTTTTTGGCCCAAAGTGCGTGCAGTGCGCTTGGGCATGGTATTGAGCGCAGCAGCAGGGTCAGCGACCGGTGCGCCCAATGCCGCAGCACTTTACCCTTTAGGTGAAGAATTCTCCAAGGTCAGCGGCGCTGTGCCAAGCACCAATGGAATTACCTTTGTTCCACCCAACGACAACCGACTTCGCCGAGCTTTCACTTTCAATATTGCCATTCGCAATAACGTTGAACAATAATGAAAAAACTACCCAATCCTTGTGGTACTTTGCAACCGCGCGCGCAAAAGGGCATGGCCCTGATCGTCGTGCTCGGCATGATGAGCGTGATATTTGTAGTAGCGGCCATATCAGTGCGCTTAACGCTTCTGGCGGAACGCTCTGCCCGCAACGACCGGGATCGCCAGATCGCCTTCCAAGCAGCCGAATCCGCGCTGGGCGACGCGGAGCTGGACATCATGGGGCCTAACACAGCGGCCAACAAACGCTGTTCGGTGCGGTCTAAACACCTGGAAGGTCTTTTTGAGCCAGGCTGCGGCAAAGACACCACCAATAAAACCCGTGGCCTGTGTGACCTCAACGCCAACTCGCTCAATCCACTCTACACGACCATTAATTTTGACGAAACAAGCGATACAGACCGCAAGTTCACCTTGTTTGGCGAGTTCACAGGCCGTACAAACAACTTCAAAGCGGTCGCCGATGGTGGCCTCAGTGCAAAAACACCGCGCTACATCATTGAGGTGGTCAAACATGTGCCCCCCATCAGGGTCAACGGTAAAGTTGAGGCAGCGCCAGAGGGACAGGCGTTTCTGGTCACTGCGGTAGGTTACGGCCCCTCTGTAAACACCAAAGTGGTACTGCAAACAATGATATTTAAGCCCTTAGCGACCCCAGGATGCTGATATGAAATACACTTTTTTTACTACTGCGCGTAGGTATTTATTGCCGCTGCTAGCGCTATTGACCATTGGGTTTATTGTCTACAAGGCAACTGCCCAAGTCGCCACGCCGGTTCCGATTGATTTTGATAACGGGCCCTTTGTTGCACAAAAGACGCCCGCCAACGTGGTGCTGGCCTTGTCCATAGAGTGGCCTACCTCTGGTGAGGCCTATAAAGATGCCTCTTACATTGACGGTAAGGAATACGTAGGCTATTTTAATTCCAACCGCTGCTATACCTACCCAGGCTATGGCGCTACACCACGCTTGGTCGCCGCTTTCAGTGCAAACACAGACTACTTTACCCCCACTGGCGCAACCAATAGCAGCTACCAGTGCAATACTGCAAGCGCTGCTGGTACAGGGTTTAGCGGCAACTACCTGAACTATGCCACCATGAGCGCACCCGACATTTTGCGCATGGCGCTCACCGGAGGCGATCGCGGCCTTGATACCACTGCGCTCACCGTGCTGGATCGAGGGACTTTATGGGATGGCGGTTCTGCAGACTTTCGTCACGCAGCTAGCGCTACGGTCACTTCACTCGTCACACCTTTCAATACCGGATCTATCCTTTACGCATACAACTGCAACGATGAAGTCATATTTACCACGAACTCCGGCACGGCTTGCGCCGCACCCAATAACGGCGACGCAACCGACCTGCGGCCCGCAGTCGCATCAACGCCTGTCGCGATTACCACTACGGTAACGCCCACCATCCCACCATTTAGCCAAGCGGGAGTTGCTTGGCAAGATACCGGTGCCTACACCACCACAGTACCCGGAGCAGGCCCAGTTTCATCAACCACTTTGTACACAACGACCGGTGCACTCACCACCACTGCCCCCATCGCAGCTGCCGAGCCGTCAGCCATGGTGCGCACCACTACCTATACAGCGTCTGGCACCTCAACCGTAGCGCCTACAGGTGGTGCACCGGTCGTCATCGTTGGCTACACGCCATGGGTAACCGCAACCGGGGTATACAGCCTTCTGTCCCCGACGGACGGATCGCCCAGCGTGCAAAATAACATTTCGGTGACAACTAGCACCTTCTACTGCTACAAAACCGTAAATCCAAAGCAAATCACGCTGGGTCCGATTGCATCCATGACCACCACACAGTGTACAACATCGGGGGGAAATACGCGCGTCTCGTTAGCTGCCAATACTTTATTGGTCAGGTATTACAACTACACGCGATCACCCATCTACAACACGTACACGGCAACACCCCAGTACTATCTGTACACGGCATATACCGCGTACAAAGTCTACGCCCAGGTGAATGTATGGAACACCTATGCGTCTACGGCCAAGGCCATCGTCAAGCCCAGAGTGCAGGTTTGCGACAACACTGAAGGGCCTACCCGTACGGTGGTGTACGGTACAGCTACCACCGATTTCTACAACTACTGCACCAAGTACACGCCTGGCGGCAGCACCAGCTACAAACCTGAAGGTCAAATTCAGCAAAAATCCGACTCTATTCGGCTTTCTGTGATGTCCTATTTGCTCGATGATGGCACCCGCAACGGCGGCGTGCTGCGTGCACCCATGAAGTACACCGGCCCCAATATGTACGACACCAGTGGCAACCTGGTGGTCAATCCTGAAAAGGAATGGGATCCAAATTCAGGCATATTTGCCATCAAACCGATCACCGATGCAACCTCCACCGCTTACACCACCACTGGCGTTATTAATTACCTCAATCGCTTCGGTAAAACTGGCAAGTACAAAAGCTTCGACCCGGTAGGCGAGCTGTGGTACGAGTCCCTGCGCTATCTGCAAGGCCTTCAAGCCTCTAACGATGCCACCACCGGCATGACCGATGTGATGAAAGACAGCTTTCCGGTCTACTCCGCTTGGACGGATCCGTTGACCTCCGGTTGCCAACGCAACAACTATATTTTGGGCATTGGCGACACCAATACCCACTATGACCGCACCTTGCCGGGGCTTACACGCACACAACAAAACTCGCTTTTTGATGAGGTTGCAGCCGGTGTAGCAGCACGAGACAAAACCTACGACACTACCCCGACCATCAAGGGCAGCGCTACTGCACTGAACGCGCATAATTGGACACAAATCATCGACGGATATGAAAGGTCAGGGGCAGCCATAGCCTATACCGATCCACTTGGCCGGGCACAGGTCTCAACCGGTAATCCTGCGCTAAATGCTACCTTATCCAATCTGGATACCTCACCCACTGGTTCAGGCAACCACGCCAGTTACCACTGGGCCGGGTTGAGCTATTGGGCCAATACACAGCCTATTCGCAGGGACACCATCGGCACTGGTACGGCGGCAGTGAGCGCCGATAAAGTGCGCGTGAAAACCTTCATGATTGACGTGGACGAAAACGATCGAGGCAGTATCACCGATCAAGTTAAGGCAACCAGT
The DNA here is from genome assembly GCA_043772355.1 of Polaromonas sp. GTDB lineage: Bacteria > Pseudomonadota > Gammaproteobacteria > Burkholderiales > Burkholderiaceae_C > JAAFIP01. The sequence continues at coordinate 13,560 of JAYVGI010000412.1, forward strand.
TTTTACCTGGCGGGTAAATATGGGTACTTCAATGATGTGAACAATGATGGCAAGCCTTTCAACGGTAGCGACAACACGCGCTGGGCCGAACCCGACGGTTCACCTAGAGGCTATGTGCTTGCCAGCCAACCCAGGCGTTTGATTGCGGGCATTAAGAAATTTTTTGATGAAAGCGGCGGCGGCGGCGGCTCATTCGCTAGCATTGCCGTCAGCTCTAACGCTTTCTCTGCTAACTCACCAGATGGCAGGACTTTTGCACCCAGCTATATTCCTGGTCAATGGTCTGGCACCATTCAAAGCTTGCCGCTGAGACTCAATACGCCGACAAATACGTTGTCGGCGGGTACCACCGTCACATGGGATGCAGGCGCCATTCTGACTGCTGCCTCTAAAGAAAACGGCACAGCTACGCTACCCCAGGTTAAACCCGCAGACCGCAAGATCGTTACCTATATTGCAGGGGCAACGCCAAGAGCGGTGAGCTTTACCTATGCAAGTCTTGGAGCCGATTTGCCAGCCAGCTTTAGCATAGTTCCCTATTCGGCATCGGTAACTGACACATTGGCAGAATTCCGCGTTAACTACATCCGTGGGGAGCGAACCAAGGAGGTGGACGAAACTATGCGTCCGAGACAAAGCATCATGGGCGACGTGATTAACTCAGGCCCCGTATACAAAGGACTGCCCAATCAAAAAATAGCTGGCGACGGCTACCCAGCGTTTTACAACAACAACAAGACACGTGTTGCGGCCGTGTATGCTGGCGCCAACGACGGGATGCTGCACGCGTTCAAAGCAGATACTGGCCAGGAGTTGTTCGCCTACATACCTGGTGCAGTACTTGGAAAAGTACCTAATTTAACCCATAAAAACTATATCCACACCGCATTTGTGGACGCCGTACCCGTGGTGGAAGAAGTAAAACTTAGCTCTGGCTGGAAAACAGTGCTGGCCTCTGGCATGGGTGGCGGTGCGCAAGGCGTTTTTGCGCTGGATGTGACGGACCCTACAGCATTTGATACGACCAAGGTGATGTTTGAGTTTACCGATAGAGACGATCGCTATATGGGTAATGTGGTTGGTCAACCGAGTATCGTCAAGATGCGTGATGCAAATTATGCGACTACGCAAGTCTACAAATACTTTTTGGCAGTTAGCAGCGGTTACAACAACTATAAAAACGATGGCACTGGAACCTATGTGGCAACATCTGACCAGGCCCTGTTTTTCCTGGATCTGAGCAAACCAACTGGTACAGCATGGGCCGAAGGCAGCAACTATTTCAAGGTGATTTTTCCTGCAGCGACCGGTACCGCAGCTAACGGACTTGCACAACCTGGTATTCGCTACGGATCAGTAGATGAGGCACTTGAATTTTTTGCTGGGGATTTGCAGGGCAATGTTTGGAAAGCTGCATTTGTGAATGGCATTAATGCTGCTGCCGTGCTTGATGACTCGGTAGATCAATTTCCAGTTTATAAAAATACGTCCAGTACTAAAAGACCGATATTTACCGCGGCAGACGCTGCCAATAACAAACAGTCCATCACCTCATCACCCGTGATCTACCCGGCGCTCACTGGTGGAAATATGATTATTTTTGGTACGGGTAAGCTTTTGGAGTCTGGTGACCGCAGCACTACATCGACACATTCTATTTACGGTATATGGGACAGTGGTCAGACCAACGCACGCAGCTATGACATAAATCGCAGCAGGCTGGAACAACTGACTTTGACCGTGGTCACCCGTACTATTTCAATCACTGGCAACACTCCTACATTTGCCGATACTGCTTCGTCAAAGCGCGGTTGGTACTTCGATTTAACGCAGACTAATGAACGCGTAGTGATAGACGCTGTGGCCGCCACTGGTGTGGTAGATGTCAATTCGACCATTCCACCTACATCAATATGCAGTGACAATGGCGACGCCTTGCAGTATTGTCTAAGCCCGTCCACGGGAAAGCTCGCGGAAACATGCGACCAAAGTACCCCCGGTTATTTGGGCAAATCTACAACGGTAGACATAGACACCTCGACCGCTCTAGTTAGCTCATACTCCATCAGAGCTGTATCTGGCAGGCGGACGGCCACTAAACGTGAGTCTATACTTACGCAGCGTCAAACTGCAGACGGTACGACAACGACGAGCCAAAATATTGACATTACCTATTTGTCCACTGGGCGAGTTTATTGGCGAGAAGTAAGAGACTTTAACCGTACAAATCCTTGAGAAAAAAATGAACCCACTCCCTAATTCTGTTCATGGTCATCAGGGCTTCTCACTGATTGAGTTGCTCATCGCAGTAGCCATTGTGGGCATACTCTCTGCCATCGCCTACCCATCCTATGTCAGCTATATCGAAAAAGGGCGGCGTGCTGAGTGCAGATCCGGTTTACTCAAGTCGATGCAACAGCAAGAGCGCTATTTCACGCAACGCAACACATATGTAACTTTTGCTGGCGGCACCAGCAGTGCCGTGATCAGCTCCTTTTCAGGTGACAGCTTGGCCCAAAGCGCCTGCACCATTGGGGCAAACACTTGCACCGCAGCTGTGACGGCAGACGCCTGCATTGAACTGGTTGCACAGCCCACGTATACCGAATCCAAGGTAACGGAATGGTATTTCGACAGCTTTGGACAAAAACAATGCAAGATAAATGGTTCCAGCAGCAAAGTTACCGATACCAGCGTCTGCTGGCCGTAGGCACCACTTGTATGCATGCTAATTGCCGCCCCAAATCGTTGCGCCAAAGGTTTCCGCGTATCGCACGTGGATTCACCCTGATAGAGCTGTTGATTGTGATGGCCATGATTGCGATTTTGGCATCACTTGCGGCCCCGGGCTTTCTGGAGTTACGCATTAACCAGAGAGTCGCAAGCCATTCGAGCGATCTGTTTGCCTCAGTGCTTCAGGCGCGCAATGAATCGTTGCGTTTGAACAGGCAAGTCACCGTAGCACCATTGGCGGATGGGGACTGGACGACCGGTTGGCGGGTGTTTGTTGATATGGATAACGACAACTCGTATAACAGCAGCACAGACACTTTGGTAGTGACAACGCCTGCCTTGAACGCAGACGAAGGTGTCACTGTGACGGGTCCTGGCGGTGGCACAGCTCCCGCCTTCTTCTCATTTGATTCACGTGGATTTTTAGTGGGCTTCAACAATAGCAGGGTGGTGTTTAAATCCCCACTTACCAATCGGGAAAAACAAGTGATTGTCAACGCTACAGGAAGGGCGCGGCTGTGTGACCCTAGGCTGTCTACGACCTGCTCTACCGGTTATTAGGTAGGCCCCTGTAAAGCCTGTATGCAATGGATCAATCATGCTTTGCAACTAGCGGGCTTATGTGGGCTTTCCACTGCACCTAATCCAAAGGTTGGCTGTGTGCTGATTAGCCCAGACAACCGTCTGCTTGGTAGCGGTTACACGCAGCCCGCTGGTGCAGCCCACGCCGAAGTGGCCGCAATCAATGATGCCAAAATAGCAGGCAATGCATTGGTTGGTGCTACCGCCTATGTAACTCTGGAACCATGCTCTCACTTCGGCCGCACTCCCCCTTGCTGCAACGCGCTCGTTGACGCTGGCATTGCCAAAGTGATAGTAGCTATCTTGGATCCTAACCCCTTGGTATCTGGGCGAGGCGCGCAGATGCTGCGAGATGCAGGAATCGAAGTCGAGGTATTGCCCGTTGAAAGCGCAGCGGCTGTCGCTTCACGCGAGCTCAATATCGGTTTTTTCAGCCGCATGGTTCGCAAAACGCCTTGGGTGCGCATGAAGACGGCGGCATCGCTGGACGGGCAGACGGCGCTGTCTGACGGTACTAGCCAGTGGATTACCGGCCAGGCAGCGCGCGCCGATGGGCACGCTTGGCGGGCACGGTCCTGTGCGGTGTTGACGGGAATTGGCACGGTACTGTCGGACGATCCGCTGTTGGATGTGCGGCATGTGGATACGCTGCGCCAGCCGCATCTGGTGATTGTGGACAGCCGACTGGACACGCCGCTCGATGCCAGGCTGTTTTCCACCCTGGGCCAGCGCGCTACGTCGCCAGAAGCCGCAGCCAAGTTCAATGTGCCAGAGGATAAGACAACGTCAATAGCAGGGCGCGCGCTCTACATTTACGCTGCGCAACGCAACGATGCGAAAAAGCAGGCGCTGGAGGCCTTGGGTGCTACGGTGATTTATCTGCCGGAAACCTCGGTGCACCAGGTTTCTGAGCGATTGAATTCCCCCAATGCCATCGAGCCCTCGCCCTCAAGCCCCAGCGCAGGGGGCCAGGTAGGTGCCAAAGTGGATTTGCGCGCCATGATGCTGGATCTGGGCCGCCGTGAGATCAATGCGCTGCATGTGGAGGCCGGTTTCAAGCTCAACGGCTCACTGATTACGGCGGGCGTGGTGGACGAACTACTGGTGTACACCGCGCCCAAACTGCTGGGCCCAGGCATGGGCATGGCCAACACGCCTGCGTTGGCCGCACTGACAGATGCCCTGCAACTGGACTTCACATCGGCAACGCTCGTGGGTGAAGATCTGCGTACCGTGGCCCGTGTGCGTGGGCGGGACAGGTTTTAAAGGCAGCAGGCCTGCAAGGAAGTTTCAGGCTTTTGGGTCTATGTGCTTTGCAGTGGGTTGTGCCGTTGTGTGGACATTTGCCGACTGGCTGCTTCACCTTGATTTACGCATCCAGATGCATCTGGTGGTCTGCTGAAAACATCCTCACTCATTAAATAGTAGCACTCCGTCTAAGCAGGCCAGTGGGGTACACGGGTAAAGATTAAAAATAGGCACCCTGTACGTTGGGTAGCCGCTGTTTGCTGAAAACCAGCCAGAAGGGCTTCTGGCAGCGCATTTTGATCCAGGTGTCACTACTCACTCAATAGCATATTACGCTTTACTCTAGAGGTCTACAGGCATATAGACCTCTAAAAATGGCGGCGCTCCAAGCAGCAAATTCACGGTTTTCGGCCGATGCGCAAGCCGCCAGAGGCTTGGCAACGCTCCAAACCGCGCCGCGCGACACAATATGGGTGTTTCCCTGTGTACCCCACTGGCCTGCTTAGACGGAGTGCTACTATTTAATGAGTAAGTGGTTTTCCAAGTAGCCCACTCGCAGGCGCGCGCTGCGAGGGCTGTGCGGGTGAGGTTGGGCGTGGTGAGGGCCTTTTGCGCCGCAGACTGCGCAAAAGGGGTCAGAGCAAAATTTCGTCAAGGCGTTGCCCGCTCCGAACAGAGGGGCTTCCTGAATTTTGATCTGACCCCATTTGCTTTCCCCGCTGGCTAGCGCCCTCACCCCAGCCCGATCAGGTCGGCGGTGCTACTTCAGCGTAGCGGCATCAAGGAGGAGTCGCTGGCTATAGGCCAGCACGGGGGACAGCCGCGTAGCTGAAGCAGCGCCGCCCTCCTGAGCCAGTACACAAGCCAAGCCCTTCAGATCCAGCTCGCTATCCACTAAAAATCACAAAGAGCCAGGTTTTTTTAGCTCAATTGGCTCCAATCCATTAAAAAACTACGTTGTTTGCTATATATTTTGTAGCAAATTTGGGTTTTTGAAGCAGTACTGAATCGGCCCATTTTGAGGTTTCACTCCCCCTTGGGCGTCAAGTGGCCCCAAACCCTGCGAAAATAGCGTTTATGTTTACAGGCATCATTACCGGTGTGGGGCGCATCGCCGCTATCCACCCATTGGGCAGCTCATCTCTTCACGGCAAGCGGTTGACCGTTGCCGCGCCTGCGGGCTATGTGGACGATGTGGGCTTGGGCGACAGTATTGCGCTGAACGGGGCTTGCATGACGGTGACCTCGCTGAATGTGGCTGGCGGGCAGTTCACTATCGACATTTCGGCTGAATCGCTGGACAAAACCGCTGGACTGGACGCGCAGGGCGCTGTCAATCTGGAAAAAGCCTTGCGCGCGCATGACCGCCTGGGGGGGTATATTGTGAGCGGGCATGTGGACGGTGTGGGAAGTGTTGCCTACTTTGCCCAGGTGGGCGAGAGCTGGGAACTGCGGGTGCTGTGCCCGCCTAGCCTGGCCAAATACCTGGCCTACAAGGGCTCTATCACCATCAACGGTGTGAGCTTGACGGTCAACAGTGTGCGCGACTTGCCTATTGGCTGCGAAGTGAGCATGAACCTGATACCCCACACGGTGAGCAATACGGCGCTGGGCGCGCTGCACAGCGGCTGTGCGGTAAATATTGAGATTGACACCGTGGCGCGCTATGTAGAGCGTATGTTGTCGCTGTCTGGCACAGCCAACGCCGCCTAGCCCCGTACCCAAACACTTTAGACCCAAAGGAACTCCCCATGGCCTTACATGCAATCAAACCCGCGCTGCAGCCAGTTGCCATCTCCAAGGTAGAAGACATCGTGGCCGACATGGCTGCAGGCAAAATGGTGATCTTGGTAGACGAAGAAGACCGCGAGAACGAGGGCGACCTGGTGCTGGCGGCTGACCATGTGACGGCTGATGCCATCAACTTTATGGCCCGCTTTGGCCGGGGGCTGATCTGCCTGACGCTGACCAAACAGCGCTGCGAGTTTTTAAAGCTGCCGCCCATGGCCACCCGCAATGGCACCAAGCACAGCACGGCGTTTACCGTGTCCATCGAAGCGGCTGAGGGCGTGACGACCGGCATCAGCGCGGCAGACCGTGCACGCACCGTGCAGGTAGCGGTGGCCAAGGCCACGCAGAGCGACGACCTGGTGCAGCCCGGCCATGTGTTTCCCTTGCAAGCCGTAGACGGCGGCGTGCTGATGCGCGCGGGCCACACCGAGGCGGGCTGCGATTTGGCCGCCATGGCCGGCTGCTCGGCAAGCGCGGTGATTTGCGAGATCATGAAAGACGACGGCACCATGGCCCGCCTGCCCGACCTGCAATTGTTTGCCGCCGAGCATGGATTGAGAATTGGCACCATTGCCGATTTGATCGAGCACCGCAGCCGCACCGAGAGCCTGGTAGAAAAAATTGGCAGCCGCAGCATGCACACCAGCTATGGCGAATTTACCGCTGTGGCCTTTAGAGACAAGCCCAGCCAAGGCGTGCACATGGCCTTGGTCAAAGGCCAGTGGCAAGCCGATGAGGCCATCCCCGCCCGCGTGCATGAGCCCCTGAGCGTGCTGGACGCACTGGAGATCAACCGCCCCATGCACAGCTGGAGCCTGGACGCCAGCCTGAAATACATAGCCCAGCAAGGCCGTGGCGTAGCCGTGCTGCTCAACTGCGGTGAGAGCGCTGGGCAGTTGGTAGCCCAGTTTGACGGCCTGGCCACGCCCGCCCAAGCGCCCGAGCGCGGCCGCATGGACCTGCGCACCTACGGCATTGGCGCGCAGATCCTGCGCGAGGTAGGCGTGCACCGCATGATGCTGCTGGGCAAGCCCCGCCGCATGCCCAGCATGGTGGGCTACGGGCTGGAGATTGCAGGGTTTATTGCAAGTGCCAGCTGACAACTTTGCGGGACTGACCGCTGATCTGCAAAGCAGACCAGCTCTGTCCCCAACTGACTAGAAAAAAGGAATAGGAATGTTTGGAGCAGACAAAGGCAAAGCCGCACGCGATATGCTGGACGGGCGCAAGCTGTACATTGGCATCGTGCAAGCGCGCTTTAACGAGAGCATTACCAACGCGCTGCTGGAGGCCTGCAAAAAAGAGCTGCTGGCCCTGGGCGTGCAAGACAAACACATAGACCATGTGCAAGTGCCCGGCGCGCTAGAGGTGCCCGTGGCCCTGCAAGCCATGGCCGAGGCCAACCAATATGACGCACTCATTGCGCTGGGCTGCATCGTGCGCGGCGAGACCTACCACTTTGAGCTGGTGGCCAACGAGAGCGGCGCAGGCGTCAGCCGGGTGGCGCTGGACTATAAAGTGCCGATCGCCAACGCTATTGTGACCACCGAAGACATGGCCCAAGCCATTGCCCGCCAAACCGACAAGGGCACGGACGCCGCCCGCGTGGCCGTGGAGATGGCCAACCTTTTGAATGAACTTGCTTGATGACCACTACTTCCACTCCCGCCCTGCAGCCCAACAGCCACCCGGAGAAGGGCATCACTCCCAAGACCAAAGCCCCTGCCCGTTCGGCCCGCACCCGCTCGCGCGAATTTGCCATTCAGGCGCTGTACCAACACCTGGTAGGCAAAAACGCGGCTGAAGATATTGACGTGTTCACCCGCGACCTGCAAGGCTTTGCCAAAGCCGATGCCGCCCATTACGACGCGCTGTTCCACGGCTGCGTGAATGAGGCCGACGCGCTGGACGCGCACATTGTGCCCCTGCTAGACCGCCCATTGAACGAGATATCTCCCGTAGAACGCGCCGTGATGTGGCTGGGCGCATATGAGCTAGAGCACTGCCTGGACGTGCCCTGGCGCGTGGTGCTCAACGAATACATTGAGCAAGCCAAAGCCTTCGGCGGCACCGATGGGCATAAGTACGTCAACGGCGTGCTCAACAAACTGGCCCCCGTGCTGCGCGCCGCCGAGGTAAGCAGCGACAAAGCGCCTAGCAACAAACACGCCCGAGCCGCCAAATAAACCCCCATCCCACGACACCAAGCGGACCCACATGCGGATAAGCCAGCGCGCAGAAAAGATAGAACCGTTTTACGTGATGGAGGTAGGCAAGGCCGCCTCCGCCTTGGCCGCGCAAGTTGCGCACACCGACAAACCCATGGTGTTTGTCAATATTGGCGAGCCCGACTTCAGCGCGCCGCCCCTGGTGCAAGAGGCCGCCCAGCGCGCCATACAGGGCGGCAAAACCCAGTACACCCAAGCCACTGGCATGCACGAGCTGCGCGAACGCATCAGCGCGTGGTATGCCAGCCGCTTTGGCGTGCAGGTGCCTGCGCGGCGCATAGTGCTTACCGCCGGTGCCTCCGCTGCTCTGCAACTGGCCTGCCTGGCACTTATCGAGGCGGGCGACGAGGTGCTGATGCCCGACCCCAGCTACCCCTGCAACCGGCAGTTTGTCAGCGCCGCAGACGGCACAGCGCGCCTGATTGCGGCCACGCCTGCCGAGCGCTTTCAGCTCAGCGCCGCCAAGGTAGAAGCCGCGTGGACAGCGCGTACCCGCGCCGTGCTGCTGGCATCACCATCCAACCCCACAGGCACCTCGATTCACCCTGATGAGCTGCGCCGTATTCACGGCATGGTGAGCGCGCGCGGCGGCGTGACGATGATTGACGAGATCTACTTGGGCCTGAGCCACGATGCCACCTACGGGCGCAGCGCGCTGGAGATCGACGACCAGATCATCAGTATCAACAGCTTTAGCAAGTACTTCCATATGACCGGCTGGCGGCTGGGCTGGCTGGTAGTGCCCGACGCGCTGGTGAGCGTGGTGGAGCGCCTGGCCCAGCACCTGTACATCTGCCCCAGCACCGTGTCGCAGCGCGCCGCGCTGGCCTGCTTTGAGGAGGGCAGCATTGCCGAATACGAGCGCCGCCGCGCCGAGTTTAAAGCCCGGCGTGACTACTTTATCCCCGCGCTGCGCAGCTTGGGCTTTGAGGTGCCGGTCGAGCCCGATGGGGCTTTTTATGTGTATGCAGATTGCTCCAAGATTCAGCACAAAATTGATGTAGCCGCGAGCAGCGGCGGTGCAATGGGAAGCAGCACAAGCGCTGCGTCCGGCAACAGCACAAACGCTGTGGGCGGCAGCTGGGATTTTTGCTTTGAGATGCTGCGCCGTGCGCATGTGGCCATCACCCCAGGGCGCGATTTTGGCCACGACTCTACGCACAAGTTTGTGCGCTTTTCTACCGCCAGCTCGATGGCAGATTTGCACACCGCCATCGAGCGCATGCGCGCGGCCCTGGCATGACGCAAGCCACCAGCAATGTGCAGCCCAAGGTGTTTACCTGGCCGGTGCGCATCTACTGGGAAGACACCGACGCGGGCGGCATTGTCTTCTACGCCAACTACCTCAAGTTCATGGAGCGCGCCCGCACCGAGTGGCTGCGCGCGCTGGGCGTGGACCAAAGCCAACTGCGCGCGCAGACTGGCGGCATGTTTGTGGTGACCGACACGCAGCTCAAATACCATAGCCCCGCCCGGCTGGACGACCAACTATTGGTTACAGCGCGGGGTACTAAAAAAACCTCTATTACGCTTACTATTGCACAAGAAATACGGCTCCTGCCCCATAGAATATCGCGGGAGCAGCTATCAAATAATGAGCTTTCCGCCCTGCCCCTGGTCTGCCAAGGTAGCATACGCATAGCCTGGGTAGACATTGCAGCCATGAAACCCGCCCGAATTCCACAACACCTGCTGGAGATACTAGAGTGAACCAAGATTTATCCATACTGCATTTGGTACTGAACGCCAGCTTTGTCGTGCAAGCCGTGATGCTGCTGCTCGTCGTGGTGTCGGTGGCCAGTTGGGCGGCGATTTTTCGCAAGCTGTTTGCGCTCAAAGCCATCAACGGTAAAAACGAAGAGTTTGAGCGCGACTTTTGGTCCGGCACTTCGCTCAACGAGCTGTTTGCATCGGCTGCGCAAAACGCCAAACTGTCCGGCCCGATGGAGCGTATTTTTGCCAGCGGCATGCGGGAATACCAAAAACTGCGCGAGCGCCGCATCAGCGACACCTCCACGCTGATGGACGGCGCGCGCCGCGCCATGCGGGCCAGCTTTCAGCGCGAGATGGACGCCGTGGAAAGCAATCTGTCGTTCCTGGCCTCTGTAGGCAGCGTGTCGCCTTATGTCGGCCTGTTTGGCACCGTGTGGGGCATCATGCATGCCTTTACCGGCCTGGCCGCGCTACAGCAAGTGACGTTGGCCACCGTAGCCCCGGGCATTGCCGAGGCGCTGGTAGCTACTGCCATTGGCCTGTTTGCCGCCATTCCTGCGGTGGTGGCCTACAACCGCTTTGCGCGCGACATTGACCGCGTGGCCATCAAGATGGAGACCTTTATTGAAGAGTTCACCAATATTTTGCAGCGCAATCTGGGTGCGCAAACGGCCAACGCCGCTGGCAACTAAGCAGCGCATTTAGCAAGCCCATCAGGAGAGCCCTATGCCCGCCATGATTTCCCGAGGCCGAGGCCGCCGCACCATCAGCGAGATCAACATGGTGCCGTTTATTGACGTGATGCTGGTGCTGCTGATCATCTTCATGGTCACCGCCCCGCTCATCTCGCCCAGCATGATCGACCTGCCCAGCGTGGGCAAGGCCGCCAAGCAGCCCGATGCGGTGATCCAGATCGTGATCCAAAAAGACGAATCTTTAGAGATAAAAAGTGGTAAATCCCAAGAGATTACTTCGCCAGCAGCGATATCCAATGTGGCAGCGCAAGTCAAGAAGCTGCAAGCGGTTAACACCAATACCGCCGTAGTCATCAGCGCCGATAAATCGGTGAAGTACGAAACTGTAGTGGGCGTGATGGACAAGCTCCAGCGCGCCGGCATCGCCCGCGTGGGCTTGTCAGTGCAGTTGGCCAAGTAGGCGCTGGCGCATTTTTATTGCCCCTCAGTTGCATTTTTCGCTCCATTTTTCTGCCATGCCGCACACCCACGACCGCATAGAGTTCGCGCCACCCGCGCAGCCGGCTTGCGTGCGCTCTTTTGGCTTGGCCGTGCTGGCGCACCTGTTTTTGCTGGGCGCGCTGACCTGGGGCGTGAACTGGAAGAGCCAAACCGTCACCACCACCGCCGAGGCAGAGCTGTGGGCCAACATACCCCAGCAGGCCGCGCCCAAAGCCGTAGAGCCTGCGCCGCCGCCGCCACCCCCACCGCCGCCCGAGCCTGTAGCGCCCAAGGTCAAGCCACCCACCCCAGTGGTAGAAGACAAGCCCGTGCCCCAGCCGCGCGAAGCGGACATTGCCGTTGAGCGCGAAAAGCAAAAAAAGAAACAACTTGACAAAGAGCTGGCCGAGGAGAAGGAAGCCGAGCGGCAAGAAAAAATCAAAGAAGAGAAGCAGAAAAAAGCCGCTGACGACGCTAAAAAGGCCACCGACAAAAAAACCCAGGAAGCCGCGCAAAAGAAAGCCGCTGAAGAGGCCAAAAAAGAGGCCCAGCGCAAAGCCGCCGAGGCCGAGAAGTTGGCCGCCGCCGAGGCCATCAAAGACGAGCAGCAAGCGGCCCAGCAACGCGAGGCCAATTTAAAGCGCATGGCGGGTATCGCCGGGGCCTCAGGTGATCCATCGGCTACAGGTAGCGCCCAGCAATCCAGCGGGCCGTCCAGTGGCTATGGCGCGCGCATCAAGGCCAGGGTCAAGCCCAATTTAGTCTTCACCAGCGCCGTCTCTGGCAACCCCAAGGTCACACTGGAGATCAAAATGTCCCCTGACGGCACCATTGTGGGCCGCCCCAAGGTGACCAAATCCAGCGGTAACCGCGAGTGGGACGAAGCCGTAGTGCGCGCCTTTGAGAAAACAGAAGTACTCCCCAGAGATACCGATGGTCGGGTGCACAGCCCTCTGGAAGTCGATTGGCGCGTGAACGATTAGACGCTTTTCACGGCTTTATCGCCCTCTTTCTAGGGTTTTGCCTAAGTTCCTGCCGGCCTGAGCGTCAACCTCCGTACAGATAAGCCCGTTATAGTACTGCGGTCTTAGAAGCCTTCTGAGCCACAAAAAAACCCACCACCCCTCTTGAGGAGTTTCGATATGTTGAAAAAGTTATTCGTATTGTTCGCTATGCTGTACGCAGCCATAGCATTTGCCGCTGTTGACGCCAACAAAGCCACTGCAGCTGAGCTGGACGGCATCAAGGGCATTGGTCCTGCCATTTCGGCCAAAATCATTGACGAGCGCAAAAAAGGCGCTTTCAAGGATTGGGACGACATGGTCAAGCGCGTGAACGGTATTGGCGAAGGCAATGCTGCCAAGTTCTCTGCTGAAGGCCTGACCGTGGGCGGTGCCGCCTACAAAGGTGCTGCCGCTGCCCCAGCCGCTAAAGCTACCGACAAACCAGCCGCCGCTGATGCGAAAGACAGCAAGCCTGCTGCCGCCGCCACCCCAGCCGCTGCCAAAGACGAGAAGAAAACCGACGCTAAACCTGCCGCTGCTGCTGCTCCCGCTGCCGCTGCTGCAAAAGACGCCAAGCCAGCTGCTGCTGCTCCAGCCGCTCCAGCCGCCGCTGCCAAAGACGCCAAGCCTGCCGCCGCAGCTGCTGCCCCAGCCGCTGCCGCTAAAGATGCCAAGCCTGCTGCCGACGCAAAAGCCGACCCTAAGGCCGATGCCAAGAAAGCCAAGGACGAAGCCAAAGCCAAAGCTGCTGAAGAGAAAAAAGCCAAAGCAGAAGCCGCTGACAAAGCCAAGGCCGAGGCAAAAGCCAAGAAAGACGCTGAGGCAAAAGCCAAGAAAGAAGCCGCTGCCAAGCCAGCTGCCAAAGATGCCAAAGCCGATGCTAAGACAGATGCCAAGCCTGCCGCCAAGGCCGACGCTGCCAAGCCAGCAGCCAGCGATGCCAAGAAATAATTCTTCGCACTCTGCACACAAAAGCCCGGTTCGCCGGGCTTTTTTTTGCCTGATTTTTTATGCCGCCTTCATTTGCGCCCCGTTTACTCTCTTTACCGTAGCACTCCGTCTAATTCTATTTCCAGATCAATAAGATGCGTTGTTGCGTCGCCTTGCCGTGCTACAGCACTCTCGTAGGCTCCGCGCCTAGCCTCTTATCGATCTGGAAATA
>JAYVGI010000413.1:0-6341 GCA_043772355.1 Polaromonas sp.
CCGGCGTTGATTTGTCCCAGGGCGTGTCTGCTGGACTGGCAGGGGAGATCAGGCAAGTCTTTCTGGAGCAGCAAGTTATTTTTCTGCGCAAGCAAAGCCTCAGTCCAGCGCAGTTTTTAACCTTTGCCCAGGCCATGGGGCAGCCGATTGAATATCCGTTCGTCAAAGGCATAGAGGGCTTCCCGCACATCATCGAAGTCAAAAAACTGGAGCACGAAAAGGTCAACTTCGGCGGCATCTGGCATTCAGACACCACCTACCTGGAGGTGCCGCCCATGGGCTCGATGCTGCTGGCGCGCGAGGTGCCGCCGTTTGGCGGAGACACGCTGTTTGCCAACCAGTACATGGCTTACGAGGCCTTGTCCAGCACCATGCAAAACTTGCTCGCGGGCTTGCAGGGCATCAGCAGCTCGGCCAAAGCCGATGTCTCCAAAACGCGCGAAGACCGCATCAAGTCCGATGGCAACGCGGATGCCCCCAAAACCTACCAGGCCCTGCACCCCATCGTGCGCACGCACCCCGAGACCGGGCGCAAAGCCTTGTATGTGAACGTGGCGCACACGGCAGGCATCGACGGCATGACCGAAGCCGAAAGCGCGCCGATCCTGAGCTTCCTTTTTGCCCACCAAGTCAAGCCCGAGTTCACTTGCCGCTTTGCATGGGAGCCGCATTCGCTGGCCTTTTGGGACAACCGCTGTACCCAACATAATCCTGTGAACGACTACCACGGCCATCGCCGCGTGATGCACCGCATTACCCTGCAAGGCGATACACCTGTTTAACCACCATGAACCCCACTAACCGACCACCGCTCAACATTCGCGGCCACCGCTTCGCGCCCCTCACCTGGGACACCATGAACCCCGAACAGCTCGCCATGGCTGAGAGTGTGATGACAGGCAAGCGCGCCTCGATGCAAGGCCCCTACAACGTGCTCATGCGCAGCCCAGCACTGGGCAACTTGGCGCAGCAGTTTGGCGAGCACACGCGCTTTAATTCGTCCCTGCCGCTGGCCTTGAACGAGCTGGTGATCTTGCTGGTGGCGCGGTTTTGGACTAGCCAGTTTGTCTGGTGGGCGCACAAGCGCATTGCGCTGGATGCGGGTTTGGATGCTGCCCTGGTCAATGCCATCGCAAGCGGCCATAGCCCAAGTAATCTGGCAACGCTTCCCGGCGAAGTTGCCGCCGTCTACGGTTTTGCATACGAGTTGCTGCAAAAGAAACTGGTGAGCGATGCCACCTATGCAGCTTTGGTAGCGCACTACGGCGAGCGCGGCGTGGTGGATGTGATGGGCACGATAAGTTACTACACCCTGGTGAGCATGTGCTTGAATGTGGACCAGTACCCGTTACCCGAGGGTGCAGAGCCCGAGCTGCAACCTTTGTAGGCCACAACGCGCCATCCAGCGCACAAGCCGCGCGCTTGGTTGATAGCCATCAATCACTACATATTACATAGCTGCTTGCGCAATAAAGTACGGGGCTACAGCTGGTTTTGCATCTGTAAATAGAGCGCTTTGCTTTGCTGCACTCTCGCGCTCTTGGCGCGGCGTGCAGTGTAGAATTGTACTGTCTGACGCAACTTTTTGCGCTGGGTATTTCTCACTTTCAGTATTCATTTTATGGAGCTTTTCATGTCATTACGTTTTCTGGTAGCCAGCGCTGCTGCGCTTGCCCTCTCTTTCTCATCCATCGCCACTGCCCAGACGCAGCCAGCGCCCGCCTCTGCAGCCGATGCCGCTAAAGCCGCCGCCGCTGACGCCGCTAAGGCCCCAGCCACCGCCGCCGCCAAAGCCGCCGCTACTGGCAGCGCTCCCAAAGCAGCAGATGCTGGCGACAAAGTCTCCGAAGGAAAAATAGCCCATTACGGGCGCAAGTTCAATGGCCGCAAAACGGCCAGTGGTCAGCGCTTTGACGCAAGCGCAATGACCATGGCGCATAAAACATTGCCTTTTGGCACCTTGGTGAAGGTGACCAACCTGGCCAACAAGCGCAGCGTGGTGGTGCGTGTGAACGACCGTGGCCCGACAGCAGAAGACCGCATTGGCGATTTGACCACTGCCGCAGCGCGCAAGATCAAAATGACGCACGCTGGCGTGATTCAAGCCAAGCTGGAAGTAGTGGGTGCCGCTAAGGCACGCAAGCGTTCCGCTAAATAATAGATCAATGGCAACCAACGCTGCCATTGTGCGCTGCACCGAGCGCAGCCTCAATTTTTCAATCAAGGATACGACGATGTTTGTATTTGGCAGAAGATTTTTGACCCTCGGTATGGGCCTGGCCGCAGCCGCTACGGCGGCCCTCCCACCTTGGCACAGCGCTTGGGCGCAAAGCTACCCCAGCAAACCCATCAAAATGATTGTGCCCTTTCCGGCGGGCGGCACCACCGACATTGTGGCGCGTCTGGTGGCCCAGCGCATGAGCGAGTCGATGGGCCAGCCCGTGCTGGTGGACAACCGGGGCGGTGCAGGCGGTGCCATAGGTGCTGACGCAGTGGCCAAGGCCGCGCCGGATGGCTACACCATCTTGATGCACAACCTCACGTTCCCGCTGGCCTCCGTGGCGCAAACGCTGGCCAAAACTTCGCCGTTTAACGTGGACACCGACTTTGCCGGCATCTCCATTGCCGTCTACGTGCCCTTTGTGTGGACAGCGCACCCCAGCGTACCCGCCAAAGATTTGCGTGGCGTGGCTACCTTGCTGCAAGGCAACAAAACGCTGCAATACAACTACGGTTCCACCGGCCCCGGTTCGGCCATGCATGTGCTGGGCGAGGCCTTCAAGCGCGATGCCAAAATTGAGATGGAGCACATTGCCTACAAAGGCGCAGCGCCTCTGAAGCAAGAGCTGCTGGCGGGGCGCATTCAGGTAGGTGGTGACCAGCTGTCGTCGTCTTTAGCAGAGATTCGCGCAGGCACGCTCAAGGTGCTGGCGACTACCGCGTCCAAGCGCATCACCAGCATGCCCGATGTACCCACGGTGCGCGAGCTGGGTATGCCTTCGCTTGAACTCGAAGGCTGGAACGGTTTGTTCGCACCCGCTAAAACGCCCAAAGACATCATCGAACGTTTGCAGCGCGAGGTAGCCGCCGCTGTGCGTCACCCAGACTTGGCCAAACGCCTGGCTGATTTGGGTGCTGACCCCGTGGGCTCGTCCCCCGCCGAGCAAGATGCCATGCTGCGCCGCCAGATGGACCAGTTTCGCGCGGTGATCCGCGAGATGAAAATTGAATAATCTGAGCTACCCCATACCTCACAGAGAACACGCTATGCGCAGAAAAATGTTGCTGTCGCTCTTGCTGGGCACGAGCGCCCCTGCGCTCTGGGCGCAAGCCGCACCCGCCGATGTCTACCCCAGCAAACCCATCCGCATCCTGGTGGGCTTCACACCCGGTGGCGGGCCCGACATTACGGCACGCTTTTTATCCAGCAAACTCAATGAAGCCTGGAAGCAAGCCGTGGTGGTAGAAAACCGCTTGGGCGCAGGCAGCAACGTGGCCGCGCAGGCCTTGGCTAACGCTGCGGCAGATGGCTACACGCTGCTATCGGTGTCGTCGGCGCATGCAGTCTCGCCCGCCATCTATCCCAAGCTGCCCTACGACGTGCACAAAGACTTTGCAGGCATCACGCTCACCGCCACCGGCCCGGCGTTGGTGATCGTGTCGCCCCAACTCGGCGTGAAGACGATGGGCGAGTTGATCGCCTTGGCCAGGGCCAAGCCAGGCCAACTTAACTTCGCCTCCGCCGGGGTAGGCAGCGGCTCGCATTTTGCAGTAGAACTTCTCAAAAGCCAGGTCGGCATCGACATGCTGCACATCCCCTACAAAGGCATTCCTGAGGCGCTGACCGAAACCATGGCAGGCCGCACCCAGGTGTTTATCTCGCCTTACGCCAGTGCTATCAATTTAGTCAAAGAAGGCAAGGCCACCGCCATCGCAGTGACCAGTGTGAAGCGCATGCCCGATATGCCAGAGGTACCCACAGTGGCCGAGTCCGGCGCACCGGGCTACCAATGGATCTTTTGGTACGGCCTGCTGGCCCCCGCCAAAACGCCACGCGCGATCGTAGAGAAACTCAACGCTGAGATTGGCACTATCCTCAAGCAACCCGAGGTACGCCAGCGTTTTGGCCCTCTGGGTATCGAGCCCGTCACCAGCAGCCCCGAAGAGTTTGACAAACTGATTGCCAACGAAGTGGCCGCCTTTACCCGCCTGGCCAAAGCAGGCAACATCAAGCTCGACTAAATTCTAAGTCTTCCCTCCTGAAACCTGAAACCTGATTCCTGATTCCTGAAAACCATGAAAACCTCTGCCAGCACCCGCATCGGCGACATCGACGTTCACTACACCATCGAAGGTGAGGGCCCCTGGATCACGCTGGCGCATTCGCTGGGCTGCGACGTGTCCATGTGGGACGAGCAAGCGCAACTGCTGTCCAAAGACTACCGCGTGCTGCGCTACGACGCACGTGGCCATGGCAAAACTACCGCGTCTGCAGGGGCCTACACGCTGGCGCAGTTGGCCGACGACGTGCACGGCCTGTTCCAACACCTGGGCATCACCCGCACGCACTGGCTGGGCATCTCCATGGGCGGGATGATTGGGCAAACCTACGCCCTCAAGCACCCCGGCGTATTTGCCAGCATGGTGCTGCTGGACACCACCAGCCGCCGCCCGCCCAATGCAGATGCGATGTGGGGCGAGCGCATAGCGCAGGCGCAAGCCCATGGCATGGAAGCTTTGCTGGAGAGCACCTTGGCGCGCTGGTTCACCGCAGGCTTTCGCGCGCGCCAGCCCGAGGTGGTGGCGCGCGTGGCGGCAGGCATATTGGCCACGCCCGTCAACGGTTTTTGCGGCTGCTGCGCCGCTATCTCCAAGATCGACACCCTAGACCATCTGCACGAGATCACCTGCCCGGTGCTGGTGATGGTGGGCGAGCATGACCACGGCACGCCGCCCGAGATGGCGCGCCAGATCCACGCCAACCTGCCCAACTCGCAGTTTGTGCTCATCAAAGATGCAGCGCACATTGCCAACATCGAGCAGCCCGAGTTTTTCAACCGCACGCTGATGGACTTCATGGCGCTGCAAACGTGATCGCGTATGAACCTGCGCACCCTGCGGTATTTTGTAGCTATTGCTGACGCAGGGAGCCTCACGGCAGCGGCGCTGGCCATACCGTTGGCGCAACCCGCGCTGACCCGCCAGTTGCGCGAGCTGGAGGCCGATGTAGGCGTGCAGTTACTAGAGCGCATGCCGCGCGGCGTGCGCCTGACTGCGGCGGGCGTGACGTTTTATGAATCTGCCCAGCGCATCCTGGCCGAGGCTACCCGAGTGCGCCAAAAGCTCGATCGCAGCAAGGATCGCCCCGGCACGCCAGTGGTGCTGGGCGCATCGCCCACGCTGGCGCGGGTGCTGGTGCCTGGCCTGTTTGAAAGCTGCCAGCGTGCGGGCTCGGGTATCGAGATTCGCGTGCGCGAGGCCTTCACGCCCACGCTGCTGGACTGGCTGGAGCGCGGCATGATCGACATGGCCATCGTCACCAACCCCGAGCCCGGGCGCGCGCTCACGCTGCAGCCGCTGCTGGGCGAACCCTTTGCCCTTGTGTCACCCCGCGCCCTCCAAATTGGCCCCATCGTGCCGCTCGCCCAGTTGGCGCGCATACCGCTGTTGATGACCAGCCTGCACCGCAGCATTGTGGACACGCAACTCCAGCCGCTGGGCAAGCAGCTGACAATTCAAGCCGAGATTGATTCGGTCGATGCCATCCGAGAGCTGGTGCTGCGCGGCCCCTGGGCCACCATCATGCCGGTGTCTGTGTTCAAAGAGTCGCGCGCCAGCGATGAGGTGGTGATGTCCGAGATATCCGGCGTGCAGCTTAACCGCTTGCTGGTACTGGCCACCCCCGTGCAGCCACGGGACAACGCCACCATCCCCGTGCTGCAAGAGATGATCGAAGCCGAATTTGCACGCCTGACGCAGCGCGGTGTGTTCAGCTTTGCCTCGGCCAGCAGCTAAAGCGCAGCGATGGTTTGAATGCCTTGCGACTTCACCGACGTTATGATGGCCTCTAGCGCCGCCACATTGGCCAGCATCTCGCGTTGGCTCACGGGGTAGGGCGCCACGCCGCGAATGGCCTGGGCAAATGCCTCCAGATTGGCCAGCACCGCAGCGTGGGGTGGCGCGAAATGGGTTTGCGGCTCCTGGTCGCGCAGCTTGGTGGTGATGTCCCAGCCGGTGGGTTTCTCAGGATGGGTGCGGTCGCGGATTTCTACCCAGCCCTTGGAGCCGTAGACAGTAAAGCGGCCATCAAATGGCGTGGCCAGGATGGCGCTGATCAATGC
>JAYVGI010000414.1:0-6614 GCA_043772355.1 Polaromonas sp.
CATTTTGAGTCGCCGAAACGCGCTTCGTCCTGAATTGGGATCTGACCCCAAAAGCTTATCCCTCCACGAACTTCCTATGCAAATCAATCACCTCATCAACGGCAAAAGCGTCACCAGCGGCACCACCTTCGACACCATCAACCCCGCCACACAAGAAGTCTTGGCGCAGGTAGCCGCTGGCGGCGAACAAGCAGTCAACGCCGCCGTAGCCGCCGCCAAAGCCGCGTTCCCCGCCTGGGCGGCCACGCCCGCCACCGAGCGCGCCAAGATCATGCGCAAGCTGGGCGATTTGATCGCGGCGCATGTACCCGAGGTCGCGCACACCGAGACCAACGACTGCGGCCAGGTCATCGCGCAAACCGGCAAGCAGCTGATCCCGCGTGCGGCGGACAACTTTTATTATTTTGCCGAAATGTGTACCCGCGTGGACGGCCACACCTACCCCACGCCCACGCACCTGAACTACACCCTGTTCCACCCCGTGGGCGTGTGCGCTCTGGTCAGCCCGTGGAACGTGCCGTTTATGACCGCCACCTGGAAGACCGCGCCCTGCTTGGCCTTTGGCAACACGGCGGTGCTGAAGATGAGCGAGCTGTCCCCCCTGAGCGCCGCGCGTCTGGGTGAGCTGGCGCTGGAGGCGGGTGTGCCGCCCGGCGTGCTCAACATCGTGCATGGCACTGGCAAAGAAGCGGGCGAGCCCCTGTGCCGCCACCCCGATGTGCGCGCCATCTCGTTCACTGGCAGCACCGTCACTGGCAACCGCATTGTGCAAAACGCAGGTCTTAAAAAATTCAGCATGGAGCTGGGCGGCAAATCGCCCTTCGTCGTCTTTGAAGATGCCAACTTGGAGCGCGCCATGGACGCCGCTGTCTTCATGATCTTCAGCAACAACGGCGAGCGCTGCACGGCAGGCAGCCGCATCCTGGTGCAAGAGAGCATCTACAAAGAATTTGCCGCCAAGTTTGCGCAGCGTGCTATGAAAATTGCAGTGGGCGACCCACTGGATGAAAAGACCATCATCGGCCCCATGATCAGCCAAGCCCACCTGGCCAAGGTGCGCAGTTACATCGAACTAGGCCAACAAGAAGGTGCCAGCCTGCTCTGCGGCGGCGCAGGCCGCCCCGGCTATGCAAGCGAGTTGCCCGAGCGTGTGAGACACGGCAACTACGTCTGGCCCACCGTCTTTGCCGACGTGGACAACAAAATGCGCATCGCCCAGGACGAAATCTTTGGCCCCGTGGCTTGCCTTATCCCGTTCAAAGACGAGTTGCACGCCGTCCAACTGGCCAACGACACGCAGTACGGCCTCTCCAGTTACGTGTGGACCGAGAACCTGGGCCGCGCCCACCGCGTCGCCGCGCAGATCGAGGCCGGCATGTGCTTCGTCAACAGCCAAAATGTGCGCGACCTGCGCCAGCCCTTCGGCGGCACCAAAGCCAGCGGCACCGGGCGTGAGGGCGGAACCTGGAGCTATGAGGTGTTTTTGGAGCCGAAAAATGTGGCCGTGTCGCTGGGGGCGCATCACATTCCGCATTGGGGTGTATGACATTTGATTAATTAGTAATACAATACATCATTATTGTATTGCGAGGCGTTATTATGCTGTCTGTTCGTCTGCCCGAGGATGTAGATACCGAGTTACAGCAGTTTTGCAAACGCGGCGGTCAAAATAAATCGCAAGTGGTGTCGCTTGCGCTGCGACGCTTTTTGAGCGAAGCCAAAGCAGACCCGTTTTTAGCCTGGATAGGCGCGGGCAAAAGTGGCATGACCACCGACGAGCTGATGCGCTGGTCACGCGGCGACGACTGGAACAAGCCATGATTCTGGCAGATACCAATGTGTGGGTGGATATGCTTAAACGCGATCCACAATGGATGGAGTGGTCAGTACAGCAGCTTATGGCTGCAAAGGCTGCAAAAAAACTCGCCATCAACGCGGTGATTTTTGCTGAAATGACGCCCATGTTTGAGTCGCTCGACGACCACCGCAGCTTTATCCAATCTAGTGCAGCGCGCATGATGCCGCTGTCTGATGAGGCTGCCTGGCTTGCGGGTCGTGCCTATGCCGCCTACAAAACCAACGAAGGTAAAAAGACAGGCGTGGTGGCAGATTTTTTCATTGGTGCTCAGGCTGAAGCCGAGGGATGGCAACTGCTCACCCGCGACAAAGGGCGCTACAAAACATATTTCCCCAAGATCAAATTGATCTGCCCCTGAGCAACTGAACATCTGAGGTTTATCTATATGAAAAATGCGCTGATTTTCTACCCCTTATTTGCCATGGCATTGTTGGTGGCTGTGGTTACCGGCTTCATGCTGCGCGAACGCGTGGGCGAATTCACATCCCGCCGCATCCATCCGCAAAAGCTGCCCAGCAGCTCGCAAATGCAAGGCGTGCTGGAGAACACCCGCGCCGCAGACAACTACAAAAACCTGTTTGAAATGCCCGTGCTGTTCTACCTGCTGTGCGCGCTGCTGTACATGTCGCAGCAGGTGAGCGTGGGCATGCTGATAGCCGCGTGGGCTTACGTGGCGCTGCGCTATCTGCACAGCTATATCCATATTGGCTACAACAAGGTGATGGATCGCTTCAAGGTATTTATTACCAGCGCTACGCTGTTGTATGGGATGTGGATAGCGTTTTTTTTACAGCTCGTCACTCGGGCTTGATTCTTCGGCTTGTGCCAAGGCAAGCAAAATCAGACCTGATTTTACAAAAGTGCTAATATAAGACCTGAATTGAATAACAAGGTAGCACCTATGGAAACCCCAGCTCTGCACATTTCGATCGGCGAACTCAAGGCGCGGCCTGCCTACGCCATTGCCAAGGCGCGCGCAGGCATTAAGGTGCAAATCACCTCACACCGCAAAACTGTGGCGCAGTTGGTGGCGGCAGATGCGGATGTGCCTGCCAAGCTACCAGCCAAGCTCGCTCGCAAAACAGCAGCATCCAAGCAGCCCATGACAGCGCAAGAAGCGGTGCGGCTCTTACGCGCTGCAGGGGTGCAGGTGACGGAGGGGACTGGCCTGCGCACATTGCCAAAGCCCATCACGCTTCCACCGCTGCCCGATGGCAAAACCATGAGTGACTTGGTATCCGAGATGCGCGGTCCGCGATGATTTTTTTCTACGATACCTCGGCATTACTCAAGCTGTATATCAACGAACTCCACAGTGACAGCTTACGTGCAGCTACAGCCCACTCTAAGGGCGACTTCGTTTGCCAAATCACCTGGGTAGAAATGTGCGCGGCTTTGGCGCGCCGGGCGCGCACGGGTGAGACGGTGCAAGAAATTGCCGATGCAGCACTGGCCCAGCTTGAGCAATTGTGGCCACAATATCAACAGCTAGCGGTAGATGCGCATTTGATTCAAGTCGCAGGGCAGCACGCACAGGCTTTTGGTCTGCGCGCCTACGACAGCGTGCAACTGGCTAGCGCACAGCTTGCACACCAAACACTTCAGGGTAGCATGGTGTTTTGCTGCTACGACAAGACCTTGAACTTGGCAGCCAGTGCGCTGGGCATGCAATTGCTACCCAAGACTTGAGCCATGCAGACCATCCAAATTACCAGAGGCATGTAAACATGGGTAAGCTCGCTTTGGCCGCCAAAATCACCCACGTACCATCCATGTACCTGTGCGAGTTCCCCGGCCCACATTTTGGCAAGCGCGACGCAGCCGTTGCAGGCCACAAAGAAATCAACCGCCGCTGCCGCGCCCTGGGCGTAGACACCATTGTGGTGTTTGACGTGCACTGGCAAGTCAACAGCGAATACCACATCAACTGCGGCCCGGCATTCAAAGGCGTGTACACCAGCAACGAGCTGCCGCACTTTATCAAAAACATGCCGTATGCCTACCCCGGCAACCCGGCGCTAGGCCACTTGATTGCCGACATGGCGAACGCCATGGGCATTAAAAGCCGCGCCCACAGCGACACTACGCTAGAGCTGGAATACGGCACCCTCGTGCCCATGCGCTACATGAACGCCGACCAGCACTACAAAGTGATTTGCGTCAGCGCCTGGTGCGACTGGCACGACCTCACCGAGAGCGGCCAGTTTGGCCTGGCCGTGCGCCGCGCGATTGAAGAGCAATACGACGGCACGGTCGCCATCTTTGCCAGTGGATCACTCAGCCACCACTTCGCCGACAACGGCCGCGCGCCCGAATTTGCCTTTAAAACCTACAACGCATTTTTAGAGCAAGTCGATCACAAGGTAGTGGAGCTATGGGAAAAAGGCGACTGGAAAACCTTCATCGACATGCTGCCCATGTACAACGAAAAATGCTGGGGCGAAGGCGACATGCACGACACCGCCATGCTGCTGGGCGCGCTGGGGTGGACGGACTACACTGCGCCGGTGGAGGTGATTACGCCGTATTTTGGATCAAGTGGTACAGGGCAGATCAATGCGATTTTTCCGGTGACTCCGTTGGTGTTGCACGGAGACCCAGCATAAGACAGGTAACGCGAAAAAACGCAAAAATGAAATACCAAAAATCGCCAAAATGGAAAGCATGCTCCGATACAAACCATTTTAATTTTTGCGTTTTTTGCGAATTTTTTGCGCTTTTTTCGCTTTTTGCGTTACCTTTCACCCTAAATTAAATACTCCTAAAAAATGGGAAAATCATGAACCCCTTCAAACAAGCCCTCAAAAACAAACAACCCCAAATCGGTCTGTGGCTGATGCTGTCCAGCCCCTACGCCACCGAGATCTGCGCCAGCTGCGGCTTTGACTGGCTGCTGATCGACAGCGAGCATGCGCCTAACGACATTCCGATGCTGCTGGGCTCGTTGCAGGCGGCGGCGGGGTATCCGGTGCAGTCTGTGACGCGGGTGGCGATTGGCAATGAAGTGCTGATCAAGCAGCACCTGGACATTGGCGCGCAAAACATTTTGGTGCCGATGGTAGACACCGCCGAGCAAGCCGCTGCGATGGTGCAGGCCATGCGCTACCCGCCCCAAGGCGTGCGGGGTGTGGGCGCGGGCAGTGCGCGCGCCTCGCGCTGGAGCGCCAACCCCAACTACCTGCAGCAGGCCAACGACGATGCCTGCCTACTGGTGCAAGTGGAGACCGTGACTGCGATCAGCAACCTGGACGCGATTGCCAACACCGAGGGCGTGGACGGCGTGTTCTTTGGCCCGTCGGATCTGGCCGCATCGCTTGGCCACCTGGGCAACGCCGCGCACCCCGAGGTGCAAAAGGTGATCGAAGACGGCATCCGCCGCGTAGTGGCCGCAGGCAAAGCGCCCGGCATTTTGACGGCAGACGACAAACTGGCCAAGCGCTATCTGGAGCTGGGCGCGCTCTTCGTGGCCGTGGGCATTGACGTGGCCGTGCTCACCAAGCACGCACGCACGTTGGCGCAGACTTTCAAGTCGGCCAGCGGCGCGCCGGGCAAAGTGTTGTCGGGGTACTGATCGTAATAAGGTAACGCAAAAACCGCAAAAAATGCACCGAAAAATCGCTGAAGAATTCTTAAATTAAATTGGATCTGACCCCATTTAGAAATATGCCACATCTCGTCATTCTCTACACACCGAATCTGGACAAAAAAACTGACATGACGGCGCTGTGCCGCAGCTTGGCGGATGTCATGCTGACCGTGAGGGACGAAGAGGGTCAGCAGGTTTATCCCACGGGCGGCACGCGGGTGCTGGCGTACCCGGCGGCGCACTATGCAGTGGCCGATGGGGGCGCGGCGGGCAAAGCGGCGGGTGGCTCGGGTGACTATGCCTTTGTGTACATGAACATTCGCATGGCCAAAGGGCGCTCGGAGGCTGTGAAAAACGCAGCTGGACTTGCCGTATCCACAGCAGCCAAAGCGCATTTTTCTTCGCTGCTGGCGACCGAGCACATGGGCTTGACGGTGCAGGTAGACGAAGGGCACGAGGCCTTTGATGCCAAGCACAGCTCGCTGCATCCGCTGTTTAGCAAACGTGCTTAGTTTTTGCATGGCTTTTGCGTGATCGAGCGGATGAGGTAACGCAAAAACAACGCAAAAAACGCGAAAATGAAACTGTTGATTTTGGAATTCATTTTTGCATTACCCCACCATTTTGATGAGAGACATGTATGGCACAGAATGATTACCACCCCGACGAATGGAAAGCCCGCGCCGAGCTGGCTGCTTGCTACCGCGTGTTTGCCATGCTGGGCTGGACGGAGATGATCTACAACCACATCACGGTGCGCGTGCCCAGCAGTGTGAGCGGTGCGGACAAGCATTTTTTAATCAACCCCTTTGGCCTGCACTACAGCGAGGTGACGGCCAGCAACCTCATCAAGATCGACCTGCAAGGCAACAAGCTGAGCGACAGCCCGCACCCGGTCAACCCGGCGGGCTTTACGGTGCACAGCACCATCCACAACGCGCTGTCTGGCGCGCACTGCATCATGCACACCCACACCACCTCGGGCGTGGCGGTGGCCTGCACGCAAAGCGGCCTGGCGCAGAACAATTTTTATTCTGCCCAGTTGCATGGCCGTGTGGCCTACCATGACTTTGAGGGCATCACCATCCATGCCGACGAAGGCCCGCGCCTCTTGAAAAGCATGGCGGACAAACCCGCCGTCATCCTGCGCAACCACGGCCTGCTGACCTA
>JAYVGI010000415.1:0-3789 GCA_043772355.1 Polaromonas sp.
AAAACCTTGGAAATCGACAAAAACGAGATCGAATTGCCTATTTTTTAAGCAATTTTCGGGTGGGCTGGTTTTGAAACCTTGAGTCCGACAGGCTGCTAGTGCATCAACCGAATAACATTGCATAAAAACAGTGCCAGGCTACTTACTTGGTGCCTTCAATCTGCGTGCCCGCCCGCTCGATCACACGTGCCCAGCGCTGGCGGTCCGTCGTAATGAAGGCACTGGTCTCCACCGGGCTGGAGGTCATCACCTCGGCACCCAGCTCCACCAAACGCGCACGAATGTCGGGCGCGCGCACTACCTACACCAGCACGGCGCTCAAGCGCTCCACCGCAGCCTTGGGCATGGTCGATGCGGCCAGCACGCCTTGGTAAGTACCCGACTCAAAACCCGTCGCGCCCTGCTCAGCCAGTGTGGGCACATTGCCTATCAAGGCCATGCGGCTGCGCTTGGATACGCCAATGACCTTGAGCCTGCCCGCCGTCACTTGCGGCTGGGTGGCCACCATGCCATTGAGCAGCATCTGCGTAGTGCCCGCCACGGTGTCGTTCAGCGCCTGGGCACCGCCACGATAGGGTACGTGCTGCCACTTCATGCCGGTGATCAAGGCAATGTCTACGACGCCAAGATGGTTGGGCGTGCCCGAGCCTGCGGAGGCCACGTTGATCGGTGTGCGCTGCGACAAAGCTACCAGTTCTTTCAAATTACCAGCAGCTACGGAAGGATGCACCGCCAGCAAATGCGGCGAATAGGCCAGCATGGTCACGCCTTGCAGGTCGCTGGGTTTGAACGGCAAGTCTTTGTTGATCAGTGGGCTGATCGCCATCGAGCCCAAGTCGGACAGTAGCACGGTGTGGTTGTCGGTCGCAGCGGCCACAGCGCCCGCACCTACATTGCCCGCTGCACCCGTGCGGTTTTCTATCACCACCGGCACGCCCAGCGCCTCGCCCAGTGGCTTGGAGATCAAGCGTGCAATCACGTCAGACGTGCCACCCGGTGCAAACGGGATGATGATGCGCAGCGGCTGGGTAGGCCAGACGGCGGCACTCGCAGGCAGGCCTGCAGACAGTAGAGCAGCGGCGGCGGCTACATCGAAAAAATGACGACGAGTGGTCATGGCAGTGCTTTCGTTGGGTGGGTCTAGCGCTAATCTACAGCGGCGTAATTCCTGTTTCCTGTTTCCTGTTTCCTGTTTCCTGTTTCCTGATTCCTGTTTCCTGTTTCCTGACTACTGCGGCTTGATACCCGCCGTCTTGATCACCCGTGTCCAGGTGTCGATTTCTTTTTTGACAAAATCAGTGTAGGGCTTACCGCCCTGCTGCGCAATCACAAAGCCGACCGAACCCATGCGCTGCTTGACGGCATCGGACTGCATGGCCTGGGCGATAGCGGCCTCCAGCTTGTCAGCTATCGGCTGCGGCGTGCCCTTAGCCACAGACATGCCCGACCAAGACAAGGCCTCAAAGCCTTTGTAGCCCGCCTCGGCCACCGTCGGCACGTCCGGGTACAGCGGGTTGCGCTGCGCGCTAGAGACTGCGATGGCGCGCATTTTGCCAGCCTTCACATGGGGCAAAGCTGCATCTTGGTTAATGAACATCATGGGGATGGTGCCGCCCAACATGTCGGTGAGCATCGGGCCACCACCACGGTAGGGGATGCCGGTCAAAAACACACCCGCCGTTTGCTTGAACAGCTCCATCGCCATATGACCCGACGCGGCATGGGTATAGCCGTAGTCCAGCTTGCCAGGGTTCTTTTTAGCGTAATCGACGATGTCTTTCACCGTTTTAAATGGCGTAGACGGATGCACCACCAATACGTTGGGCCCTGAATGCACCTGGGACAGATGGATGAAATCGGTAGTCGAGTTATATTTAAGGCTAGGATCCAAGCCGTGCGCGACTGCGTTTTGCCCTACGCCGGTTTGAATCAGCGTGTAGCCGTCGGCTGGCATTTTCAGCGCCCGGTCTGTGCCGATAGTGCCGCCCGCGCCGCCGATGTTCTCGACGATAAAGGGTTGCTTGAGGCTCTTGGTCAGTTCGTCGGCCAGCATACGCGCCATCACGTCACTGGTACCACCGGGCGGGAAGGTGACGATGATTTTGACGGGCTTGTTGGGGTAGTCCGACTGCGCCATGGCCGCAGTGCAAAATGCTATTGAAAATAGAGCTGCTTGCCCAATACTTAAAAGGGCTGAACGCCTATGTGATATATAAATTCCTCAATAAATGAACTGACAATATGAGCACACCGTGCCATGCAACTCTACCTACAGCGCATACAGGGCATGGCAACCCACCCTATACAGACGATGGCGCTTGGGGCATCGGGTGATGTGACCATGGTTATCTCCGTGATGGGTGGGCTGAAACTGGCAAAGGGCAAGCCTGGCAAACAGCCAATTTGTTTTACAAGTATATATTTACTCATTAAACTTGTAAAACAACATGACGGGCTATTTTCTCGGTGTTTGCCCTTGGTTGGGCACCCCACAACACGCTGGCAAACTCGCAGCCAAAAACTGTACGCTATTTATTATTCCATTTCTACATCATTAATGTATAGGCGCGGAGCCGCAGACAGTGCTGTAGCACGGCAAGGCGACGCAACAACGACAGTGATGATTTAGAAATGGAATTACGCAGCGTCTTTCGTATATTTATTCATGGCTAATGGCCAATAGACCTATAAAAACCACTGAAAATCATGTTTTGAAACAACGGCTCAGCATCCATCCGCAGCGCAGCCCTTGGTGGGCGGCACGCGCCAGTACACATACTTCCAGGCCGTTTGAAAACCCGCTCGCCGGTACAAAACCAAGGCAGACGTGTTGTCCTCTTGCACTTGCAAAAACACGTCGTCCAAGCCCTTGCGCAAGGCGGTATCGGCAATGCCCGCCAGCACCCGCGCGGCCAAGCCCCTGCCTCGGTGGGCTTGCGCCGTGCGCATACCGTGTACGCTGGCCCAGCCGTGGCTGAAGGCGCCAGCTGCGGCGGCAATGGTGTGCCCAGCCTCGCGCACGCTGACAAACACTGTGCCACTGGCTTTGCTTAAAGTCTCAACGCGACTGGCACCGTCCACGGGGTCAAAGCCTTCACCCAGAAAGACCGATGCCCAGCCTGCATCGGGTGCTGAATCTACCTGCGCCGCCAGCTGCGCAGTGACAGCGCGCATCGCCGCCACTTTGGCAATTTGCACCAAGGTAGGCTGCTCGGGCCGGTAGCCTTTGTCCCGCAAAGCAAGGCGCATGGCATCAAAGCTGGGCACATCGGGCAGGCGAAAGCTCGCTTGCATGCCGCGCGCACGGTAGTGTTGCTCCATGCGGTGCACGAGGTCAGCCTGGGCGTTGTCCGCAGTGTGCCGCAAGGGCACGGCGCTTTTGGCACGGCCTACCGTGCCCGTGTCCAAGGGCAGCAGCCAACCGGGCAGTTCATGCAGCGCTTGGGGCGATACAGCCGCCAGGGTGGCGCGTTCGATGGGCTCAATCAGGTCTGTAGCAGCTTGCATGCAGACTATTTTAGGGGGCCGGGCTGCTTTTCGCAATGAAGATGCCTTTGCACCTTGGTCGCATTGCTTTTCGCTATGAAGATGCCTTTGCACCTTGGTCACGTTGCGGCGATGGAGGAATTTGCGCTGTAAAAATCTTACGAAAACACGCGACACCTGGGGTAGTGATCTGGAGCTTGTCCGCGCGCCTTTCTCCAGATTTTTCATCGCAAACACGCTCCATCACCGCTTGCTGATTGGGTCGCTTGCTATTGCGCGCCAGCTTTGTGACGAGGTCGATCG
>JAYVGI010000416.1:0-4295 GCA_043772355.1 Polaromonas sp.
CACAGGGCTGGTGGCGATGGAGAACACACCTGCGGTAGTTGAATCGATTGCGGCTTGGCCTTGGATTATTGATGTTCTATCGAAATGGAAATAGAATTACCTAAAGCAACGGCCTCTTGTCGAGAGAGCCGACCTGCTGTCCAAGCCATTGGGCGATCACGCTAGTGGCGTGGTATGTGGTGCAATCATGGGTTGGGGCGCACAGCTTGAAGACAACTTTGATCTCATAGTTTTTCTGTACGCTGGTACCAAAGTAAGGCTACTGCGTCTGGCGCAGAGTGAGTTGCAGCGCTTTGGCAAAGTTAATCCTGATTTTCTAGCGTGGGCTGCGCAATATGACAGTGGCCCTCTCGAAGGACGCAGCCTGGTCAAACATAATGCGTGGCTTGCATTGAGAACCAGCCCAGTGCTTCGTCTGTCTGGTGAGCTGCCTGTTGCGCAGCTGTTGCATCGAATCGGCAACCGTTGTCCGGGCAAGTAATGGCAACACTCATTCGCGTGCCTTCAAAAACGTTCGCAAAGGTGAAGGAATGGGAGCGTATTTTTTAAAACTGTAGCCAAGGCGCGGCGAGGTCGTTAGAAATCTACGAAACCCCATCCGCGTGTTTGGCGGAGGTTTTCAAAAAATATGTCCCGTTCCCCGTCCAAGTACTGCAACGCTACAAACGGCTCAGAAGAAGTGTCTTCCATAGTCTCTGAGAAATAAAAAAAGGCAACCGACGCCGCCCTTTGTCTTGCAAACCAAAAAATCAATGCGCCAAAATCTTAGACAAAAAGTCTTTGGTACGCGGCTGCCGGTTCTCTGGATGGTTAAAGAACTCGTCTTTATTGCAGTCTTCCAGAATATGCCCACCCACGTCGATAAAGATCACGCGGCTGGCGACTTTGCGGGCAAAGGCCATCTCATGCGTGACCACCATCATCGTCATGCCTTCGTTGGCCAGCTTGACCATCACGTCCAGCACTTCGCCCACCATCTCTGGGTCAAGTGCAGAAGTAGGCTCGTCAAACAGCATCACGATCGGGTCCATGCTCAAAGCGCGGGCGATGGCCACGCGTTGCTGCTGGCCGCCTGAGAGTTGGCCGGGGAACTTGTCTTTGTGCGCCATCAGGCCCACGCGCTCCAGCATTTTCAGGCCACGGGTTTTGGCCTCTTCGGTGCTGCGGCCCAGCACCTTCATTTGCGCAATCGTCAGGTTCTCGGTGACTGAGAGGTGCGGGAAAAGTTCAAAGTGCTGAAACACCATGCCCACTTTGGAGCGCAGTTTGGGCAGATCGGTATGGGGGTCGTGAATAGCAATGCCGTCTACCCAAATCTCGCCTTCCTGCACCGGCTCCAGCGCGTTGATGGTTTTGATCAAGGTGGATTTGCCTGAGCCCGACGGGCCGCACACCACCACTACTTCGCCCTTGGTGATGTGGGTGCTGCAATTGTTGAGCACCTGCACTTTGCCGTACCACTTGGATACCTTTTTCATTTCAATCATTGTTGTTCTCCAATTTATAAATTTAGCGAGGCTTTAACGTAACGCTTTACCGAATAATGGCAATCTTGGCTTGCAGCTTTTTCACTGCAAACGACAGTGCAATGCACAAGATGAAATACATCACTGCGGCTATCAAATACATCTCTTCTTTGCGGCCATAAATAGCGCCTGCGGTGGTAAAGCCTTTGAGCAAATCGTAAGCGCCAATGGCATACACCAAAGACGTGTCCTGGAACAAGATGATGGTTTGCGTGAGCAGCACCGGCAGCATGTTGCGAAAGGCTTGGGGTAGCACCACCAGCTTCATGTTTTGCCCATAGGTCATGCCCAGCGCCTGGCCTGCATGCACCTGGCCGCGCGGGATGGACTGGATGCCGGCCCGCATGATCTCGCTGAAGTAAGCGGCTTCAAACGCGATGAAGGTAACGACCGCCGACAGCTCGGCACCAATCGGCCTGCCGATCAGCAAAGGCACCAGCAAGAAGAACCACAAAATCACCATCACCAGCGGGATGCTGCGCAGCCCGTTGACATAGATAACTGCCGGCACCTCCAGCCATTTGCGGCCCGACAGGCGCATGAGCGCCAGCACGGTGCCCAGTGCAATGCCGCCCACGGTGGCAATGGCGGTGAGCTCCAGGCTGAAGATAAAGCCCTTGGCGATAAATTTGCTGAAGATGTCCCAGGTGAGGAACGAGAAGTCTAAATTAAACATTTCAATGCCCCCCGCCTGTGCCACCGGCCACGATAAAGCCCGGCACCTGGGTGCGCTTTTCGATAGTGGCCATCACGCGGTTCACAGCAAAAGCCGAGGCGGCGTACAGCACCGTCACCACTAAATACGCCTCGGTAGGTTTAGAAGTTTCTTCGCCCACTTGCAGCGCGTACATGGTGAGCTCGGCAATCGACACCGCAAAGGCCACGGAGGAGTTTTTCAGCAAGTTCATCGACTCGCTGGTCAGCGGCGGCAAGATGATGCGAAAGGCCATGGGCAGCAGCACATAGCGGTAGGTTTGCCAGGTGTTAAAGCCTACCGCCATAGCCGCGTAGCGCTGGCCACGTGGCAGCGCCTGAATGCCTGCGCGCACCTGCTCTGCAATGCGTGCCGAGGTGAAGAAGCCCAGCGCGAAAACTACCAAGATAAAACTGGGCATGCTCTTCATCACCGGGAACATTTTGGGCACCACAAAGTACCACAAGAAAATTTGCACCAAAAGCGGGATGTTGCGAAACAACTCCACCCAGGCATTGGCAAAGCGCGTGAGCCAAGGGCTATCGGGCAGGGTGCGCAGGGTGCCGATGATGGCTCCTATCACCATGGCCACGACCCAGGCAGCGCCAGCGACAGCGAGTGTCCAGCCCCATGCGTCAAACAGCCATTGCAGGTAAGTGCGGCCACCCCCGTCGTCTTTGAGTAATAAACTGAAATCTAAAGCCATATCTGTCTCCACCTTTCTTGTTATCTATGTTGGCTGGGCAAGCGATGCGCACTGCTTGCGTCAATGCGCTGAACCATAAAGCAAAAACCTCGCCACAACAAGCCTGTGGCGAGGTTTTAGACTGGGTTGACTATGAATGCTGGGGACTAACCCCAAGCTGCATGCTTACTTCTTTGCGTACTCTTCAACCGGCTTGTCGTTCGGGTTAGCCCAAGCGGCCTTGGTAGCATCGCTGGCAGGCAGGCCCACCTTGGTGTTTTTTGGAGGGATAGCTTGGACAAACCATTTGTCATAGGCCTTGGCCAACTCGCCTGACTTGATCATTGCCTTGACGCTGTCATCGGCCAGCTTCTTCATCGCGGGGTCGTCCTTGCGGATCATGATCGCGATGGGTTCAACGCTCAGCACTTCGCCCACAATTTTGAAGTCGGCAGGGGTTTTGGAGGTGGCAATATTGCCCGCCAAAATCTGACCATCCATCACAAACGCATCAGCGCGGCCGGATTCAAGTAGCAAGAAGCTGTCGGCGTGGTCTTTGCCAAACACTTCTTTGAAGTCTGCACCCGTGGCGCTACGGTTCTTGCGCAGCAACTGCACTGAGGTGGTGCCGGTGGTGGTGGCTACGTTTTTGCCATCGAGTTGCTTGATGCTGGTGATGCCGCTGTTGGCCTTGACGGCCATGCGCACTTCTTCTACGTAGGTGGTGACCACGAAGGCCACGTCTTTTTGGCGAGTGGCGTTATTGGTGGTGGAGCCGCACTCAATGTCCACTGTGCCGTTTTGCACTAGGGGAATGCGGTTTTGCGAGGTGACTGGGGTGTAAGTCACGGCCAGTTTTTTGCCGACAGATTTTTCAATATCGGCAATGATGTGCTGGCACACCTCTACATGGTAGCCCGCGTACTTGCCATCACCCAAGGTGTAGGACAGCGCGCCAGACGAGTCGCGCACGCCCATGGTGATAGCGCCGGAGGCTTTGACCTTGGCGAGGGTGTCAGTGGCTTGCGCCATGGCGCTACCGGCAGCGATAGCCAATACGGCCAGCGCGATAATTTGCTTTTTCATAATTTCTCCAGAAAGGTAAAGCGGGGGAACAACGTAACACTACAAAACAACAACGTGGATTCTAAAAGCGCGGGCTTGCGGGTATACCCGCGAAGTGCCGCATTAGCTATGCTTTTCGTGCATAAATCATGCCTGTTTCATCACTAAGGGAGACGGAAAAACCCAATATCCCGTTGATCGATCCTCTCTGCCGCCCTTATTTTGAGTCTGTGTGATTTGCCGTGGGTTGCGCCGTGGTGGGGACCTCAGTGGGCGGACTGCTTCACCGTGACCCGCGCATCCAGATGCCTCTGCTGGTCTGGGT
>JAYVGI010000417.1:0-12420 GCA_043772355.1 Polaromonas sp.
TGTGGTGGTGGGCGACATTAGCGGCGGAGGCAAGGTGGACTCTGTTGCAGACACCGCAGCCCTAGGCTTTGCACTCACCACCCTCAATGGCAAAGACCTCAATGAAGACGCTGATGGCGCAGCCGAAGTGATTCGCGGTGGCGATGGCGACGACACGCTGTACGTGTACGGCACCGCTGATCTTTCAAACTACGACATTACGGGTATTGAGCATATTGAGATTCGGTCATACGTCACCTTTAACCAATTGCAACTTACTGGCGGTGTGGTCAAGACTTTGTCGGGTGACGGCTCAAGTGTTATCAGCATCCAGGGCGGCACCGCCAGCAACCCTTTAGTGGTTGATTTGTCTGCACTTACCGCCCCAACGCTTAGCAAGATCGGTCAAATCGACCTTGGCCCGCATGTGGTGCTCAAATTCGCGTCACTCGATGCACTGGGCGGCGCGCACATCATCACGGGCACCGGCACACTGGAGTCAACGGGTTTTGTACCTGTGGCACTCAATGCCAGCTACACAATTACTTCCGGCTTGACCATCAAAAATGTGAGCGCAGGCAGCGCCGAATTACTAGAGACAGTGGTTATAGGCAAGGCAAGCGTAGTTATCGCGGGTACCAACGGCGATGACTACCTGATCGGCACCGACTACAAAGACACGTTCAACGGTGCCAACGGCAATGATGTATTTGCTGGCAAGGCCGGTAACGATACCTTTGTTATCGACGGCACCGGCAAAAAGACAATCTTGGACACAGCTAACCCGGGTGATTTAGATACCCTCGACTTTTCCAAGGCCACCGCCGCAGCCATCATTAACCTGACAGACGGCGGCACCGTGGGCACCGCCACCACGGTACAGCTGGGCGCTGGCAGCGCAACCGGTGCGGCGCAGCTAGGCTCCCAAAAAACCAATGTCATGCTGATTGTTGACGTGTCCGGCAGTATGGGCTCAGGTACGCGCATGCCCGACGCCAAGGCGGCAGCCATTGCCGTGCTGGATGCCTACGACAAAGTGGGCGATGTTGCCGTACGTATCGTCACGTTCGGTCGCCCAGGTGTGGAGGCGGGCTCAGACTTCAATGGCAAAAACGGCTGGATGAATGTGGCCGAGGCTAAAGCCATTGTGAATGGCTTGTCCCCCTACGGCGGTACGCCCTACGATGCCGCTATGGATGTAGCCACGCTGGCATTTGACTCTGGCAAAGGCACTGCATATTTCGGGCAGGGCACCAACGTCTCGTACTTTCTGTCTGACGGGCAGCCCAACTCATCTGTGGTTGCCAAAGAAGTTGCGTGGGAAGACTTCCTCATCACCCACAAAATCACCTCCAACGCCATCGGCTTTGGTGGTCTGAACAATACCAGCGCATTAGAGCCGCTCGCTTTTGATGGCACCAAGGTCAAGCTACCGACGGATGACCATACCCCCGGTGAAATTCCAGCGAGTCTGGTTTTTGACAGCACCAAATTGTCAACAACCTTGGTGGCTGTCGCCAAGGTGGATTTTATTGAGAATGTGGTGGGTACTGCGTTTGGGGATACCTTGACGGGGAATAGTCTTAATAATCGTATTGAAGGTGGTGGCGGAAATGACATTATTGATGGTGGGGTTGGTACGCATGACGTGGCCGTATTTTCAGGTCGAGAGTATCAATACGTAGTTACGCGGGATAAAAATGGGAATCCAATTAATGTCCAAGACACCGTAACTAGTAGAGATGGAAATGATTCTTTGACTGGTATTGAAGAACTTGCTTTTACCGGTAAAAGTCCTGATTCAAGTGCCGCATCGGATCTCATTTTTGGGAACCCTAATTATGGTTACTACAAGTTTTTTGCGATGCTTTCATCCGCAGTGTATGTACATGTTGGGGTTGGCGATGAACCCGCAGTAACAGCAGCACGAGCGTTTGAGCTTAATAATTTAGAGATGGTTAAGAAAGCCCCTGGATTCCATCTCATGACAAGTGGCGAACTTGGTATTTCTTCAAGTGGAACGAAAACGGGGACATGGTTTCAACCTGATGTGGCGGCGATCGTGATAGGTGCAAGTCCGAGACCTGTTGTTGAATATGAATATCAATTTAGGGATGGTTTTTATGGCACCGACGCAAAGCTTTCTCCGGCATCCTCGTTTGCGTTTGTGGGGAAAACGAGTGACGCACTTTTTGTAACTTTTCGAGGAACAGATCAGAATTATGACTGGATAACTGATGGTATCGGCATGCATCAGCAGTACGCGATGTACGGCGCTCTGACAGAGGCCATCGAAAGCTATCTTAGCGGTCATTCTGAAATAAGTAAGGTCTATGTATCCGGTCATAGTTTAGGAGGCCAAATGGCTACGCTCTACATGACTGAGCACTATGATGATGTTCGCTTTAATGCGGTGATATTTGAGGCGGCAAATAAGCTAAATGTTGACAATGGATACATAGCAATTCCAGAAAATAATTCCCACATCGTCGGCATTGAAATGCCTGGCGATATTGTCCCAGATCTCGGTGATGATGCAGGTTTTGTACTTGATATAAACATTAACGATGGGCGTAGTGGATTGGGCCAACACCCCATGAGTGAGGTTTGGAAGGCTATAAATGAGATCGAGAAAATGCCGCGTACCCCAAACGAGAGTGTTACGAATGTGTCTGTAAATGTGACTGCGGGTTATGATTCTGCTTTGGTTGAAGCGCAGACGAAAATGTTTGTGCCAGTGCAAGAGGCTGATACTATCATTATAGAAGGCGACGATAACGTAACCTATACCGTTCCTTTTGGTGTTACTCAAGATAACCCAATGCCTAAGAATATTGTCCTTCGTGGTGATGCATATTCCCCTTCTGAGAATTCAAATTATCAGGTAGCTGCTGGTGATGCGTATGGTCGAGTGATCGTTGGAAATGGTGGAAAAAATACGTTGACAGGTAGCGATGGAAATGACTTCATTTTTGGTGGTGGAGATGTGGACACTTTGAAGGGTGGTAAGGGTGATGATTTTCTTTATGGCGGAAGATACTCTGATATAAGTTTGAGTGCATTTGTTGCAAACCCTCCTTTAACATCAACTCAAGTCGACCTGCTAAAGACATATACGGGGGGTTGGAGATCTGATGATGCGTCCTACTTGGTTGGTGGCGCTGGCGAGGACACTATGTGGGGATCTTCAGGCGATAACGATTACTTCTATGTAGATGTCAATATGAATGGCGGTAATGCCGGAAATTCAAATAATGTTGATGTAATCGAGCATTTTCATGTTGCTAATTTGGTATCTGATCCGCGGACCGAAGATTATCTTATTTTTTCGGCCGATCAGCTTGGTGGGAATATCAAAACTAGCCTTGCATCTTGGGGATGGAGTGAAACTGACGTGCATGGCGTTAAAGCCTACTATCTTGAAAACTCCGACAAGAATTTTTTGAGGGTTAGTGGCATGGACAGATACGTCGCGAAGCTTGATGCTACAAAAGGCTACGATCCACTTTTCATCCTAGATGTCTTGACGGACAATCTTTATTTTGATCAAGATGGCATCAGAACGGTTAACGATTATGTACGGGTAGCGCACCTAGCGCATTCTGAAAATTCTTTGTTGGATTTAGATGCAGATCAAATATTGATAGTGCAGTCATTTGATTTAATTTGATACTACAGGTATTTATTTTTGAAATATTCTGTATGCCGTCTGCACCAGTTTTGGTATGGGTTATTGCTGTACGCACTCGTCGCCTTCACCGCAGCCCGCGTATGGGCAGTGGAGTTGCCGATACTCATTCAGCACCAGGTCGAGGCTGACCCCCGCATCCTCTCCGCCCGCGCCCTCCACCAGTCCAAACTGGTGGAGGCAGAAGGTGCGCTGGCTGTCTATCGGCCTACGCTACGCGGCACCGGCTCGCTGGGCAGTGTGGGCAATCAGGATCCTTTGCAGCGCCAGGGTAGCAAGCGCTCTATAGGCCTGGAGCTGGAGCAGCCCATTCCGGTCTTTGGCCGGGAGGCTGCGCGGGTGGAGCTAGCGCGGGTGGCTGTACAGGTTGAGGCAGCCGAGGTAACGCGGGTAGAGCAGGCAGTGGTGGGTGAGTTGCTAGAGACCATGCTGGGCCTGGGTGCTGCGCAGGACGCGCTGGCTCTGCGTGAGCGTGTGGCGGCCAATCTGCGTGAGCAACTAGTGGCCGTGCAGGCTACGGTGGCTGGCGGCGGCATGAAGGTGACTGAAGAGCGCATGGTGCAGTCCCGCGCGGCGCAGCACGCGGCCTTGCGTGCCCGCGCGGCGGCTGATGTGGCTGCCGCTACTGCACGGCTAGCGCGACTGCTACCGGGTGTGCCGCCAGTGCAGCGCCTGCAGGCGCAAGAGCTGCGGGCATGGTGGACTGGCGCTTTGACGCAAGAGGCGATGGAGCA
This sequence comes from Polaromonas sp., assembly GCA_043772355.1. Taxonomy (GTDB): domain Bacteria; phylum Pseudomonadota; class Gammaproteobacteria; order Burkholderiales; family Burkholderiaceae_C; genus JAAFIP01. Next base: position 4,402 of record JAYVGI010000417.1, read on the forward strand.
AGCCGCACTGGGGAAGGCGCCTGTACTGCTCAAGGCGCAGGCCGAGGCAGAGCTGGCGGGGGCTGAATACACCTTAGCCCGCTCTGACCTGTGGCCTAAGCTCAGCTTGACGATGAATAAGCAGGCCGGGCGTTTTGGCGATGCCTCGGCTGGCTCGCACGCCATTTTTCTGGGGGTTACTGCACCGCTGTATGACGGTGGTGCCACCACCAGCCGGGTGGACAGTGCGGTGTTTAAGCACGCCGCAGCCAAGGACAAAGCCGAGCAAGAGCGGCGCATGACCGGCCAACGCGTGGCCGAGGCCTGGGTGCGCTGGCAGGGCGCGCAGGCCATAGCGCTTGCCTGGCAAGAGTCAGTGCAGCAAGAGGCTGAGGCTGTGGCGCTTACGCAAGAGCAGCTGGCTGCTGGGGCTGCTACCCAGCTTGTGCTGCTGCGGGCGCAGCAAACCTGGCTAGAGGCCATGCTGCAAAGTGCCGACTATGCCCAGCAGCGCGACCTGGCCTGGTTGCGCCTGCTACAGGAGGCGGGGGCCTTGGCCCTGACCCACCCCGCACGATAAAAAAAAGATAAGAACCAATTTATGCAAACACCACCTACGTCGCTGCGCGCCCAGCTATTGAGCCCTGACATTCGGCGCAGCCTGTTTTATGTGCTGGGGCTCAGCCTGGTGATTAACATTTTGCTGTTGACATCGCCGATCTACATGCTGCAGATGTATGACCGGGTGCTCACCAGCCGCAGTGAAGAAACTTTGTATGGCATATCTGCCATAGCGCTTTTTCTGCTGGTGGGCTTTGGTGCGCTGGAGGTGATGCGCTCGCAGGCCTTGGTAGGCATTGGCTTGGCCATCGATGCGCGCGTTAACGAAGCCGTGTTTACCGGCCTGTTTCGTGAGTCTGTTACGCGCGGTGAGGGCCTGTCTGCCCAGCCCGTGCGCGACCTGGAGATGGTGCGTGGCCTGGTGTCGGGCCATTCGTTGACAGCGCTTTTTGACCTACCTTGGGCACCGTTTTTTATTGCGATTATTTTTATGGTGCATCCTTTTTTGGGCACGGTTGCACTGGCAGGCGCGGTGGTGAGTGTGGTGTTGGCGCTGGTGTCAGAGCGGCTGTCGCGGCCATTGGTGGGCGACGCAGCTAAGCACCAGATGGCGGCTTCCAGGTTTGTAGATACCTGCCTTCGCAATGTGGATGCCATTCACGCCAATGGCATGCTGCGCAACATACGTGGGCGCTGGCTTGCGTCATACGGTAAATCGGTAGAAACGGGTGCTGACGGGGCAGACCGGGTGTCTGCCTTTGCGGGTAGCACCAAGGCGTTTCGCGCCATTATGCAAAGTGTCATGTTGGGCTGCGGTGCCTGGCTCGTGCTAAAAGATGCCAGTGTGTCGCCGGGCATTATGGTGGCCTGCTCTATCATTTTTGGCAAAGCCATTGCTCCGCTGGAGCAGTCGATTGCGGCCAGCAAGGGCTTTACATCCGGGCTGATGGCGATGAAACGGCTGGATGCTCTGCTAGCCCGCCATGCAAGCCAACGTGCGCCCATGGAACTGCCCAAACCCAAGGGCGCCATAAAGGTGGAAGACCTGGCCCTGGTGCCGCCCGGTAGCCGCAAGCCGGTGTTGCAGGGCATTAGCTTTGCACTGGAGGCGGGCGAGGTGCTGGTGGTGGTGGGGCCCAGTGCGTCGGGTAAATCCAGCTTGGCACGGGCGCTGGTGGGCCTGTGGCTGCCTGCCAGTGGCAAGGTGCGTATAGACGGGGCAGATATTGCCCAATGGGAGCCGGTCGCATTGGGCCAGTGTGTAGGCTACTTGCCGCAGGATGTCGAGCTGCTGGTCGGCACGGTCAAGGAAAACATTGGCCGCTTTAGCGATGTGGCTGGTGCGGCTGGTGCAGAGGCGGTGCTCAAGGCGGCTGATCAGGCGGGTTGCCATGCCTTGGTGCTGGGTTTGCCCGAAGGCTACGACACCTTGATTGGTGACGGCGGTAACCGTTTGTCTGGTGGCCAGAGCCAGCGCGTGGCTCTGGCGCGCAGCTACTTTGGCGACCCGGCGCTGGTGGTGCTGGATGAACCCGACTCTAATTTAGACCAGGACGGCGTAGCGCAGCTAGATGCCGCGCTGGCACGCATGAAGGCCAGGGGAACCACCGCTGTGCTGGTTACCCACAATATGCGTCTTCTGCGCCATGCAGACAAGGCGCTGCTACTGGCTAATGGCGGTATGTCGTACTTTGGACCGCCACGTGAATTGATGGAAAAACTCAGTAAACGAATCGCAGCATGAAGCAAATAATGGGTGTTGACATATCTGCGGCCAACGACAAGGCCCTGAACGCGGCTGCCATTGAATCGGTTCAATCAAGCTACAAACCTGCTGTGCGCAAAAACCGTGGAGGCTGGATCGTGCTGGCGCTGATTGGCGGCTTTTTTGTTTGGGCTTCGGTAGTACCACTTTCACGTGGTGTGGTTGCGTCGGGCACAGTGGTCGTTGACTCTAAGCGTAAGACTTTGCAGCACCTGGAGGGCGGCGTCATTAAAGCCATTCATGTGCGAGACGGCGCACGGGTGAAAGATGGCGATGTGCTGTTGGAGCTTGACGACACCAAGGCTCGCGCGGAGCACGACATGGTGCGCGCCCGTTATTTCAATAAATTAGCGATATTGGATCGTTTGAACGCCTTGGTGAGCGATAAACCGCAGGTTGTGTTTAGTTCGCCGCTGTTGGCGGCCAAAGGAGAGCCCGCAGTCGCGCAACTGCTACAGATCCAAGAGCGCGTGTTTCGGGTGTTGCGGCTCGAACACGAGGGCAAGGCGAGCATCGCCAAACAACGCATAGGCCAGCTGGAGCAAAAGCTGCGCGGCACGGAGTCTTATCGTGAATCAACGCAGCGCCAGCTTGACCTGATTGGCAAAGAGGTGGAGCGCATGGATGGGTTGATGCAAAAAAGGCTTATCGAATCGTCGGTGATTGCCGAGCGGATGCAGCAGCTTACACAGCAAAACGGTGAAATGGGCAAAACGATTGCCAGCATCGCTGAAACTCAGGTTGGCATCGGCGAGGCCAAGCTTGCCGTGATGCAGGTGGAGCGTGAGTGGCAGCAAGAGCTTGCCAAGCAAATGGCTGAAACGCAGGAGTCGTTGATAGAGTTAGGTAGCCAGTTAAAGGCTGCTGAAAACGTGTTGGCGCGTACTGTCATCGTTGCACCCATCACCGGGACTATTCTGGGACTGAAAGCAACAACGGTTGGTGGGGTTTTGGCCTCGGGAAACCCGATCATGGACGTTGTTCCAGAAGGCGACGTGCTGGTGATAGATGCTCAAGTCAAGCCGCTTGACGTGGACTCGGTACGCCAAGGTGTAAAGGCGAATGTGAAGCTCTCGTCGTTCAACGCCAAAACCACGCCGGAACTAGATGGTGTGGTGGATAACGTGTCTGCCGATGTATTGGTGGAGCCTAACAAAGGCGAGACGTACTACCTGATGCGCATTACCATTTCAAGTGAAGAAATTAAAAAACTTAATGGCCTGCAAGTGGTGCCAGGTATGCCGGCCGAAGTATTTTTAAATGGCGGTAGCAGGACTATGGTGCAGTATTTATTTGACCCGCTTTCTAGTATGGTGAAAAAGAGTTTTAGAGAAGACTAGTAAACCGGGTTCCCGCCAGGTGACAGTTTGGGGTCTTGCAATTAGGCAGCGGTGGGAATACGAAGGCTGCGGCAAACTGGTGCGCGTGGAGGGCAAAGTCCAGCACATTTACCCGAATGCCAGCGCGGTACACCTGGCTTTTAATAGTTCGAACGAAGTTCGCCATGTATCCAGTAGCTGACTACGCAAAAAAAGGCATGCCCTAAGAGAATTTTTATCCTGTAACTAGAGATAGACGGCATTGCCAACTAAGGCCTAGCAACCGAGCCATCGATGCGGTGGCCGGTTTTGGAGAGAGGTTGGCTGTTTCTAGAAGTAGGCAGTTTGTTTGAAGAATAGTTCAGGCCTTCGTGAAGGACGCTTAGGTGGCTATATAGACGATAGCAAGTCAGTGTAAATATTACTTTAATTTAATGGTTTAAAAATATGAAAAATTCATTTATCAAAACTTCTGTGTTAGCTCTTGTTATCACACTTGCAGGTTGCGCTGCACCCAGCGGAGGCAATAACGGTAAAACGGGCAAAGAAACTGGCGACGCTGCAACCGACGCCGCGCGGCGTAAAGCTGTTACCCTAACGCAAACGGCAGAAGGTACTTTAATTACAACCGACGACCGTATTTTGTTTGATTCAGGTAGCTTTGTTGTGAAACCTGACGGTCTTGTTCTGTTAGAACGAATTGCCAAAGACCTGAACGACAAAACCAAGGCGCCGATCTTGGTCAAAGGTCATACAGACAACGTCGGCGGCGCGGCTGTTAATTTGACCCTTTCTGAACGACGGGCGCAGGCTACCAAAGCTGGCTTGGTGAAGGCGGGCGTCGATGCCAAACGCATTACGGCCAAGGGATATGGACTAACCACCCCCGTGGCTGACAACGCAACCCCCGATGGACGACAAGCCAATCGCAGGACAGATATCTTGGCAGTGGGCGAAAACGTCGAAAAATTTGGCGATGAGAAAACGGCTGATCGCTACGCATCCGGATTTGACAAGTTTTTGGAGAATCCAGGCGGTTTTCTCAAAGACGCATTTACTAATTTAATTAAATGATGGCTTTCTGAATTAGTTGGCAGGCTTGACAAGTAAAGCATGAATAAAATCAAACCGCCAAGTTCCAGGCTTGGCATAGTTTTCGTTGCTTTGCTTGGGTTGAGCTACGCCCAAGGCTTTGCGCAAGGCACCACGCAAGGCAACACGCAAGTCATCCCCCTTCCAACCACTGAACCTCCAGGCAAAACGATCGCCTTAGGCGCTGCCATTCCAGAGTCTGATGCCGAAGCGCTGCAAACTCTACCGGCAGACACGTCGCGGGCTATTCTTAGGCAGTTCAAGGCAGACAACCCGGATGCGCGTGAACACAAGCTGGCGCTCGTTTCTGAGGCGTTCATCGAGGATGAAAGCAATCCAGCCCTCAAGCTGGAGCGTATGTGGGTGGGCAGCAAAAGTACCCTGCTTGAGATAACGGGCTTAACCAGGCGAGGGCAACCCAATAGCGCAGCCATTGCACCGGAAACTCTGCGTTTAACCAACCTGAAAACAGGTCAAGCGGCTGCGTTTTTGGCTGGCGAAGGTGTTGTGCAAGTGCTAGACCGGCGCGGTGGAAAAGCGCTTTTGTTAAAAGCGGGCGACACGATGTATTTACAAATGGAATCCATTGATGACGCGCAGCCAGTGAGCCTGGATTACACCGGCTGGGATAACAGGGCAGCCAAATATTTTGACCGCATCGACCCCCGTTTTCGTGAGCGCTACGACGCCGCGCACAAACTAGCAAGCGGCCCCAACGCCACGCCAGAGCACATGAAAGACTTTTTGGTTGAATTTGGCAGGTACGACCCAGATAAAAAGGCCCCTCAAATATTCATGGCGCTAATTAATAAAATGCGCGCTCAGAATACTTTTGAGGGGTATTACCAGGCTTATTTGTTGATCAACGATCCTGAGGATGCACGAAAAGCATCGCTTCAGGCGCGTACTGACGAGCATCGGTCCAAACTTGAGCATATGGCTGTTGCCACCTTGACCGATAAAAACAGACTATTTGACTTTGACTTGCGATTGTCTTCAGCCAGTACTAATTCGAGAGAAGGTCGGTGCTGGATGGCATGCACTTATAACTTCACTGCAAGTAGGCCAGTGGCTGGCCAGCTAAGCTTGCGGTTACAGCCTACAAGTCCAATAAAGCTTAAACAGGCTACTTACAAAGTGGTATTTGGTGCGGAAGTGCGTATGCCACGTCGGAAGATTCGGCAATCGCGATGGCTGGGTAATTATGACGGACCGGATGACATTAGCTATACCCGAGAAATTAGCGCCATCGTCTCGCCCCCAAACTATTCCGCCAATGTAGATATTCAACTGGGCAGCTTGGACGTCGCATTTTTTCAACGCGGTTCGGCTGGGGGGTATGAAGGTGCCTATGCAACTTCTAACGCAAGCATTCAACTTAGGCTTAAATCTGTGGAATTAATAAAATGACTCAGAGGATGATTGGAAGTTTTGCTTTAATTGTGTGCCTGTTTTTTCAACATTCATATTCATTTTCACAAGATATTAATTTCAAAGATTTAAGCCGTGCTGGTCCTCCGGTGATTAAGCGCTACAGCGTTGACGGCATTGAAGCTGACGGTAGAGAGTATTTGTTAAAGTTCGATGGTGTAGATTCGGCTCGGGTTGATACCAGAAACGCAACCATAGACGCAGCGAGAGGATCGAGTTCGTCAGAACAGTCCTCCAGTCGATCAAGTTCAAGTCAATCGGCTTCGAAGTCATCTACAAACAAAACGTTTGTTTGTGAGATTAATTGCACAAACGGCGGCTACAGAGGTAAAACCCAAATTTATCGCGATGTGCAAGCCTCATCGCGTGAGGATGCAGGTAGATATTTAAACAACGCATCTCGTGGTATTTGTCAAGACTTGGGACTAAAGGCCACGACCGATTCATTTAGTTCTTCACAATGTAGAGAAAAATAACGGAGAGATCAATGATTATCTGGCGTGGAATGGGTGTGCTTGCTTTGGTTGTAGCCATCGCTCTGAATGTTTTGGTGAACGAATCCGCAAATAACTTATTTGGCATTCCCGACGGGTTCAAGCATTACCGGGATGCACACAAATATATGTGGTTTGTCGGTATGAGCCTGTCGGCAATTGCCTGCTGGTACTTGGGGCGCTGGCTTGATGCGCGTGAAACTAGAAACGCCAAGGTTGTGATCGACAAAGAAACAGGCCAGGAAATACGGCTGGTGTCACGCCATGATCTGTTTTGGATTCCCGTGAAATGGTGGGCCGTTGTGTGGTTTGTGGCTGGCATTTGGCTGATGTTCAATTAACTGGCGCGCCCAACTGTGGATGAGTTAATTCCATTTTTCTGGCGTTTGCTATGGTGGCAGCGCCCGCTGGTGCTTGCCCTGCCGTGCTGCTTGCTGCGCCTGGTATTGCCGATGCTTTACAACGAGGTCCTCAAGCCATCAATCGACATCTTGCGCGGCAAGTACCCCAAGGAAGATCGCAAAGCCGGATGGGAGCACCTGGCCTACGGCTCAGGGCTATTGGCCATCGCTACTGGGCTGACATGACTGTTTTACAACATACAGATTGAGTGGCTCGGCGGACAGCAACACCTGGTGACGATGGGTGCTTTTTTGTTCGGTACCTATGAATTGCTGCACGGGCTAGGCATTTTGTTGTTTCGCACGGGCATGCTCGGCGTGTTGGGCGGTATCTACACATTCGGTGGGTTTTGTTTGTATTGCCTGCTGCACTGGACGTTGGGGTGGTTTTGACCAGGAAACAGCGGTGCAGCCAGTGCGTGCCGGGAAGTGATGGAACTTTGGGTATGAGGCTTGTGCGCTGGCCGATAGGAGCGAGGCGGGGAAAGTGGCTACGCAAAAGCCAGAAAAAAAGCCTCCGGCCTTGGGCTCGTGTAGGTTGACGGTTTTGCGGCGTTGACATTCCCGTTGCGTCACTCGGGGGTCTTCCGCCAAGCCTGATTTATTTGGGCACACCCGCTGAACAGTGCAATTAAAAATAATTCCAACTAAGAAATCGTCATGAAAAATCTATCGTCACTGGCATTCGCCGCCGTTGCCCTGCTTTCCTTGCCCGGTGCCGCGAGCGCACAAAGTGAGGCGGTTGGCGTGGCGCTTTCGACCGAAGAGGCAATGGCCTTCATCAAGGGCAAAAGCCTTTCAGCTACACGCCTGGCGGGCGGGACGCCTTCGCTTCAGTTCAAAGACAACGGCACGATGTCCGGCAAAAAACGGTAACAACGGCGGCGGCAGTGATACAGGGAAGTGGCGAATTGAAGACGGCAAGCTGTGCATGCGCTGGCAGCGGTGGGAATACGAAGGCTGCGGCCAGCTGGTTC
>JAYVGI010000418.1:0-7412 GCA_043772355.1 Polaromonas sp.
AAAGAGAGCGAAGACCAGCGCCAACGCAACCTGGCTGCACTGTTCCAGCTGATTGCAGACAACCCGTCTGCCGAAAACCTCATCCCCCCGCGCAGCGGCAACACGCCTTACGACCCGCCGGGTGAAGAAGTACCCCCGCCACCCCCGTCCTCAGGAGGCTGGGCATGAAGCTGTATCTGCTGGACACCCAGACCCTGGGTCTCTTCATCCAAGGCATCCACCCTCCGCTTACGCAGCGCATGATGCAGGCCACCCAGGCCCAGACCATCACCACCAGCGCCCTGTGCCGCGCCGATCTGCGCTACGGCCAAAGCCTGCTGGCCCCAGCCGACCCGCGCCGCAGCGCCATTGCCCTGCTGTTGCACGAGCTACCCACCCTGGCGTGGACAGCAGCCGCCGCAGACCGCTACGGCGACATCCAGGCCCAGTGCCACAGGCAAGGCCAGCCCTTAGGCGACATGGACGCATTGATAGCCGCCCACGCACTGGCCGAAGACCTGATTTTGGTGACCCCGCATGCGCGGCGGCTGCAGTGGGTGGCGGGGTTGCGGGTGGAGGATTGGGTGGGTTAGCCCCAAAACATATTTACGCCTACCGACATAGCAAGCTAAAATTTTACCCAAAGGAACTCTCATGCCCAAATTCGACCCCAAATACCTAGACCGCATGTACAACAACCGCGCCTTAGTGCCCGAACACGCAACGCATTTTGGGCAGTGGGCTGAGGCGTCTGAGGATGCGCGGGATGCGCACCCGAACCAACTCGACATTGCCTACGGCGACAGTGCGATGGAGACGCTGGACGTGTTTCCCAGCAAGCAGCCAGGCGCGCCGGTGGTGGTGTTTATACATGGTGGCTACTGGCGCTCGCTGGACAAGTCTGACCACTCTTTTATTGCGCCAGCTTTTACCAACCAAGGTGCGTGCGTGGTGGTGCCCAACTACGCGTTGTGCCCGGCAGTGACGATCCCGCAGATAGTGATGCAGATGGTCAAAGCGCTGGCCTGGACCTACCGCAACGTCAGCAAGTACGGCGGCGACCCGAGCCGCATCACGGTCATTGGCCACTCGGCAGGCGGGCATTTAGCCGCCATGCTGCTGGTCTGCCAGTGGAGCGCGTATGCCAAGGACTTGCCTGCGGATTTGGTGAAAAACGCCCTGTCGATCTCGGGGCTGTATGACCTGGAGCCGATCCTGCACACGCCATTCCTCCAAGATTCGCTGCGCCTCACCCCCGAGCAGGTGCGCTTGGCCAGCCCGGCCTGGATGCCACGGCCCAGCCAAGGCAAGCTGTACGCGATAGTGGGCGCCGACGAGAGCGCCGAGTTTGTGCGGCACAACCAGTTGATGCAAACCGCGTGGGGCAAGGGGGTGGTGCCAGTGTGCGAGAGTATCCCCAAGCGTAACCATTTCAGCATCCTGGAGGATCTGACCGCGCCGTGGACGCAGCTGCATGAGGTGGCCAGCGAACTGGTGCTGAGCGCTTAACGCACAGGCCCGTGTGCCCATGAAGCCGTTGCCCGAAGAGGTCGTGCACCCTTCGCCGCAGAGCACAGCGCAGCACATGCTGCCGCTGGCTGACTGGCCCCTCGCACACCGCCAAGGCATCATCGGCGTGTTGACCGATATCGACGACACGCTCACCACTGACGGCGCGATCACCCCCGAGGCCTTGCAGGCGCTGCACGATGTGAAGGCAGCGGGCTTGCACCTGATCGCCATCACGGGCCGGCCGGTGGGCTGGAGCGAGGAGTTTGCCCTGTCTTGGCCGGTAGATGCCATCGTGGCAGAAAACGGTGCCGTGGCATTGCAAAATACAAGCAACATAGGCCTGCAGCCCCATAGAATATTGCGGGAGCGGCTATTAAAATCATATCAAACAGAAGCCCCGCAGCGCGCCGAAAACTACGCCCGCATGCAGCAGGTGCTCGCACGTATTGAGCGCGAGGTGCCCGGCGCACAGCGCAGCACCGACAGCCCGGGCCGCGAGACCGACATTGCGATTGACCACAGCGAATTCACCCACCTGCCGCCCGAGCGCATTGCGCAAGTGGTGCAGCTCATGCAAAGCGAGGGCATGCACGCCACCGTCAGCAGCATCCATATCAACGCCTGGTTTGGCGATCACAACAAGCTGCAAGGTGCACGCTGGATCGTGCGCCAGCTGCTGGGCCGTGACCTGGATGCCGAGCTGCACCGCTGGGTGTACATCGGGGACTCAACCAATGACCAACTGATGTTTGAAGCTTTTCCGCACAGCATAGGCGTCGCCAACATCGCGCGCTTTGCGGCGCAGCTAGCGCATCTGCCGCGCTATGTGACGCAGGGTGAGCGGGGCGCTGGGTTTGCGCAGTTCAGCGCATTTTTGCTGAATAGATGAAGCGCTTGGCTGGCTAGCCGCTCACAACACCACATCGACTTTTTTGCCCTGCACCGCCTCCATCACCCCAGTGTTATGCGGTGATACACCGTAGTCACGCAGGTTTTTGCGCAGCTCATAGGGATCTACCTCGTTCCATGTCAAACCGCACTCCAGGCAGGCGTGGGAGTGTTCGTTTTGCAGGAGAACGGGCTTGCCCAGCAGTGCGCGCAGCAAGCCGCGCTTGGGATAAAAGCGTGCAGCCTCGCCCAAGTTACCGCGCACTACTTTTTTAGTGCCGCAGCGCAAGCAGTACATGCCGCGAACGGTTTGGTTAAACATAGCTTGGCTCAGACCTGGCTTAAGGTTTCTTCGCCTTACGCTCTTCCAGCGTCTCGGTCGCGCCGCCTTGTTTGACCCACTCGTCCCAGCCGCCGTCGATGTGGGCCACATTCGTCATGCCCATGTCTTGCAGGGTTTTAGCTGTCAATGCGCTGCGCCAGCCCAGGCCGCAAAACAGGATGAACTCTTTGCTCTCATCCGCCCACATTGGCTTGAAGTAAGGCGACTCGGGGTCTACCCAAAACTCCAGCATGCCACGCGGGGCGTGTACGCAGCCTTTGACGGTGCCAGCCGTCAGCTCTCGGATGTCGCGGATGTCGACGATCTGCGCGGCGCCTGCTTGCACCTTGGCTTTGACCTCGGCCACGCTATAGGTTTTAACCTGCGCCATGGCCTGCGCCACCAGCACTTTATAACCCTTGGTAATGGGCATCACAGTTCTCCAAATAAAAACGCCTTGGTACCGATTGTGGCACCAAGGCGTGTTGTGTTGAACAAGCGGCTGCTTCGACAGGCTCAGCCCGAACGGAATCCGCCGACGCAAACGTCCGTTGGGTTAGCCTCTGGAATTAACCGCCTAGGTAGGCAGCCTTCACCGCTGGATCGTCCTTGAGCTTGTCCGCCGGGCCGTGCACCGAGATGCGGCCGTTTTCCAGTACATAGCCGTAGTCGGCTACCTTCAACGCTGCGGCGGCAAACTGCTCCACCAGTAGCATCGTTACGCCCTGGCCTTTGAGGCGGGTGATGATGTTGAACACCTCTTCCACCAAGATAGGTGCCAAGCCCATGGAGGGCTCATCGAGCAGCACGATCTCGGGGTTGAGCATGATGGCGCGGGCCATGGCCAGCATCTGTTGTTCACCACCCGACAAAGTGCCGGCCAGTTGTGTGCGGCGCTCTTTCAGGCGCGGGAAGAGTTCCAGTGCACGCTCCAGGTCGCCCGCTACGTCACCCTTAGGGCGGCTGCCGGTCAGGCGCGGGAAGGCACCCAAGGTCAGGTTGTCGGTCACGCTCATGGTGGCGAAGACGCGGCGGCCTTCGGGCGAGTGGGCCATGCCTTGCTTGGCGATGGTGTAAGACTCCAAGCCGTCAATGCGCTTGCCGTGCAAGCTGATCTCGCCGGCGGTGGGCTGGATCATGCCCGACACAGCGCGCATGGTGGTGGTTTTGCCAGCCCCGTTGGAGCCGATGAGGGTGACGACTTTGCCTTTGGGCACCTCCATCGAAATGCCGTGCAGCACCTGCACTTTGCCGTAGCCTGCTTGGAGGTTTTTAATGCTTAACATGGTGTATTCCTCTGGACTTAATGGGCGGTACCGCCGAGGTAAGCCTCGATCACTTTTTCATCGGCCTGCACTTCTGCGGGCTTGCCTTCGGAAATCTTCTGGCCAAAGTCGAGCACCGAGACGATGTCGCACAGCTCCATCACCACGTCCATGTGGTGCTCGATCAAAATCACGGTGATGCCGTGGTCGCGGATCTTGCGGATGATGGCGATCAGCTCTTTGATGTCGGGCGCGGTCAAACCGGCTGCGGGCTCGTCGAGCAGCAGCAGTTGCGGGTCGAGCGCCAGGGCGCGGGCAATCTCCAGCAAACGCTGTTTGCCGTAAGGCAGGTTGCGTGCTTCTTCGGTGGCCAGGTCAGATAGACCTACAAAACGCAGCAAGCCCAGGCCGCGCTCGGTGGCGGCTTTGTCTTCGCGCTGGTAGCGCGGGGTGTGCAGTGCTACGTCGGCAATGTTGCTGGCAAAGCTGTGGTGCAAGCCCACCTGGATGTTTTGCAGCGCTGTCATTTCGCCAAAGAGCTGCACGTTTTGGAAGGTACGGGCAATGCCCGAGAGCGCAATGTCAGACGAAGTGCGACCCACTACAGAGCGGCCCGCAAACTCAATCGTACCGCCCGTGGGTACGTAGATCCCAGTCAGCACGTTCATCATGGTGCTCTTGCCCGAGCCGTTAGGGCCAATCAAACCGTGGATGGTGCCGCGCTTGACGCGCAGGTCTACGTTGTTGATGGCTTTGAGGCCACCAAACTGCATCAGCACATTGCTGGCCACCAGCAGGTCGTCGCCTTTGGCTTGCGTGCCCGCTTGCGCCGCTACGGTGAGTGCGTCTTTACCCGTGTCGCCATGGTCCAGCGCGCTGCCCATTGAGGTGCTTTTACGCTTGAAGAACAGGCTGCGCACAAAGCCCACAATACCGTCTTGCAGGTAGTACACCACAAACAAAATCATCAAGCCAAAAATACTCAAGCGCCAGTCAGTAATCGACTGCAGCCAGAAGGAAAAACCTGCCAGCGCGATGGTGCCAATGACGGGGATGGCCATGGCTTTGGGGGTGGTGATTTTTTTGGCAACGCCGATCGCGCCGCCCACCAGCATCAGCAACGCCAGCGAAGAGGCCACGATGCGGAACAGTTCCAAATCATCCAGCAGCTTGGGCAAGATCACGATGATGGCTGCGCCCAGCAAGGCACCCGAGCGGGTTTTGCGACCACCCATGATGACGGCCAACAGGAACAGCACCGTGAGTTCGTTGTTATAGGTGTTAGGCGAAATGTACTGCTCGGAATACGAGTACAAAGCACCCGCCAGGCCGGCAAAGCCTGCGCTGATCACAAACGCATAGACCTTGTGGCGGTAGACCGACACGCCCATACAGTCAGACGCCACCGGGCTGCCACGCAACGCCTCAAACGCGCGGCCGAGCTGCGAGTTCAAAATGCGGTGCACCACGATGAGTGAGAGCGTCATCAACGCAAACACCAGCCAGTAAAAACCGTTCTCATGCAACTGCATGCCAAACAGCGAGGGCTTGGGGATTTTGATGCCCAAGGGGCCTTCGGTGAGGAAAGTCATCTCGTTGATCAAAATCTGGATGATGGTGCCAAAGGCCAAGGTCACCATGGCCAGGTAAGGGCCCGATACGCGCAGGGCGGGCAGGGCCAGCAGCGCACCAAAACCTGCGGTGATGGCCACGCTGGCCGGAATAATCAGCCACAGCGGTGCGCCCAGCTTCATAAACATCACGCCAGCGGTGTACGAACCTACGCCAAACAAGCCAGCATGGCCCAGCGACACCTGGCCGGTGTAGCCGACCACAATGTCCAGGCCAAAGATCAAGATGGCGTAAATCATGATCGTACCGACCATGTGCACGTAGTACGGGTTGCTGGTGAACAGCGGTACAGCGGCCAGTAGTGCCAAGCCGATGACAGCGGCAATGAGGGTCTTGCGATTCACAATTAGACTTTCTTGATAGCGGCTTTGCCAAACAGACCGGCAGGCTTAAAGGCCAACACCAGCAATAGCAGCACGAGACCGGGCACATCTTTGTAGCCAGTGGAGATATAAAAACCGGTAGTGGTTTCAGCGATACCTAAAATAATGCCGCCCACGATAATGCCCATGCCGCTGGTCAGGCCGCCAATAATGGCAACCGCAAAAGCTTTCAGGCCCAGCACCGCGCCCATGGTGGCACCGGTCAAGGTGAGCGGCGCGATCAACACGCCCGCAAAACCGGCAGTTGCTGACGACAGTGCGTAAGAGAAGGTAATCACCAAACCGGTGTTGATGCCCATCAGCTTGGCCGCATCACGGTCGTTGAAGGTAGCCACCACGGCTTTGCCGTAGATGGTTTTGCGGTTGAAAAACTCTACGGCCAGCATCATGAACACTGCGCCGGCAACAACCAACAATTCCATAGGCAGCACGTTAGCGCCCAAAAACTTGAGTGGCGCTTCTGGCAAGGGCGAAGGAAACTTCAAGTCGTCGCGGCCCCACACGTTTTCGGCCACGTTCTTAAAAATAATGCCCAAGGCGATGGTGGACATGATCCAGCCAAACTCGCTTTTGATCTTAATTGCAGGGCGCACACCAATGCGCTCGACGATGCCGCCTTGAATCAAACCAAATACGATCACCAGCGGAATCATCAACCAGTAGTTGACACCGATATTGACCAATGTGAGGCCAACCATGGCACCCAGCATCAGCGCGTCACCTTGGCCGAAGTTCAGCGTGTCGGATGTTTGAAACGTGAGCTGGTAGCCAAACGCAATGACCGCATAGATCATGCCCAGCGCAATGCCGCTGTAAATGAGTTGGAGCAGGATTTCCATATATTCAACCTTGGGTAACAATGCTTGGCCAAACGCCTACAGCGAGCAACATGAGCAACAAAATTAGCTACAAAAAAAACACCGCGAGGCCCAGGGGCGTCGCGGTGTTTAGCTGTGCGGATGATTACTTCTTGACGGCCAAAGCACCTTTGGCGTTAGCGTCTTTCACGCGAATTTCAGAAGCCTTCTTCTGGTCGTCTGCGTAGGCATACACCACGCGTTGGCCTTTGACTTCGCCGAACACAGGAATGTTGGCGGTGATGGCCTCGTGGTCTTTGGCGGTGAACGGCTTGGTGTAGGTGGTGATCACACCTTCCACGGGGGTCTTCAGGTCTTCCAGCGCTGCCTTGATCTTGGGGCCGTCGGTAGAGTTGGCCTGCTTGATGGCAGCTGCCAGCAAGTAGATCGAATCGTAGCCTTGGGCAGCAGACACGGGTGAGTCAATGCGTGCGTTTTTCGGGCTGAAGGTCTTCAGGTAGTTGATGATGAAGGCCTGGCGCTTTGGCGTGGTGGGCTCCTGGATGAAGGTTTGCGGCATGCGCGCGCCTTCGCCGCCTGGGCCTGCGTTGTCAATGAAGTTGGCCATGGACAG
>JAYVGI010000419.1:0-7421 GCA_043772355.1 Polaromonas sp.
TTTCTAAATCATTACTGTCGTTGTTGCGTCGCCTTGCCGTGCTACAGCACTCTCGTAGGCTCCGCGCCTAGACATTAATGATGTAGAAATGGAATGAGAGTGTTCAAATGACCCGCCAACCCAGACCAGCTGGTGCATCTGGCTGCGCCAATCAAGGTGAAGCAACCAGTTGGTTGATGCCGACCCCAGGGCGCAACCTACTGCAAATCACATAGAGCCGTAAAGCGATGTAGTGAACGATCAGGGGGATCTTTCGAGTGTCTGAAAGGGCAATGGCGCTTTCACCCCCGATAATCACTCCCATGTCTGCAACCAAAATTCTCTACGGCTTTCATGCCGTGGGCGTGCGTATCAAAACCGCGCCGGCTTCCTTGATTGAAATTTACTACGATGCCTCGCGGCGCGATGCGCGGATGCGCAGCTTTGTGGACAAGGCCGCTGAGGCGCAAGTGCGCTTGATTGAGGCCGATGGCCTGCGCTTGTCCAAAATGTCGGGCGGCCATGGCCACCAGGGCGTGGTGGCGCTGGCCCACCCGGTGGCGCAGGCGCACTCGCTGGACGAACTTTTAGAGCAGCTAGAGGCCAGTGCCGATAAGAGCAACCCACTCATCCTGGTGCTGGACGGCGTGACCGACCCGCACAACCTGGGCGCGGTGCTGCGTGTGGCCGATGGCGCGGGCGCGCACGCGGTGATAGCGCCCAAAGACCATGCTGTGGGCATCAACGCCACGGTGTCCAAGGTGGCCAGCGGCGCGGCGGAGACGGTGCCGTACTTTATGGTCACCAATTTGGCGCGCACTTTGAATGAGCTGAAAGAGCGGAGCATCTGGATCATTGGCACCAGCGACGATGCCGAGAAAACCATTTACGACGTCGATCTGAAAGGCCCGGTAGCCTTGGTGCTGGGGGCTGAAGGGCCGGGCATGCGCCAGCTGACCCGCAAAACCTGCGATGAACTGGTGCGCATACCGATGCGCGGGGCGGTGGAGAGCCTGAATGTGTCGGTGGCCAGCGGCGTATGCTTGTACGAGGCGCTACGCCAGCGCACCTGAGGCATAGGCTATGCTTGGGTGGTGGCGCGGCACCTTGCCCCAGGCCAACGCCACGGCCTCCCCATCTTGAAGCTCACGAGGAATAAATGATGAAATTGAACCTATTAGCTACTATTTCAGTAGCTGCATGCGCAGTATTTACCTTGGCTGGCTGCACGCAAGAGCAGCAAAACAAGATTCAGCGCGATATCCAGAACTGGACTGGCACCAACGGCGTGTTAGAGGTGTACGCAGGCGACAAAGTGGTGCGCCGCTTCCTGAAAATTGACAAACTCTCCACAGCGATGGGCACCGACGATAACAAGCCGCGCCCGTACCGCTTTGGCTATGGCGTGCTGGACGAGAACCTCAATATGATTGCCGACCCGGGCGAGAAGCGCGTGTATTTTGAGATCAGCGACTACGCCTCGAATTACGTGTTTTTCGAGAGCCCACGCTAAGCGCTCTAAACCAGCCCCATTACCCCTAGCGCCGCCCCGGCACCCAGCATCCACAGCAGATGCATTTTGGTGCGCCAGGCGATCAGCAAGCACACGCCACTTAGCAGCCACAGCGGCCAGTCTGTGGCGGGCTGGTTGTGTGAGGCAGCCAATAACCAGGCGGTAGCCAGCAGTAGTGCTATTGAAATAGGCGATAGTGCTGCCTTGCTGGCCAGGGCGACGATGTGGTTGGCATTGTGTTGCAGCCAACGCGTGGTTAAAAAAGTCAATACGCTGCTGGGCACCATGATGCCGATGAAGGCGCCGCTCAGGCCCGCTGCTGCAGCCCAGTAGTTGCCGCCCAGAGTCAAACCGGTTTGCCAGCCGAGCAACGGGATGAACAGCACGTTCGGGCCTGGCGAGGCCTGGGCAATAGCGATGCTGGCGTTAAATTGCGCGTCGCTCAGCCAGGCTTGTTTCTCCACTACAAACCGGTGCATATCTGGCGCGGTGGCGATAGCGCCGCCGATGGAGAGCAGTGACAGCAAGGCAAAGTGGCCAAACAGGGCAAGCCATTGGTCTAAGGTCATGGTGTATCTCCCTTGCCTGGGGCTACCAAAGCCGCGCGCTGCTCAGCGCCGCGCACCCTCAGCCAGGCGTAGGCAAACGCGGGCAGCCCCAAGCCCAGCACGGTGGTAATCAAGGGCAGGCGCAAATAGCCCACGGCCACTACGGTAAGCGCTATCAACGCCGCACAAACGGGTTTGCCCAGGAGATTGTTTTTTAAGCCGTAGAGCATTTTGATGGCGGCTGCGCCGATCAAGCCCGACGCAACAGCGCCCATGCCGCGTACCGCACCCGAGATGGCGTGCACTTGCGAGTATTGTGTGTACAGCGTGCCCAGCACCAGCACAATCACCAGCGGCGCGGCCATCAAACCGGCCAGTGCCACCAGCGCGCCGCGCCAGCCAAAGTACCGATTGCCCAGGATGATGCATAAGTTAATCACATTGCCGCCGGGCAACACCTGGGCTACCGCCCAGTCCTCGACAAACTCGTGCTGCGTCATCCAGCGGCGTTTGTCCACCATCTCGCGCTGGATGATGGTGAGCACACCGCCAAAGCCTTGCAGGGCGATGCTGTTGAAGGTGACAAAGAGTTCGGTTTTGGACTGCGGCTTGGTGGTGGACAGGCTGGGCGCGCGGGGGGCTATGGCATGGGAACTCATGGCCGATATTATCCAGCCAGTGGAATGCAGGCTGTGCGCCTGAGGAGACAATGGTGAAAAAATATATGCTATGAATACGAGAGCTTCTCGCGCAATATTTCTCCGGGCTGGCGGCTAAAACTAGCCTGAATTAGCCGCCTACTACCCGCAATGCAGGGGCTATTTGGTTTGCTTCTTTTTCACCTTGGTGAACACCGGGCCCCACACGGGGTGACCACGCTCTCCGCGCGCGAGGTCAAACGTGCTGTCCAGTTCAAAAGCGGACTGGAAAGACTTTTCGCACTGTGCCATGCGCCGGGTCACGCAGTAGAGGAAGGCTTGGGTTTTGTGCGCGCGCACCAGTTCGTCCACGTAGTTAAGTCCCAGCTTCTGACCCTCGGCCAGTTTGGTTTCGGCGCGGCGATACTCGCCTTTTTGGAACGAAGCCACACCCTCGTTGAGAGCGGCCAAGCCGGGCGATGTTTTGGACACCGCAGGTGCGTTGACCACGGGGGCGGGAGCGGCGGTTGGGGCGGGGGCCACATTGACCGGCGCTTGCGCTGGTGCCGGCGCCGGAGCAGGCACCGGTGCTGCCTGTACCACTACTGGTGCAGGTGCAGGCGTTGGTGCTGGCGCTGGCGCTTTGCTAGCGCAGGCGGCAAGCAACGCCGCCAGGCAAAAGGGGCTAACTACTGCCAAGCGAGGCAAGTGAAAAGGAATCATGGTTGCTGTGTCTCCGAGAGTTGGCTATTCGAACTTGTGCGCGACGCGTTCTGTTTTCCCTGCTTGGACTTTAACGCGAAAAGTGCGGGCTGCATAGTCCGCATTGCGCAGCGTAACGCTGTGCTCGCCAGGCTCCATGGTCAAAACGGAAAGGGGTGGGGAAACCCCCATTTTTTTGCCGTCCACCTCTACTTCGCCCCAAGGTGCCGCCGTAATATGAAGGCGCCCGCTGGTGGCCGCTGGCACAGCGGCGCTGCCGTCGGCTCCCTTGTCGGCCTCTGGCTGCGGCGCGGTCTGAGCGCCTGACGTTGGCAACGGGGCACCTGCACCGGCGGGGTTGTTGCCCGCGTTGCCGCTTGACTCGCTGGCGGGCGCACTGGCCGTGCTCGCTTGAGGCAGCCTTTCAGCATCGGTCGCCGTCCTGGGGGGCGGTTTGGATGCCGCTGCGGTGCTGGCTACAGGCAGCTGCACGGCGGGGGGGCTGGAATGCCACAGCCACACCGCAACCGCCAGCGCGGCCAAGCCGGCTCCACCACCGGCTATCCACAGCAGGGAGCTGGCGCCCGCACTGGAGCCAGTGCCGCTGCGGGGGCCCGATGCCGCAGGTGGCAAGGTGGTGGACGGGTAACTGGGCTGGGACACGGCGAGTGGTTCGGCTATGGCGCTGCGGCCGGGGCTGCTGACCAACACGGGCTCTGGCGCGGGGTGCGGGTGCGCTTCTGCCAGCGTCTCGCCCTCGGCCACCCCTGCGCCCCAGCGGCGCAGCTCGCGCGCCAACTGGCCCGCGCTGCGGTAGCGGTCGGCAGGTTTTTTGGCTAAAGCCTGCAACATAATGCGCGACAAATCACGCGGAATAGCCGAGTTGACCAGGTGCGGTGCCTCGGCTGGGGTGCGGGCAATGCGCTCTTGCAACTGCTCCAGCGTAGGTGCCGTAAAAGGCTGTTTACCGCAGAGCATCTCATACAAAATCACGCCCAGAGAGTACACATCGCTGCGCACATCCACCGCCTGGTTCGCATCTTTGATACTGAGCACCATCTCAGGCGACATGTACTGCGGTGAGCCGGCAATCACCTCACTGGCGGTATCGCTATTGGCTTGCGCGGCGTGGCTGGTGAACCTGGCCAAGCCGAAATCCAAAATTTTGGGAGCCCCGTTTTTGGTGAGAAAGACGTTGGCCGGTTTGATGTCGCGGTGCAGCACACCGCCTTTGTGGGCGTGGTCCAGTGCCAAAGCCACCTTGCCCACCAGGGCCACGGCCTCGCGCTGGCCCAGACTGGGGCGCTGGGCAATGCGCTGGCGCAGGTCAATCCCTTGCAGCAACTCCATCGCCACGTAGGGCAGCTCGCGCTTGAGCATGGTGCTGGGGGCGCGGCCAGCGTCGTAAACCGTCACGATATGCGGGTGGTTCAGGGTGGCGGCGGTGCGCGCTTCCTGCAAAATGGCGGCATCCACTACGGCCGTGTCAAACCCGCCGTTGGTTTGGTCGGGCTGGGTGTACAGCGTTTTGATGGCCACGGTACGGCCCAGGGTAGTGTCAAAGGCCTCAAACACGGCACCCATCGCGCCGTGGCCAATCATGCGGTCCAGGCGGTAGCGCCCCAAAAAACCGTAGCTGCCCACCTCTGACTCTGTAGAGCGGGAATCCATCTTGGTTTCGGCAAAGGTACTCTGTTCAAGGCGGGGTTGCATGGTCAAATGTAAGTATTTTCTCTTCACTTGGGATTAGAACGCAAATATGCTGCCCTGTGGCCTGGCCTGTGGTGTAAATGCGGCGCTTGACTGCTAAATTGACCCGCAGACCCGGCGCTGGCAGGTGTAGTGAAGGGCTTTGCTAGGGCATTCTTGGGTAAACCCTTAAAATCGACGTTTCGCCACCTCCCTGCCCAATGACCGCACGCCCTGCCATCTTTAACGACGTATCGCTGTTCCCACGCGATGCCAAGCCCCTGTCCAGCTACCGCAAGTACTGGGCGGCGCGATTTGGTGTGGCCAAGTTTTTGCCCACGACCCGCGCTGAGATGGAGGTGCTGGGCTGGGACAGCTGCGATGTGGTCATTGTGGTGGGCGACGCGTATGTAGACCACCCCAGCTTTGGCATGGCAGTGATCGGCCGCATGCTGGAGAACCAGGGTTTTCGGGTCGGCATTATTGCCCAGCCCGACTGGCAAAGCGCCGAACCATTCAAGGCGCTGGGCAAGCCCAACTTGTTCTACGGCGTGTCCGCAGGCAATATGGACAGCATGATCAACCGCTACACAGCGGACCGAAAAATCCGCACCGACGATGCGTACACCGCAGGCGGGCAGGGCGGCAGTCGGCCTGACCGCGCGGCACTGGTGTATTCGCAGCGTTGCAAAGAAGCCTACAGCGATGTGCCCATCATCTTGGGCGGCATTGAGGGCTCGCTGCGCCGCATAGCGCACTACGATTATTGGCAAGACAAAGTGCGCCGCTCTATCGTGGTGGATGCCAAGTGCGACTTGCTGCTGTACGGCAACGCCGAGCGCGCGATTGTGGAGATTGCGCACCGTCTGGGCGCTAAAGAGCCGATAGAAAACCTCACCGATATTCGCGGTACCGCGTTTGTGCAGCGGCAAAATGCTGCGGGTTGGTTTGAGATTGACTCGTCCGATGTGGATACCCCTGGCCGCACCGAGCAGCACGTCAACCCCTACATGATGAGCGCCGATTTGGCGCGCGAGCAGGGCGGGTCGTGCGCCAAAGAAGACTCGGTGGTGTCGGTGCAAGCGGGTTTGCCTGCGAATTTGAGTGCTGCACCTACGATGCGTGGTCAGATCGATGTCAACCCCATTCCCGTTCGCCCTGAGCCTGTCGAAGGGTTCACGAAGGCTTCGACAAGCTCAGCTCGAACGGATGCTAAAGCAGCCCGAACGGACGATAAAGACTTAGGCTTCACCATCAAGCCCCTGACCTTCGTGCCCAACCCGGCCCTGACTAAAAACAAGCTCCAAACGCCCCCGCGCGAGCGCAGTGTCATTCGCCTGCCCAGCTACGAGCAGGTCAAGTCTGACCCCGTGCTCTACGCCCACGCCAACCGCGTGCTGCATTTGGAGACCAACCCCGGCAACGCCCGTGCTCTGGTGCAAAAGCACGGCGAAGGCACGACAGCGCGCGACGTGTGGATCACTCCGCCGCCCATCCCCCTGACCACCGCCGAGATGGACTTGGTATTCGACCTGCCTTACGCACGGTCACCGCACCCGTCGTATGCCGATGCGAACGGCTCGCACGACGGCGAGACCAAAATCCCCGCCTGGGAGATGATCCGCTTCTCCGTCAACATCATGCGCGGCTGCTTTGGCGGTTGCACCTTCTGCTCCATCACCGAGCATGAGGGCCGCATCATCCAAAGCCGCTCTGAAGATTCGGTGATTCGCGAAGTCGAAGCCATCCGCGACAGCGTCAAAGGCTTTACGGGTGTGATCAGTGACTTGGGTGGCCCCACGGCCAATATGTACCGCATCGGCTGCAAATCGCCCGAGATCGAATCAGCTTGCCGCAAACCCAGTTGCGTCTACCCCGGCATTTGCCCGAACCTGAATACCGACCACAGCGCGCTCATCAAAATGTACCGCCGCGCGCGCGAGCTCAAGGGTGTGAAGAAGATTTTGATCAGCTCCGGCCTGCGCTACGACCTGGCCGTGCAAAGCCCTGAGTACGTGAAGGAGCTGGTCACGCACCACGTCGGCGGCTACCTCAAAATCGCCCCGGAGCACACCGAGGGCGGGCCGCTTGGCAAAATGATGAAGCCCGGCATCGGCAGCTACGACAAGTTCAAGCAGATGTTTGAAAAGTACAGCTTGGAGGCCGGCAAAAAGCAGTACCTCATTCCCTACTTTATCGCCGCCCATCCCGGCACCAGCGATGAAGACATGATGAACCTGGCCATCTGGCTGAAGAAAAACGGCTTCAGGGCCGACCAGGTGCAAACCTTCTACCCCAGCCCCATGGCCACCGCCACGGCCATGTACCACAGCAACAAAAACCCGCTGCGCA
>JAYVGI010000420.1:0-21479 GCA_043772355.1 Polaromonas sp.
TTCTAAATCATTACTGTCGTTGTTGCGTCGCCTTGCCGTGCTACAGCACTCTCGTAGGCTCCGCGCCTAGACATTAATGATGTAGAAATGGAATAAGTGTGTTTTTAATTGTATTTCCAAGCGGCCCACTCGCAGGCGTGCGCTGCGAGGTCTGTGCGGTAAGCCGATGGGGCTGCGGGGGAGGGATCTGCTCGCCGCCGACTGCGCAAAAGGGGTCAGAGCAAAATTTCGTTAGGGCGTTGCGCGCTCCGAACCCTTGGTCTTCCTGAATTTTGATCCGACCCCATTTGCTTCTGTTTTTTGCATCTATCAGCCGATAGCCAGCAAGAAATATGCGCGAGCAGCTACGCAATGCATAGCGTACGCTTTCAAGGCGTTGTCGGCACATTGCGCCGCCGCCAACCGCTTTGACATCACCACAGGCGATATTTACGACCCGATAGCGGTTTTTGCGTCAACCCAGGCGTTCATTGCGCTTCAACGCAGGCACTATATATTCAATAGCTACAAGTCCTTTAATATTGCTGGCTAATGCGTGTTTTAAAGGGTAAAACAGGTGGAACGCTAGCATCAAAGCCCAAACGTCTTAACCCTTAACTGCTCAGCATAAGCCGCCATGCCGTCGCTGATCTCTTTGCGTGCTGCATCGGTACCTTCCCAGCCCAGTATCTTGACCCACTTGCCTTCTTCCAGGTCTTTGTAATGCTCGAAGAAGTGCGAAATCGTTTTCAGGCGCAGGGGGTTCATGTCGCCGGGTTTTTGCCAGTGGGTGTAGAGCGAGCATTTTTTGTCGATCGGCACGGCCAGTACTTTGCCGTCTACGCCGGCTTCGTCTTCCATCATCAAAATGCCAATCGGGCGGCAAGTGACGACCACGCCGGGAATGAGGGGCACAGGGGTGATGACCAGCACGTCTACCGGGTCGCCGTCACCGCTGAGCGTTTTGGGCACGTAGCCGTAGTTGGTGGGGTAGTGCATGGCGGTGGACATGAAGCGGTCTACAAAGATGGCGCCGCTTTCTTTGTCTACTTCGTACTTGATCGGGTCAGCGTTCATCGGGATTTCGATGATCACGTTAAATTCATTGGGGGCGTTTTTACCAGGTTGTACGAGGTCGAGTGACATGGAGGGCTCTCTTGGTTTAGTTGGGAATACTTACTGAATGAACCAGCAAATCCTAGGATTAACCCTGATTTTACTTTCACAGCCCTTGCTTTTACGTAAATACGTCACGTTTTCAGGCTACATTCAGCCCGTTGGCCAATCGTCTCTGTACCCGAATCAGGAGTTGGGGGATGAGGAAGCAACGCAGTGGGTGTGCAAAGCAAACCAAAGCGTTGAACACCTTCTTCGTCAAAAACTACAGGAGATTTACATATGACAAGCAATGCAGCGCTTATTTTGGCGCTTATATGCGGGCTGGCAGCCGTAGGGTACGGCTTTTGGGCACGCAGTTGGATCCTTTCCCAAGACGCAGGCAATGCGCGTATGCAAGAGATTGCATCTGCCATTCAAACCGGTGCCGCAGCCTATCTGGCACGGCAGTACAAAACCATCACCATGGTCGGCGTCGTGCTGGCGATATTGATTGGTGTTTTTCTTGACGGTATGAGTGCCTTTGGCTTCGTGCTGGGAGCGGTACTGTCGGGCGCTTGCGGCTTTATCGGCATGAACGTGTCGGTCAAGGCCAACGTGCGCACCGCGCAGGCCGCCACCAAGGGCATTGGCCCCGCGCTAGATGTGGCCTTCCGGGGCGGCGCTATTACCGGCATGCTGGTGGTGGGCCTGGGCCTGCTGGGCGTGACGGTGTTTTACTGGTTTCTGGTGGGTAACGGCAACTTTACCCCCGATAAAAATCTGGCCAAATTGCTCAACCCCTTGATCGGTTTTGCCTTTGGCTCGTCGCTGATTTCCATCTTCGCCCGTTTGGGCGGTGGTATCTTTACCAAGGGCGCTGACGTAGGCGCGGACCTGGTAGGCAAGGTCGAAGCGGGCATCCCCGAAGATGACCCTCGCAACCCGGCCGTGATTGCCGACAACGTGGGCGACAACGTGGGCGACTGCGCTGGTATGGCCGCTGACTTGTTTGAAACCTATGCGGTGACTTTGATTGCCACCATGGTGCTAGGCGCGCTGGTGGTCACCGGTGCGGGCACCATCCCCGTGGTGTACCCACTGGCCTTGGGCGCGGTATCCATCATTGCCTCCATCATTGGCTGCTTCTTTGTCAAGGCCTCGCCGGGCATGAAGAACGTGATGCCTGCGCTGTACAAAGGCCTGGCAGTGGCGGGCGTGCTGTCCTTCATCGCTTTTGCAGTAGTCACCTGGATGATGGTGCCCGATAGCATGATTGCCGCCAGCGGCAGCCGCATGGCGCTCTTGGGCACCTGCGCTGTGGGCCTGGTGCTCACGGGTGCATTGGTATGGGTGACCGAGTACTACACCGGCACGCAGTACCCGCCGGTGAAGCACATTGCACAAGCATCGACCACCGGCCACGGCACCAACATCATTGCCGGCCTGGGCGTGTCGATGCGCTCTACCGCCTGGCCGGTGATTTTTGTCTGCGCCGCTATCTGGTGCGCCTTCAAACTGGCGGGCTTGTACGGCATTGCGATTGCAGCCACCTCCATGCTCAGCATGGCCGGTATCGTCGTAGCGCTAGACGCCTACGGCCCCATCACCGACAACGCCGGTGGCATTGCCGAAATGGCCGAGCTGCCCGCCAGCGTGCGTGACGTGACCGACCCGCTGGATGCCGTGGGCAACACCACCAAAGCCGTGACCAAAGGCTACGCGATTGGCTCCGCTGGCCTGGCAGCCCTGGTATTGTTTGCCGACTACACCCACAAGCTCGAAGGCTACGGCAAGGCCATCAGCTTTGACTTGAGCGACCCCATGGTCATCATTGGCCTGTTCATCGGCGGCTTGATTCCTTACCTCTTCGGTGCCATGGCGATGGAGGCTGTGGGCCGCGCCGCAGGCTCGGTGGTGGTGGAAGTACGCCGCCAGTTCAAAGACGGCGAGATCATGGCTGGCAAACGCAAGCCCGACTACAGCGCAGCGGTAGACATGCTGACCACGGCTGCCATTAAAGAGATGATGATCCCCTCATTGCTACCCGTAGTCGTCCCCATCATCGTCGGCTTGGCACTGGGCCCCGCCGCGCTGGGCGGCTTGCTGATGGGCACCATCGTCACCGGCCTGTTCGTGGCTATCTCCATGTGTACCGGCGGCGGTGCGTGGGACAACGCCAAGAAGTACATTGAAGACGGCAACCACGGCGGCAAGGGTTCAGACACCCACAAGGCAGCTGTCACGGGTGACACCGTAGGCGACCCCTACAAAGACACCGCAGGTCCTGCTGTCAACCCGCTGATCAAGATCATCAACATCGTGGCGCTCTTGATCGTGCCGTTGATGATGTCGATCCACGGCGGCAAGTCGCCTAACGTGACCGTGACCCCACCGGTAGCCGCCGTGGCCGCTGTAGCCGCGGGTGCAGGTGCAGCCGCTGTGGCAACAGCCCCCGCCGTGGCCGCAGCGCCGGCTGCTGTGGCAGCCAAGCCCGCAACCGTTGACGCAACTGCAACTGCAGCAGCGGGTGCAGCAACAGCCGCTGCTGCCGCTGGTACCACCGCCGCCAAGAGCGACGAAGCCATGGCCCTGGCCGCCAAAGCCGCTGCCGATGCTGCCAGCGTGAAGGTAGAAAACGGCGTGGTCAAGTTCTACTTTGCCTCTGGCAAGGCCGACATGCCCAAGGACGGTGGTGCAGCGCTGAAAGACATCGTGGTAGGCGTCAAAGCCGGAAAAACCGCCGCCATCAGCGGCTATGTAGACGCCAGCGGCGACCCCGCTAAAAACGCCGAGCTGGCCAAGCAGCGCGCCAAAGCCGTGCGTGACCTGCTGTTGCTGTCTGACATCCCCGAAAAGCAAATCGAACTGAAAAAGCCCGCCGACATCACCGCCGGTGCTACCAGCGCCGCCGAGAGCCGCCGGGTGGAAGTGACGCTGCAATAAGCAAATAAGCGTTTACCGAAAAACCCGCGCCGGGCAACTGGCGCGGGTTTTTTTACGTGCTTTTTTTAATCCACTCTTACTGGACGCTCCAGAACAGTGTATTTCCTCGGGTTTCCTGTTTCAGATTTCTTTGCTCGGCAGTTGCACCTGTTTTGAATATCACGCCGATATCTTTAAGCAAGCTGGTCTCATCACCAAAATAAGAATGGCCCAAAAAATCAGTATCGACGGCGCTGACGTCTACTGTGTCTATGCCGGCAATAACCAAGGGAATTCCAGTTGCGTCGCCTACGCGCTGATTGTCATGGACCTTTTTCGAGGCCTTGAGGGCTTTGTCTTTGCTCGATGCATAAATTGTGAGCTGCTCGGCTGACGGTTTGATCGCCGGCGCAATATCTCGCTTGAACACACTTGCATCAATATCCGGTGCGGCGAGTATGACTTGGCTAAAGCGAGGCTTGTCGTTGAGGCGGTCAAACTGTTGCAATGCTTGCACCAATGCGCGATTGCCCATGCTGTGCGCAATGACATGCACTTTACGTGCGCCTGTCTGATTGACAATTTCATCTAAAAATACTCTCAAGTCGCGTACCGCCCAGACAACGTTATCTTCGTCTGCAGCGTACCCTTCCAAGTTGGATTTAGACGGCCAACTGAACATCAGCGGTGCAGTCAGCAGCTTCAGGTCCCACGCCATTTGCGCTGTCCGCAGCGATGCATCTTCAAACGAAACGTTGAAGCCGTGGATAAACAAAAAAGCTGATCCATCTGGGTCATTGGTGATTGCATTTTGCAGATTACGCCGGAAACTCGCCAACGACCACGACACGATATTGGCTAACACCATGTGTTTTTCCGGATCTTTGGAAAACTCGAAACGCAACCACTTGGGCTGCTCGATATCTCCTTCTTTATGTTTGAACGGCACCGTTACTTCGAGTTGGCCCACCTCAAACTCACCGCGCTCGGCACCGTATTGCTCAGCAATTTTTCTACTCGTGGTCCGAGCACGGTTGGTGCCAAAAAAAATCTTTACGGTATTGAACTTTTTTTCTACCTCGCCCCCTCTTGCTGAGTCAGGTCCGGATCTGATTGATGGAGATGGCGCAGGCATGGCGCTGGCCATTGGTATTGCAAGACTGAGCAACAAACCCTCAGGCGTGATCAGGTAGAGCGTACTTCGAGCTTCCTGGAATTCTAGTAAAAAATAGTCTTTAACACCGCAGGCGTAAGTGTGAAGTTTGGCCGCTGCGTTATCCTGTAGGGCCATCATTCGCAGCCCGGGCCAGCGAGTCACCAACTTTTCATAGCTCGTCAGCTCCTCTACACCGCGTCTATCAGCAGGGCATGTTCGCGGCTGAATATTCAAACTACTTGCCCCAACCATTGCCACCTTGCGACTTAAGTCAGTCAGCCCTTGCCTTATCGTATCGGCGTCGCACTGGTGGGCGCATGAGATTTGAGAAATAGTGACAGGCCCGGGTTCCGACGGCAGCGCGTACGTAAGTGGCGTAAACACTATGCCGAGTAACAAGCATATGTAATTTAACCACCGTGAACTCTCGGGGATAGTTGTGAAAAACACCGCTAGCACACGACGCTTTTGCTGACTATGGGTGAGAATCTGAAGAGCCATCGCTTTCTCCGTAGAATTTTTTCACAGCACATTTAAAGTGTCACCCCCGACGCAACTTGTATGGCGGCCGGAATGTGAATGTGTTTACAAACGCAATACCCAGACGAAACCAATCAACTGAAATTGCAGGTGAATTTATGCTTCTTTGCAACCAAGTGCGACAAAATTCTTGTAGCAATGCGCCTCACTGGGCTGTGGCATGTTCCGGTTGACGCCGCTGTTACTTCTTTTTTTATAGCTGCTTCCGCAATATTCTATTGGCCTAAAAGGCTAAATCGCATATAAAGCCTGATGCACAACTTGCCCCGCACTGCCGCCCTCTTTTGCATCGCCCTGTGGTGGGGCTCGCTTACCACCCTTGGTTTTTTTGTGGTGCCTATGCTGTTTGCGCACCTGGAGACAGCGCAGGCTGCGGGGCGCATGGCGGCGCGGTTGTTTGGGGTGCAGGGCTATCTGTCGCTAGCCTGCGGCGTGCTGCTGCTGGTGCTGCCCCGCCCTGGACGGGCAGCGCTAGTGTGGGTGCTGTTGGGCCTGGCCGCATCGCTGCTGGTGCAATGGGTGGTGTCGCCGCAGATTGTGGCGCGGGACAACTTGAAGCTGTGGCACGCGTTGGGCTCGGCGCTGTACCTGGGTCAGTGGGTGTGCGCGAGCGCTTTGCTGGTTTTGCGCAGCCGGTAAAATTGCTGTAGCTGCATAGGTAGCTACAAAACACTATTTATTTAATAGCTTCTCCCGCTTTATTCTATTTGGCTGCAGCCCAATTAGCCTCTAAAAGAACGCCATGGTTCTCACCTCAATGCTCTCGCGCTTTTGCGCGTTGGCAGGCGTGGTGGGGTCTTCAAAAGCGCTGTGGCCCATGAAGCGGGCGCGGCCATCGGTCTCGGAGTCATAGGTTTTCAGCAGCAGGGCCTGGGTGGGCTCCATGTGCGGGAAGTAGACCCAGCGGTGTGCGCTTGAGTGGCGCATGACGTAGATCTCGCCGGTGCGTTCGCGGTACTTCAAGTCCATACGCAGCATGTCGGCTGGCGCGTGGGTGGTGGCGTCGCACACGGCCAAAGGCAGCTCTTCTACGCGGCGGTACAGGGGCTTCCACACGTTAAAGAAAGCGACGCGGTTTTTTAATAATTCGTCGGCTTCATCGGGGAACAGGTCGCGCACGCGCTGCGGGCCAGAGGCTACGGTGTAGTCACTGTGCACCAGCAGCACCGCCGGGCGCTGTACGGTGGTTTGCTGCTTGAGGTCTGCGGGCAGCCGCTTTCGGATGGTGTGGTCAAACACTTCTACGCGCTTGGCACCGGTGTGCGTTTTGACGAACTCCACCACCTGGGCGTAGAACTCTGCATGCACCGCCGCGTCGTCGTCAAACTGGTCAAACTCTTGTTCAAATGGCTTGAGCTCAAAGCCTTCGCGGTCAGCCGAGTAGGTGTTGACGCGCGGCCAGCCGTTATTAATTACCACCTCTTGGGGGTCAGTGCCGGGCGGGTTCAGGTCCACCGGGGCATCGGGCTCGTAAAAGTAGTAGTCTGGCGGACGACCATTGTCCACGCTGTAGTTGAGTGTGGCGCGAACGGATTGTGCTGCGGTCATGGTGTGGTGTAGTCAGTGGTAATGCGGTTTAGGCCGTGGGGCGGGTGAGTGTAAAGCCGGGGCCGACATAGGTTTTTTGCCAGCAGGGCATAGGCTCGATGCGCTCGGTCATCCAGCGCTTGAGGTGCGGGTGCTCTGCCAGTGGCATTTTTTGGTAGGGGTGCAGGTGCAGGGGCGCAGCCAGGGCAATATCGGCAATGGTGGGCTGGTTGCCGCAGACATAAGCGTTTTTGGCCAGCCGCTCGTCCAGAATCGCTGCCAGTTTGTGAAATTGCGCGCCTTGCGCCTCTAGTACAGCAGGGTCGGGCTCGGCGCCGAGCAGGGGTTTCACGCAATTTTCTACCAGGTATACATAGCAAGATGGGAACCAGCTTGACGACTCCCACAGCAGCCAGCGGTTGATATCAGCACGCTTTTGCGGGTCTTTGGGGTAGGCGCTATCGCGGTCATGTTTATCGGCGACGTATTGCAAAATAGCGTTGGACTCCCACAGGACAAAATCACCGTCGCTCAGGGCAGGCAAGGCGGCGTTGGGGTTCACAGCCAGGTAGCCGGGCTCTTTTTGCTCGCCCTTGAAGTAGTCTACATGCACCCTTTCAAAAGGTGCGTTTAAAAAATCAAGCCCGGCCAGTACCTTGCGGCAGTTAGCGGTGATGGGGTCTGCATAGATCTTCATAGTTGTCTCCTGGAATTGTGTGTAGGGCGAAAAAAACTGACTGCGATTGTGAGGCGGCACAGTTACCTGCACTACCGCACCGTAATTCTACGGATTGACAACAGTCTGCGCATCAGGCGCAATGCAAACTGATTGTTCTCGATTTAAAGACAATGACTTTATCCACCGACATGCTGGCCACCTTTGTGAAGGTGGCCGACAAACTCAGCGTCAGCGGCGCGGCTGCTGACATGGGCATCAGCAAAGGCGTGGTCAGCAAGCGCGTGGCCCAGCTGGAGCAGGCGCTGAACGCCACACTGTTTAGCCGCAGCACGCGCCACATTGCCCTGACCCCAGCGGGCGAGGCCTACCTGGGCTACGCCCGCCAAGCCTTGCACACGCTCTCTGGTGCCGACGAGCGCCTGCGCGACCTGCGCCAAGAGCTCAGCGGCCCCATCCGCATTACCGCGCCCAGCTCGTGGGGGCAAAAGGTGCTGGCCAGTGTGATCCCGGAGTTTTTAGAGCGCCACCCGGCTATTGAAATTGAGCTGCTGCTCAACGACCGCATGATGGACATTGCCGTAGAGCGCATTGACATTGCGCTGCGCATGACCGCCACGGCCACACCTGACCTCGTGGTGACCCCCGTGGCGCGGCTGGACTGGGTGATTTGCGCCGCGCCGCGCTACCTGGCCAGCGCGGGCGTGCCCGCCCTGCCCGCCGACCTGAAAAGCCATGCCTGCATGAGCTACTGGCGCGAAACATCCGACGACGCTTGGCAACTGGTGCAGGGCGATCAAGTGCAACTGGTGCGGGTGCACGGCCGCTACCACGCCAACAACGCCGATGCCGTGGCCTGCGCCGCCGTGGCAGGCCTGGGCGTGGCACTGCTACCGCTGTATGTGTGCGAGGACGATTTAAGCGCTGGGCGTGTGGTGCGCCTGCTGCCCGACTGGACTCCCGTGACGAAGTTTGGCACCCGCATTACCGCCGTAGCCACGCCAGAGCGCATGCAGCTGCTGCGCAACCGGGCTTTGCTGGCCTATTTGCGCGAGCGGTTAGCGGGGACGGTATAGTGAAGCTGTACTGCCAATCGTCACTGACAAGGAGAACTCCACTATGAAGACCATTCAACGCAGGGCCGTCGTGGTTTTGGCGGCCAGCCTGTTAGCAGGCGCGGCGCTCGCACAGGCGGTGCCAGTCAAGGTAAGCTCCAAGATTGACACCGAAGGCAAGTTGCTGGGCCATGTGCTGATGCTGGCGCTACAGGCCAACGGTATTGCGGTAGAAAATAAAACGGCGCTGGGCAACACCCAGATATTGCGCGGCGCCATGACCGCAGGCGAGATCGATTTGTATCCCGAATACACCGGCAACGGGGCTTTTCTGTTTGCAGAAGAATCAAACCCGGCCTGGAAAAACGCCCAGGCGGGCTATGAGCGGGTGAAAGCGCTGGACTTGGCCAAAAACAAAATCGTGTGGCTACAGCCTGCACCCGCCAACAATACCTGGACGATAGCGGTGCGCAAAGATGTGGCAGCCGCCAACAGACTCAAAACGCTGGACGACCTGGGCAAATGGATCAGCGGTGGCGGGCAGTTCAAGCTAGCCGCTTCGGCAGAGTTTGTGGAGCGCTCTGACGCGCTGCCTGCGTTTCAGGCGGCCTATGGTTTTAAACTGCGGCCCGAGCAAATCCTCACGCTGGCCGGTGGCGACACGGCCACCACGATTCGCGCAGCGGCTGAAAAAACATCGGGCGTGAACGCGGCGATGGCCTACGGAACCGATGGCCCGCTGGCGGCTTTGGGCTTGGTTACTATGGACGACACCAAGTCGGTGCAACCCATCTATGCGCCCGCACCGATTATTCGCCAAGACGTATTGGCAAAGTACCCGCAGATCAAAACCGTGCTGGAGCCTGTTTTCAAGGCGCTGGACGGTGCCACCTTGCAGGGGCTGAATGCCAAGATCCAACTCGAGGGGCAAGATGCCAAAAAAGTTGCCAGAGATTTTTTGAAGTCCAAGGGCTTGATCAAGTAGTGCGCCGTGCGCGCTCGCTTGTACCGTTCCTCCATGCGTTGGCGCTTGCACACTAACCCCGTCAGTCTGGTGCTGTCATTGGCGGCAGTGGCCGCTGTGTTGGGCATGCCTTTTTTGCGGGTAGCGGCCAATCGCCTGGTGTCTGGCGAACCCGTGTTTTTAGGGGCCATGCTTCATGGCCCTGCGCGGGCGTGGGTGATGGTGCTGCTGGCCCTGTTGGTGCTGATGGTGCTGCTATCCCTTGTGCAGCCTAGCAAGCCTGTGCTGTGGCTGCAAACCGCGATGGCCTTGGCTTTGTTAGGTGGGGCGCTGGTACTGGCTGGCATGCACGCCAGCCAAATAGCGCCAACACTGCCCCCCTTTGCACGCACGTCCTTGGGCGGCGCATGGTGGGCGCTGGTCGCTTTGATGTCGCTCACGGCGCAACATGCTGTGCAGCGTTTGCAGTTGGCCGGTATGGCGCGTACCAGCCTGCTCCTGGCATTGGGGATAGCTATCGGTGGGTTGCTGCTATCTGGTGGGTGCAACGATCTGTCGATCATGAAAGAGCTTGCCAACCAGTCCGACATACTATGGGCGGCCACGGCACGACATCTGCTGATCGTGTGGTTGGCGTTGATGCCCACGTTACTGATTGGGGTGCCACTAGGCTGGTGGGCATACAGAACGCAGGCCGCGCGGCAAGCCATGTTTGCGGTACTCAATGTGATCCAAACCATTCCGTCGATTGCATTGTTTGGCTTGTTGATGGCACCGCTGGCACTGCTGGCAGCGCAGTTTCCCGCGTTGGCCCAAGCGGGTATGAGCGGCGTGGGCTTGCTGCCGGGGGTTATAGCACTCACGCTTTACGCACTGCTGCCGGTCGCACGCGGCGCGCTGGCTGGGCTGGAGCATGTGCCCTCCGCTGTGCGCTATGCCGCGCTCGGCATGGGCATGTCGCACGCGCAGGTGTTCACACAGGTCGAGCTGCCGCTGGCTTTGCCTGTCCTGCTGACAGGCGTGCGCACCGCAGCCGTGCAGGCTGTGGGGCTGGCATCGGTTACCGCATTGATTGGCGCGGGCGGGCTGGGCGCCATCATGTTTGAAGGCTTGTTCAGCGGCGCGCAAGACCTGGTGTTGCTCGGCGTGCTGCCCATCTTGCTACTGGCCGCGCTGACGGATGCATTTTTCAAGCTACTGGTGCGGTTGGCCCAGCCGGTGCAACCCTAGTCCACCCATGATCGAATTTATCAACGTCAGCAAATCTTACGACGGGGTCAACGTAGTTGATGGGTTGAACCTGCGCATCGAGCGGGGTGAGTTTGTCGTGGTGATCGGTGCCTCAGGCTCGGGCAAATCGACTCTCCTAAAAATGATCAATCGCATGGAGGAGCGTGATGCAGGCAAGATACTTTTTAACAACCAAGAGATCGACACCTTCAACGTGCATGCGCTGCGCCTGCGCATGGGCTACGCCATTCAATCGGTGGGCTTGTTTCCGCATTGGACGGTGCAGCGCAACATTGCCACCGTGCCCCAGATGCTGGGGTGGGATAAAGCCAAAATACAGCAGCGCGTGATCGAGCTGCTGACCCTGTTTCAGCTGGACCCGGCCACCTACCTCACACGCTTGCCGCACCAGTTGTCGGGCGGCCAGCAGCAGCGCGTGGGTGTGGCACGCGCCTTGGCAGGTGACCCGGATGTGCTGCTGATGGACGAGCCTTTTGGTGCGCTAGACCCTGCAACCCGCGCGGCGCTGCAGCAGGAGATCAAGCGCTTGCACCAAGCGTCTGGCAAAACCATTGTGTTGGTCACACACGACATGGACGAAGCATTATTGCTGGCCACCAAAATAGTGGTGTTGAACCAAGGGCGCGCCGTGCAGGTGGGCACGCCGCTGGAGATTGTGGCTAGCCCCGTCAATGCATTGGTGGTTGATTTTGTAGGGCGCAGCGACACAGGCATCAAGCTGCTGTCGCTGCACACTGTGCAGCACCTGGCCCGCGCAGAGGCAGCTGTGGAGGGGCCGCATGTTGCCGCAGATGCCAGCCTGCGCGAGGCCGTGTCGCTGATGGTGATGCAAGGTATTGCCCAGATCAATGTGCACGATGCGGCGGGCAGGCACTGTGGCGTGCTGCATGCCGCAGATATTTGGGGTCTGGGCCGCGTGGCGGGTGCGGACTCGGCCAGTCCTTTGCGATGACGCTGTCTGCTTCAATGTCCATTCAAACGCCCTACCGCCCTTGGCGAGACGGCCTGGTGTGGGCTGCGCTGGCCTTGCTGGCTTTGGTGTGGTATCTGCCGTTTTCACAGGCGCTTTTTTCCAGCCTTTTCCCTGCGCTGGAGCGCCCGGTGTACCAGCAAGAGCCGTTCGCCTCGCTGCTGTGGGAGCACTGCAAGCTGGTCGCAGTGTCCAGTCTGGTGGCGGTACTGGTGGGTACCAGCGCCGGTGTTTTCGTTACCCGTCCTTCCGGCCAGGCCTTCGAGCCCATCGTGCAGTCTTTGGTGTCCATGGGGCAAACTGTGCCACCCGTAGCGGTGCTGGCATTGGCCGTACCGCTGGTGGGCTTTGGTGAATTGCCAGCGCTGTTCGCACTCGCTCTGTATGGTCTGCTGCCGGTACTGCAAGCCACAGTGGCCAGCTTAAAGGCCGTGCCCAGCGCGGTGCGCCAGGCGGCAGACGGCATGGGCCTGTCCGCGTGGCAATGCTTTGTTCAGGTGGAAGTGCCGCTGGCGTTGCCTGTCTGGATTTCAGGCGTCCGCACCTCTGTCATCATCAATATCGGTACTGCCGCAATAGCCTCCACCGTCGGGGCCAAAACCTTGGGCTCACCCATCGTGGTAGGTTTAAGCGGCTTCAACACCGCCTACGTGCTGCAAGGTGCGCTCCTGGTAGGCATGCTGGCCATCGTGGTAGACATGGCGTTTGAGCGCATTGCACAGCGGGTAGCGTGGCAAAGTTAACTCACCTTTGCCAGGCCTTTCACAGCCGCAACGCCTTCACGTACCCCGTCATCTCCATATAGCCCCGGCCAATGTGGCGGCCTGCGCCATCCAACAGATCGGTCAGACCCTCCCAGTACATCGCGCCGCTGGAGGCGCGGCAGTCCAACTCCTGGTTGTGGATGACGGCTTTGACGGTGTAGAACTCCGTGGGCATGCGCACGGTCTATTCCACCGGATAGACCGCCTGGCTGAGCGGGCTTTTCCAGGTACTCTCCACGCTGAACTTGGCCGCATTGGGCGTGAACGGAAACGAGCGTCCGTCTGGCGCGCGCAGAGAGCCGCCGCCCCAAAACGAGCGGCCATTCGCATCGCGCAGACGAAATGCGGTCAGCGCGCCGCCGTCAAACAGGTTCATGCCAATCCAGTCCCAGCCCACCACTTCCGGGGGCATCGGCTCTTCGCTCCACTCGTGGTCAAGCCACGCCGTGCCCTGTATGTCAAAGTTTTTCCCGCCGACGGAGATCACGCCCTCAGTTTTAAGCTGCGGCTCGCTGTAATAGTAGCTGGCGTTTTTGTCGTTGGGGCCTTTTTGTGAGAGGCCATCCACGCCCTGCAACAACACTTTTTGAGCGGGCTTGAGAGACAACGCCAGCTTGAAGGCGTTGCCTTGATCACTACCTATCAACTGCACAGCGTAGCCGTTGGCGCCGCGTTGGAGAGACCAGTCCTTGACCCGCACATCCGTGTCTGTCGTGCTGGCGATGGCGATGTCCAGGCCTTCTCGTACAACGCGCTGGTCTTGCAGCAGTTTTTTACCCTGCACGTCGGTGATGGCGCCCTGCGCGAAGATCAGTTGCTTGGCTGCAAGCTTGGATTTCATACCCTGGGCGGCATCGACGCGGGAGCGGAAAAATGCCACCTCAAACCCAAACCCCCTGTCGCCTGATTTAGCATGCCCCGCGACGCTCCACCGCTCAGTGCATAACTCGGGGTGGCTGCCAAAGTCACGCGGAAAAATGAGCTTTTTCTCAGGCAGCGCGTGCGCGCCGGTGCTGGCGGCAAGGCCAGCGAGCAACAGCGCGCGGCGACGGAAGTGAGGGGGATGTTTTGGTTGCATCTGAAACACCATCAATGAATGCCGACGCGCTATTTTATGGGGCTAGGCCACAAAGCGCACGCCTATACCGCCCAGCGGCCCGTAGTCCGCATGCACTACGTCGCCCGGTTGGATGGCGATGGGGCGTGTGAACGAACCTGCCAGCACCACCTGCCCGGCCTTGAGTCCTTCACCCACTTCATTGAGCTTTTTCACCAGCCAAGCCACACCCGCTGCGGGGTGGCCCATGATGCCTGCGGCCAAACCCGTCTCTTCGATGATGCCGTTTTGGCTGAGCGTGGCGCCCACCCAGCGCAGGTCTACGTCAAACGGGCGGACGGTGCGGCCACCGATCACCATACCCCCGGAGGCAGCATTGTCAGCTATCGTGTCGCAGATCTGGCGCGGCACTTCGGTGCGGTAGTCGATGATCTCCAGCGCGGGCTGAATAAACTCGGTAGCGCGCAGCACGTCGTAGATTTGGACGTTGGGGCCACTTAAATCCTCGCCCATGACAAAGGACAACTCTACCTCCAGGCGCGGCTTGCGAAAGCGCCCGGCGGGTATGGCCGCGCCGTCGGCAAACAGCATGCTGTCCAGCAGGTGGCCAAAGTCGGGCTCGTTAAAGTTGCTGGCCATTTGCATAGCGCGAGAGGTCAGGCCAATCTTGTGGCCGACGATGCGCGCGCCTTGATCGGTATGCAGCTTGGCCCACAGGCGCTGGATGGCGTAGGCATCCGCAAGCAGCATCTTCGGGTAGGTTTTTGTGAGCTGGGGAATGACGGTTTGCGTCATCTCGGCGTGGTACAGGTCTTGGGCGCATTGTTGGTGCTGGGCTGGGGTAAGCATCACTGGTTCCTTGAAAGTAAATTGGGGGGGGATTTATCGCAAAAATCGCCAAAAATTAAATACAAAAAACGCTAAAAAGTCATGATTTTTATTTTGTTGACTTTCCTATTTGGCGTTTTTTGGATTTTTTTTTTGCGTTTTTTGCGTTACCTGCCTCAGCATTTCATTTTATCGGCGGCGCGATGCGTTCTGCCTTGGTGTGAATGCGTGGTTTGCCTGCATGTTGCAATTGCATCACATGCATGATGTAATTGCAACATGCAAGCAAAATCCCTATCCCCCACAACGGTAACCCGCACTGACGCCTTGCGTGCGGTTTGGAAAATCATTGAGTCCACCGAGCCGGCCCCAAAGCCCCGCAAAGCTGCGCCTACAGGCAACGCACGCGTGCGTACTGACGAAACCACCTCCATCAGTAACGAAAAAGCCATTCACTTCATCAAGCTTGGCATGCCTGTGCAGGTGATTGAGCCCCTGTCCGGCTATCTGGGCATGGGCAAAGGAGAGTTGATTCAAATCCTGGACATGGACCGGACGACGGCGCTGCGGCGTAGCGGCAAAAACCAATCTCTTCCCAAGCGTTCAGCCGAGAATGTGCTTCGCGTACTGGAACTGGACGCTATGGCGCGGGATACCTTTGCAAGCGAGGACGAGGCCTTGGCCTGGCTGCGTCGGCCTCACCCGCTGATGGATGGCGACAGCCCCTTGGCCGCATCATCCACCTCGTTTGGGGTAAACCAAGTGAAAGAAATTTTGGTGGCGATCAAGTACGGCGGTGCGGTTTGACGGTATCGGTCTATCGCATTGGGTCCGCGGGCGCTTTAGGCTTGACCGATCAGGGCTTTGGCAGCACCCTGCAACCGGGCAGGTGGCACAAAGGCTGCACGAGCGGCATGCAGATAGTTTATTGCGGCTCTTCCAGAGCCCTGTGCCAGTTGGAGCGGCGCGTTCACAGCAACGGGGCAAACCCAAAAAACATGACGGCATTGCGCCTTGATATCCCCAGCGCAGCGCGCCTGCTGGACGCTCATGCTTTAGGTCTGCTTGCCAATTGGCGTAGTGACCAGTCGATCTCGCAAGTCTTTGGCATGCAATGGCTCGCCTCAAACGCCAGTCTCGGACTGTGGGTGCCCTCGTATGTGGTGCCGTTGGAGATGAATCTGCTGCTCAATCCCCAGCACGCTGCGTACAGTCGTGTCAAACTGACAGTGGAGCAAAATCCATTTATTTTTGACCCTCGGCTTTTCGTTTGAACGTTTTTTTATAATAACTATTAACAACTTTAGGGGTTCGCCATGCCCACCAGTGTTGCCCTTACGCCGCATTTTGAATCCCTTACGCAGCGCTTGGTGTCCTCAGGCAGGTACAACAACGTGAGTGAGATTGTCCGCGATGGGCTGCGTCTTTTGGAGTCGCGCGAGCAGGAAGAAGTGGCCAAACTCAAAGCCTTGCGCGAAGCTGCAAAAGTCGGGGATACGGATATCCAACGTGGCAATTACGTCAGCCTGGACAATCAAAAAGATATAGAAAATTTTGTTCGCCAAGCGGGCCAACGCGCTACGGCCCGCAGCAAAAAAGCTGCTTGATATGCCGCCCAAGGCAGGGCCCGCCATCCAGCCAAACTACCCACTGCACATAGCCAAGGCGGCTCAAGACGATATTGCACAGACACTTGAATGGACTGTCCACGCATTTGGCACGATAGGGCTCAAGCGCTACGGAACATTGATTCAAACCGCGCTGTCTGACCTGGCCACCAACCCCAGCCGCATTGGGCTACACACAAGAGACGACATAGGCCCTGCCATTTACACCTACCACCTTGCCTCCTGCCGCAAGCGCAGCAGCACGCGCCAGCGGATGGCCCTATTTAATCGGTGGTTTGGGCAAGCTAGACGCACCCTCTTCCATCACATAGGTGTAGTCCAGCGTGTACCACGGCGCGCTAATGTCCAGCTCGGTGGGGTGCGGCTCGTGGTGCGCCACATACTGGCCGACGGTGCTGGCCGTTACGCCAAACTGCACATCGGTGTCCAGGTGCGGGTCGTCGTGCGCGTACACCTGCGAGATGAGGGTTTTAAAACCAGACTTGACGATCAGGGCGTGCAGGTGCGCGGGCCGCATGGGGTGGCGGTTTTGCGCAGCCAGCAGTTGGCCGACGATGCCGTTGGTGGGGATGGCGTAGCCAATGGGTTTGACGGTGCGCAGCCAAAAGCGGCCCTGCGCATTGGTGGTGAACTGGCCGCGCAAATTCATCGGCGCTTGCTGCGGGTCTTGGTTCTCGTAAAAGCCAGCGGGTGAGGCCTGCCACACGTCTACCTGCGCGTCGGCCACCGGTGTGCCTTGCGTATCCACCACCAAGCCGCGCACAAACAGCGTCGCGCCCGGCGTGGGGCTGCGCACGATGGAGCCGCCATTGGGTGTCGCTGGGCTGTGCAAGCGCCAGAAGGGCCCGAGCAGGTTTTGCGAGGTGGCGTGTTGACCTTGGTTGCCGTTGTTGAGCAGGCAGACCAGTTGCGATACGCCCAAGGAGCCTGCCATCAGCACCGCCTCGTTATGCGTCTCGCTGCTGCCCTGGCCAATGGCGTTGATGACGGTGGCGGCTTGGCGAAACTCGGCCTCGGTTAAACGTGCCTCGGTCACAAAGCCATGCAGGTGCTTGACCAGCACGGTCATGATCTCACGCAAGCGCGGATCGGTGGTGCGTTGCATCACGGCCAGTACAGCGGTAGTGACGTCTTGGGGAGTTTGGATGGTGGGCATGGGGTGTTGGCTTGGTTGGTGTGATTATCGGTGGCGCTGTCAGGCCTGCGCTGATTTGAATGCCTGAGGACTTGAAAACGCATACTTTGGGGCTACCTGACGTGCAGCGGGCAGGCAGCGGGCTGGATTCGGACAAGGCGTTCGTAGAGAGTTGTCAGCACGTCATGGCGCCACTACCACTCTCTTATCAGTAGCACTGAATCTAAACAGGACAGTGGGGTACAGAGGTAGAACCTAAAAAAAGTATTTTCTAGTGAAAGGAGCCGCTTTTAACCGAAAACCTGTGGGGCAAACCTTCAGCAGCCCATTTTCCACCGACCGGTTACTATTTATTCCATAGCTGCTCCCGCAATATTTTAGGGGGCTACAGCGCGACAGACATCTTAAAAACGGCTCAAAAATCGGTGAATTTTCACTTTCCAGCCGATTCCCAAGCCTCCAGAGGCTTCTAAACGCTGCAAAACAGAGATTTGGAGCGATAGACTGTACATTCTGAGCATTCCCCCGTGTACCCCACTGGCCTGCATAGACGGAGTGCTACTGTTTAGTGAGTAAGCCTCGCCAAACCAGCCCGGGCGGGCGCTACCAGGTGGCCGCTGGGCGTGAACACCTTTGGCGAATCGCCAGGCGCGGCCTGCCCACGGTGGATGGCATTGGGAAAATACTCCGCTGTGAGGCTGCGGCTGTGCACGGGGGAATAACCGTCGGCAAACGCGTCTTTGGCATGGGTGGCGTAGCGCCGCCAGGCGCGTACCCAGTGGATCTGGTCGCTGACCTCCAAGAGGCCAATGGTCTCGCGGTCGCCTATCAAAATGCTGTGCACGCGCAGACCCAGCGTGGCTTTGCATTGGCGCAGCAGGGCCAAGGTGGCGGGGGTGACGCCAAACTCGCCGTCACTCACGATCAAAATGTCGGCCAGGGCGTAGGCTTGGGTGCGCACCAGCTCTATCGCCCGCTCCAACGGGGTTTGCACGTCGGTGCCGCCGCCGTAGCTTTGGCCCATGGTGTCCAGCAGGGCTTGCAGGCCGTTAGGGGTCAAGGCCAGGTCGCGCTCTTGAAGCTCGCCTGCGCCGCCAAAGGCCAGCAGCTTGCACGCACGCTGGGTGCTGTGCGCCGTGCGTAGGGCTTGCAGCACGCAGGCTTTGGCCACGTTCTCGGGCGCACCGCGCATGGAGCCAGACGTGTCCAGGCAGATGATGAGGGGGCCTGCGGCCAATGGCTCGGGGTGCGGGGTGCTTGAGACTTGGCGGGTGTCGTCCTGCTGCAAACGCCATTGGCTGAGCACGGCCTCGCTCTCGTAGCTGAGCAGCTGCGACTCGGCAAAGCGGGCGCGCCACAGGCGGTGCAACTGCGGGTGGCGGATCATGGCGGCCTCGCTGGCCAGCATGCGGGCTATCTCGCCTGAGCGTTTCACGCCGCGCACCTCTCCAGGCTGGTCCACCAAATGGGTGGTGATTTGCACGGCGGCGCGCTGGCGCGGCTGGTGGGCTTTGGGTTGCAGCTGGGGGCTGGGCGGCATGTCGCTGCGGCGCTGCGCGCGGCCTAGGTGGTCGATAAAGCTGGCCAACTCTTTGAGCTGGGCCAGCAACTCGCCAATGCGGCGCGCCTCGGCCCATTCGCGGCTGCTTAAATGACCACGCAAGTCGTCCCATCGCAGCTCGGGCAAATCGCCCAGGGTTTTGAACAAGGCCAGCACTTCTTCCCAGCCCTGGCGCTCCAGCGTCCATTGGCTGCGAAAGTCTTGCACCATGCGGGCGATGGCGGCTTCTCTTGGCTCTGTGTCAGGCCGGTCAATCAGCCTGTCCAAATGCCAGAGCACGCCGCGCAACACCTGCCGGGTCATGGCGGCGCTGCCCTGGGCCAGCGCGCACAGGCCCAGCTCGGCGATAGCCTGGCGTAAGGGCGCGCAGGCAGCGGGGTCGCCAAAGTCACGCCCAGCACCCGGCAGCAGGCCTGCGCGCAGCGCGGCATCCCACGCGGGCAGGTCTTGCAAGCGCCGGGCAGTGGGGCCGCTACTGCACACCAATGCGGGCATCCAAAGCTCACGCTGTACCTCCACCACATGGTGGTAGGGCGCATTGGCCGTTGCTACATCGTCTACGGCAACTGGGTCAGCTCTCGCCTGCCCCCCTGTAACCTGGCCTCCTGTAACCTGGCCTCCTGTAACCTGCGAGGAATGCTCAGCAGCCAGCATACAAACCCCGTCAAGCCGCCAAGGCAACCGGATCGGGCGCTGGCGCACTGGCATCCCCACCCACCGGCATGGCCGCAAAGGCTTGGTGCAACTGCGTGAGGCGTTCAACCAGATCGGCTGCCAATACTTCATTGGCATGGTGCACGGCGGCCATACCTGCCAGCCAACTGGGCGGCAGCCACAGGTGCGCGCTGGCCT
Source organism: Polaromonas sp. (assembly GCA_043772355.1). Classification (GTDB taxonomy): domain Bacteria; phylum Pseudomonadota; class Gammaproteobacteria; order Burkholderiales; family Burkholderiaceae_C; genus JAAFIP01. Next base: position 19,964 of record JAYVGI010000420.1, read on the forward strand.
GGGTCAACACCTCCAGGGCAGTGCTGCGCACGGCACCCCATGCGGCTTGCGCCCTGTCCAGCGCCTCGCTCACCTGCGCGCAGCGGGCATCGATATGCAGCTGGCTGTAGCGCCGCTGGGCCCGCTCAGAGACGATGCGCAGCATGCCCACTTCGTTGTCGGCTTGCGGGCCAGCGATCGCGCGGGCCAGTGCCAGCTTGCCTGCGCCGTCGTCCTCGGGCGCAGGGGCCCGCAGCTCAATGTCTAGCTGCTTTTCAAACGCCTCTGCCGCGCGCTGCAGCCACTGCACGTCCAGCGGCGTTGCCTGCGCTACGGTGTGCATAAACCAGGGCACCATCAGCGCCGTCTGCTCGGGTGTGGCGGCCAGCGCAAAGGGCAGCAGCCACAGGTCCCATGCATCCACCGCATATTGCGTGCGGCTGGCGGCCTGCACCTTGAGCAGAGCCACCACTTTGCGCCAGCGCCGGTCTGAGACGGTGATGCCATGCGCAGCGCACCATGCGCGGGCTTGCACCAGCAGCGCGGTCACGTTGTCAGGCAGCACAACGGCGTGGGCACGCTGTTGCAGCTGAGCACGCGTAAGCTCGTTGATGCGTGGCTGCCCTTGGCCCATGTCGGCGGGCAAGGCCAGCAGGCTGGTAAAGCTGGCGTCGTTCACTGGACCTACGGGCACGCGCAGCAAAAAGCGGTCGTAAAAGGCATGCAAGGCCTCGTCATCCGGCACCTCATTCGTAGCGCCCACCACGCTGATCAAGGGCACCTTCACGCGGCCACTGCCGTTGTCAAACTCACGCTCGTTGAGCAAAGTGAGCAGGGCATTGAGAATGGCCGAATTGGCCTTGAACACTTCGTCCAGAAAAGCCACTTGCGCAGTGGGCAAAAAGCCGTCTGTCAGGCGTTCATAGCGGTCATGTTCCAATGCTTTGAGCGAGAGTGGGCCAAACAATTCTTCGGGCACCGAGAAGCGGGTGAGCAGGCGTTCAAAATAGCGCGCCCCGTCCAGCACGCGGTGCAGGCGGCGCGCCAGCTCGCTCTTGGCCGTGCCGGGAGGGCCGATCAGGAGCACATGCTCGCCCGCCAACGCACCCAACAGCAGCAAGCGCACGGGCGCGTCGCGCTCCAGCAGGTTGCAGTCCAAGTCAGCCAGGGTGTCGCGCAGCAGTTGAGGTGTCATGGGCTTATTTTGCCGCAAAGTGTTTGTGCTTGACTCCCGGAGTGGGCTTTGTCGCTGTGCTCGCTCTGGCACTTGGTGTGCACAGCTCCGCGGCTGTCCCCCGCCCTTCGGGCTCCTCCTTGATGCCGCTGCGCTGTGCACACCAAGCGCCAGAGCTACGTACTGGGACGGTTTGGTGCCACACGGTGGATCGCCCACTACTTCGCGAGAGCTGGTCGGCGGTGTACTCAGCGCAGCGGCATCAAGGAGGATAGGGGTAGAGAAGGACTTTCATCCTCCCCTCCCTCCGAACCGTGCTTGCGGTTCTCCCGCACACGGCTCTCCAGTCAGTGGTTTCCTCAT
>JAYVGI010000421.1:0-12202 GCA_043772355.1 Polaromonas sp.
GGCGGCGACACCGGCAGCGACTGTGTCGGCACCAGCAACCGCCACGGTGCGGCCAGCGTGACGCAGTTCGAGTTGCTGCCCCAGCCGCCCGACGAGGAAAACAAGCCCCTGGTCTGGCCCTACTGGCCGATCAAGCTGCGCACCAGTTCCAGCCAGGAGGAAGGCTGCGAGCGGGAGTTCTCCATCGCCACCAAAGAGTTCATCGGTGGCGAGGGTAAAGACAAAGGCAAGGTCAAAGCCCTGAAAACCGTGCGTTTGGAGTGGCAAGGCGGCAAGATGACCGAAGTGGCAGGCAGCGAGCAAACCATTCCCGCTGACTTGGTGCTCTTGGCCATGGGCTTTGTGAGTCCCGTCGCCTCCGTGCTGGATGCGTTTGGAATCGACAAAGATGCACGCGGCAATGCCAAAGCAAGCACTGACTTCATCGGCGGCTATGCCACCAATGTGGCCAAGGTGTTTGCCGCAGGCGACATGCGCCGTGGGCAGTCGCTTGTGGTATGGGCGATACGCGAAGGCCGCCAGGCAGCCCGTTCAGTAGATGAATTTTTGATGGGTTTTAGCGATTTGCCACGCTAAACGTGATGGATGCGTTTGCTCCCCCCTATTTAGGGGATTCAGATAAAGAGCAAATTCCTTTATGATCAAAGCCGGACACTGAATCTGTCCGGTTTTTTTACTTTATGCCTGTCACACACGATCTACACCATTCCAACCCAGTTGCTGAGCCCTTGATCACTTTCAAAGATGTGACCTTTGGCTATGGGGGCCGTGCCATTCTGGATGGGGTGAGTTTTTCTATACCGCGTGGCAAAGTCACAGCGTTGATGGGTGCCTCCGGTGGTGGCAAGACCACCGTCTTGCGGGTGATCGGTGGCCAAGCCAAAGCGCAAAAAGGCGAGGCGCTGTTTGAAGGCAGCAATATCGCTACATTGGACACCAACGGTTTGTACACGCTGCGCCGCCGTATGGGCATGCTGTTCCAGTTCGGCGCGTTGTTCACCGATTTGAGTGTGTTTGAAAACGTAGCTTTCCCGCTGCGCGAGCACACCGATCTGCCAGAGGCCTTGATCAAAGATATCGTGCTGATGAAGCTTACGGCGGTAGGTCTGCGCGGCGCGCACAGTCTGATGCCCAGTGAGCTCAGTGGGGGCATGGCCCGGCGCGTAGCGTTGGCCCGTGCTATCGCGCTGGACCCGGAGTTGATCATGTACGACGAGCCGTTTGCAGGCTTAGACCCTATTTCTTTGGGTACCGCAGCGCGGCTGATCCGTGACCTCAACGATGTGCTGGGCTTGACCAGCATCATTGTGTCCCACGACCTGGAAGAAACCTTCCGCATTGCCGACCAAGTGATTGTGTTGGCCAACGGCAAAATCGCTGCACAAGGTACCCCGGATGAAGTACGCCACAGCACCGATCCACTGGTGCACCAGTTTGTGAACGCGCTAGCCGATGGCCCGGTGCGCTTCCATTACCCTGGCAACTCTGTCGAGCAAGATTTTGGCTCAGGTGTGGTCAAAGCAAAGGCTGCACTATGAGTTGGTACAAACCCAGTGATGTAGGTTTTTCGGCGCGCAGCCAACTGGCTGACTACGGCCATGGCGCGCGCTTGTTTTGGCGTTTGCTCTGCTCTTTTGTCCCTACGTTCAAGCGTTTTAGCCTGGTGCGGGATCAGGTCCACTTTTTGGGCAATTATTCGCTGGCCATCATCACCGTCAGCGGGCTGTTTGTGGGCTTTGTGCTGGGTTTGCAGGGCTACTACACCTTGCAGCGCTATGGCTCCTCTGAGGCCTTGGGCTTGCTGGTAGCCTTGGGCCTGGTGCGGGAACTTGGCCCCGTGGTGACCGCTCTACTGTTTGCAGGTCGTGCGGGTACGGCGTTGACGGCCGAGATTGGCCTGATGAAGCGCGACGAGGTGCTCAGCTATATGGAAATGACGGCGATCGATCCGGTGCAGCGCGTGCTGGCCCCGCGTTTTTGGGCAGGTGTGATCGCCATGCCTATTCTTGCAGCCGTGTTCAGCGCCGTGGGTATCACGGGTGGCTACATCGTCGGCGTGCTGATGATTGGCGTGGACAGCGGATCGTTTTGGAGCCAGATGCAAGGCGGCGTAGATGTCTGGAGCGACGTGGGCAACGGCGTGATCAAGAGCTTTGTGTTTGGTGTGGTGGTCACTTTTGTGGCCCTGCTACAGGGCTTTGAGGCCCAAGCCACACCCGAAGGCGTGTCGCGCGCGACCACCCGCACCGTGGTGGTGGCCAGTTTGGCCGTGCTGGGACTGGATTTCATCCTCACGGCTTTGATGTTTTCAATCTAAGGATAACGTAGTATGCAACGCTCTAACAACGATTTTTGGGTTGGCTTGTTTGTCTTGATCGGCGCTGCGGCGCTGCTGTTTTTAGCCCTCAAAGCAGGTAATTTACTGAGCTTTAATTTTGATTCTACCTACAAAGTAAGCGCCAAGTTTGACAATATCGGCGGGCTGAAATCCAGCGCCGCAGTCAAAAGCGCGGGCGTGGTCGTGGGGCGTGTGGAGTCGATTACGTTTGATGACAAGTCTTATCAAGCCAGGGTTAATATCGCCATGCAAAGCAAATATGCTTTTCCCAAAGACAGCTCGCTGAAGATTTTGACCAGCGGCCTGTTGGGTGAGCAGTATATTGGTGTCGAAGCTGGAGCTGATGACAAGAACTTGGCCCCTGGCGATGCCATTAAAAGCACGCAATCAGCGGTGGTTCTGGAGAACCTGATTTCGCAGTTTCTTTACAGCAAAGCGGCCGATGGTCCGAGTAAAGCGGCGGATAGCCCCACCACAGCTTCAGGCAATGGAAGTAAAAAATGAATGCCCAAATAGTTGATCGAATACGCTCAAATGCATTGAGTGCAAAGGCTATTAAATCAATAGCTGGTCGCGCAATTTTAGTATGCGTAAGCGGCCTGTTGCTTGCTCTGACCGGCTGCGCTTCGGGGCCCAATGCGAATCCCAGAGACCCGCTGGAGCCGTACAACCGTGCGATGTCCAGCTTTAACGATGGCGTAGACCGCGCGGTGCTCAAACCTGTGGCCACGGCTTATGTCGCGGTCACCCCGTCGCTGGTGCGCGAGGGCATCACCAATTTTTTTGGCAACCTGCAAGATGGCTGGACTTTCGTCAACAGCGTGCTGCAATTGCGGCCACAAAAAGCGATGGAAAGTATCACGCGTTTTTCGATGAATACTTTTTTTGGCCTGGGGGGCCTGCTCGATATAGCCGGTGAAGCGGGTGTCCCCAAGCACAATGAAGATCTGGGCAAAACACTGGGGCGTTGGGGTGTACCGTCAGGGCCCTATTTGGTGCTGCCAGTTTTTGGGCCCTCTACAGTGCGCGATGCGTTGACGATCACTGCTGAAACCGCTTACGACCCAGTATCGAAAATCAACCCGATTGGCGCGCGCAACACGGTCACGGTGGTGCGGCTGGTCAACTCACGCTCCAAGTTTTTACGGTTGGGTAACCTGTTGGACGATGCGGCCTTGGACAAATATTCATTCACCCGTGACGCATTTTTGGCCAAACGCAATGCGGATGTGGCCCGCTCTGCAGATAAAGAAGTCGACGATACCCAAGAAGTCGATAAAGACGATAGCAAAGACGACAAACCTGAGGGTGAGCCTAAGAAGTGATTACGAAGTGATGCAGCGCACAACGTAAGCAAAGCAACTGAACATTGCTCCAACTGCTTAATTTGCGTAATCCGTCACAATAATAGCCTCTTCGATACGCCCTCTTTACATACCCCGTCGTCCTAAACCCCTAGGATTGCGTTATCAGTTCATGGCGCATGCCATATAAAGGAAAAGTAATGTTGATCAACCGCCGTTGGTTTACCGTCATCAGTTCTATGGTGCTCAGCACCGGTCTTGGCTTGTCTGGCGCAGCCATGGCCCAGTCTACAGAAGCACCCGACGTGCTCATCAAACGCCTGTCCACCGAAGTGCTGGACACCATCAAGACAGACAAAAACATCCAGTCTGGCGACACCAGCAAGGTGATTGCGCTGGTAGACAGCAAAATCATGCCCAACGTAAACTTTGCGCGCATGACCTCTGCTGCTGTAGGTCGCAACTGGAGGCAAGCCACGCCTGAGCAGCAAAAACGCCTGCAAGAAGAATTCAAAATCTTGCTGGTGCGTACCTATTCAGGTGCTTTGGCCGAAGTGCGCGACCAAACTATCTCCATGAAGCCACTGCGTGCAGCGGCTGAAGACAGCGAAGTGGTGGTTAAAACCGAGATCAAGGGCCGTGGTGACCCGATCCAGCTGGACTACCGCATGGAAAAATCAGCCACCGGCTGGAAGATCTATGACCTGAACGTGCTGGGCGTGTGGCTGGTAGAGACTTACCGTTCGCAGTTTGCCCAGGAAATCAGTGCCAATGGCATCGATGGCTTGATCACCAAGCTGAGCGAGCGCAACAAAACCGTGAAAAAATCGTAAGCTCGCGCCATGCTGATGCTACCAACCGAGATCACCCACAGCAGTGCGCGCGCCTGCGCGCACATGCTGGTGCAAGCCCTGCAAAAGGGCGATGCCGTGGTTGTGGCTGATGCCACGGCGCTGCAGCGCTTTGACTCTTCTGCCTTGGCGGTGCTGCTCGAATGCCGCCGCGAGGCGCAGGTAGCTGGCAAAACCTTTTCTGTGCGGGGGCTGCCCCAGCGCTTGCGTGCCTTGGCCAGCATGTATGGCGTGGCAGAGCTGCTGCCCGCTGCGCCTTGATGGATGCTTCATAGACGTTTCATAGACGCTTGGGCTGAGAGATTTGTGCCCTGCTGCGCTGCGCTAAGCCGGGGCGGGCCGTCCAAGCCCTACAATTGAAGGTTCATGCCTGCCATTTCAGTCCAATCCGTCACCAAAACCTATTCCGGCTCTCGCGGCGCACTCACTGCGCTGGATGGCGTGAGCCTAGACATCGAACAGGGCGAATTTTTTGGTTTGCTGGGGCCCAATGGGGCCGGCAAAACCACCCTCATCAGCATTTTGGCGGGCCTCACACGCGCTACCTCCGGGCATATTCTGGTGCACGGCCACGATGTGCGGTCTGACTACACCCATGCCCGCCGTAAGCTGGGCGTGGTGCCGCAAGAGCTGGTGTTTGACCCCTTCTTCAACGTGCGCGATGTGCTGCGGATCCAGTCCGGTTACTTTGGCGTAAAGAACAACGATGCCTGGATTGACGAATTGCTGCACAGCCTGGGCTTGGCCGACAAGGCCAACTCGAACATGCGCCAGCTCTCTGGCGGCATGAAGCGCCGCGTGCTGGTAGCGCAGGCCTTGGTGCACAAACCCCCTGTCATCGTTTTGGACGAGCCCACAGCGGGCGTGGACGTAGAACTGCGCCAAACCTTGTGGCAGTTTATTGCCAAGCTCAATAAGCAGGGCAGCACAGTGCTGCTGACCACGCATTATCTGGAAGAAGCCGAGGCGCTGTGCAGCCGCATCGCCATGCTCAAGCAGGGCAAAGTCGTGGCACTGGCCCCCACCTCCGAATTGCTCAAGGCCGCATCGTCGAACGTGCTGCGCTTTAAAATTGACAGTGAGTTGCCCAAAGAGCTGGCCGACAAGGCGCGCATCACAGGCCGCATTGTGCAGTTCCCGGCGCACAACGCCGCCGAGATTGAGCACTACCTGGCTGCAGTACGTCAAGCAGGGCTAGAGGCGCATGATGTGGAGATTCGCAAGGCGGATTTGGAAGATGTCTTTTTGGATGTGATGGGGGCCACGAGCGCCGACAGGCCGCCCTTAGGCGCGAGAGCCCCAGGCTACAGCAAAGCTGGGGCCCCTTCCCCTGCTGGGGGCAGCGCAGCACACGAAGTGGCAAGCGTGGGGGTAAAAACACCATGACCGGTTGGCGCACACTGCTTTACAAAGAGGTTCTGCGTTTTTGGAGCGTGGGCTTCCAAACTGTAGCGGCCCCGGTGCTGACAGCCATGCTGTACATGCTGATTTTTGGCCATGTGCTGGACAATGGTGTCAAGGTGTATGGCGCGGTCAGCTACACCGCTTTTTTAGTCCCTGGCCTGGTGATGATGAGCGTGCTGCAAAACGCGTTTGCCAACAGTTCTTCCAGCTTGATCCAAAGCAAGATCATGGGCAACTTGGTGTTTGTGCTGCTCACGCCCTTGGGGCATTGGAGTTGGTTTTTTGCTTATGTAGGCTCATCGATTGCGCGAGGGCTGGCGGTGGGTGCGGGCGTGATGGCGGTCACTTACTGGTTTGGCCAGCCCGGTATCGTGGCCCCGTTGTGGATCGTGGTGTTCGCCTTTCTCGGTGCCGGTATGCTGGGCGCTATGGGTTTAATCGCTGGGTTGTGGGCTGAGAAGTTTGACCAAATGGCTGCGTTCCAAAACTTCGTCATCATGCCGATGACCTTTCTCAGTGGCGTATTTTATTCCATCCATTCGTTGCCCAGCTTTTGGCAAACGGTGAGTCACTTCAATCCATTTTTCTACATGATTGACGGTTTTCGTTATGGCTTTTTCGGCATCAGCGACGTGTCGCCCTGGCTCAGTTTGGGCATCGTAGGCACGGCATTCCTTATGGTGAGCGCGGTGGCAGTGCACCTGCTGCGCATTGGCTACAAAATTCGTGGATGATGCGTCCACAGCAATTCAATTTTCAATATGACCTCAGACCAACTCCACCATCTCATCGCCGCAGGCTTGCAGTGCGACCATCTCGAAGTCGATGGCGACGGCCGCCACTGGAGCGCCGTCATCGTCTCGCCTGTGTTTGAAGGCAAACGCCTGATCCAGCGCCACCAAGCGGTGTACGCCACGCTAGGTGAGAAAATTCGTACCGACGAGGTGCACGCCCTGTCGATGAAAACGCATTCGCCTGCCGAATGGGCGGCGCTCAACTCTTAAGCTCTTGTATGGACAAACTATTAATTCGCGGTGGCAAGCAACTGCACGGCGAGGTCACCATCTCCGGCGCTAAAAACGCCACCTTGCCCGAAATGTGCGCCGCCCTGCTCACCGCAGAGACCGTGACCCTGCACAACGTGCCCCAGTTGCAAGACGTGAGCACTATGCTCAAGCTCCTCCGCAATATGGGCGTGGCCGCCGAGCCGCAAATCGATGGTTCAGTCATCATCAACGCGGGCAGCTTGACATCGCCCGAGGCACCTTACGAACTGGTGAAAACCATGCGCGCTTCGGTGCTGGCGCTCGGCCCCTTGTTGGCGCGCTTTGGTCAAGCGCGCGTCTCGCTGCCCGGCGGCTGCGCCATCGGCTCGCGTCCGGTAGACCAGCATATCAAAGGCCTGCAAGCCATGGGGGCTGAGATTGTGGTGGAGCACGGCTACATGATCGCCAAGCTGCCTGCGGGCCAAACCCGCTTGAAGGGTGCCCACATCACCACCGACATGGTGACCGTGACGGGTACAGAGAATTTCATGATGGCCGCCGCGCTGGCCGACGGCGAGACGGTGCTGGAGAACGCCGCGCAAGAGCCCGAGATTGCCGACCTGGCCGAGATGCTCATCAAGATGGGGGCCAAGATTACGGGCCATGGCACCAGCAAAATCCATATCCAAGGCGTGGCTACGTTGAACGGCTGCGCGCATACCGTGGTGGCTGATCGTATTGAATGCGGCACCTTCTTGTGTGCCGTAGCGGCTACGGGCGGCGACGTGGTTTTAAAGTATGGCCGCGCTGACCATCTGGATGCCGTGATAGACAAGCTGCGCGAGGCCGGTGCGACGGTGCAGACCATCGATGCCAAGGAGGGTGCGCGCAATGTGCCGGGCATCCGTATCCAGTCGCAAGGCCGCCTCAAAGCGCAAGGCTTTCGCACCACCGAATACCCCGGTTTCCCCACCGACATGCAGGCGCAGTTTATGGCGCTCAACGCCGTCTCCACAGGCTCGGTCAAAGTGACCGAGACGATTTTTGAAAACCGCTACATGCATGTGCCCGAGATGCAGCGCATGGGTGCGCGCATCCAAACTGACGGCAAAGTGGCGGTGATCGAAGGCGTGGCCCAACTCTCCGGTGCCAACGTGATGGCCACCGACTTGCGCGCGTCGGCATCGCTAGTCATCGCCGGGCTGGTAGCCGATGGCGATACCTTGATAGACCGCATCTACCATTTAGACCGTGGCTACGACCGCATGGAATCGAAATTGCGCGGCATTGGCGCAGATATTGAGCGTATCAAATGATCACACTAGCCCTGTCCAAAGGCCGCATCTTCGAAGAAACCCTGCCCTTACTCAAAGCCGCAGGCATCGAGGTATTGGAAGACCCTGAGAAATCCCGCAAGCTGATCTTGCCTACCAACCAGCCCGACGTGCGCATTCTGCTGGTGCGCGCCAGCGACGTACCCACTTACGTGCAGTACGCCGGGGCTGACCTGGGCGTGGTGGGCAAAGACACGCTGCTGGAGACCGGCCACCAAGGCTTGTACGTGCCACTGGACTTGAAAATTTCCAAATGCCGCATCAGCGTGGCCGTACGCGCAGACTTTAACTACGCAGCCGCCGTCAAGCAAGGCGCCCGCCTGAGGGTGGCTACCAAATACGTCGCCATTGCGCGCGAATTTTTCGCCAGCAAGGGCGTACATGTGGATTTGATCAAGCTCTACGGCAGTATGGAGCTGGCTCCACTCACGGGCCTGGCCGATGCGATTGTCGATTTGGTGTCCACTGGCAATACGCTCAAGGCTAACCATTTGATCGAGGTGGAGCAGATCATGGACATCAGCTCGCGCCTGGTGGTGAACCAAGCCTCGCTCAAACTCAAGCAGGCCCGCATTCGCCCATTGATCGACGCGTTTGCCAGTGCAGTGGCGGCTGGTTGATCCGCAGCATCATATTTGATTGACTGGTAATTCGCTATGACTTTAGTAGCTTCTCCCGCAATACTTTCAACAGCTAGTGCCGAGTTTGAGTCTCAATTTAAAGCCAAACTGCATTGGTCTGCCGATGCAGACGCTGCTATTGAGCAGCGCGTAGCCGACATTTTGGCCGATGTGCAACAGCGTGGCGATGCAGCAGTGCTGGACTACACTGCCAAATTTGACGGCTTGGCGGTCGGCAGCATGGCCGAGCTGGAGCTAACGCAAGCTGATTTCAAAGCCGCATTCGACAGCCTGCCTGCCGCACAAAAAGACGCTCTGCAAGCCGCCACCCGCCGCGTGCGCAGCTACCACGAAGCGCAAAAAAAGGCCAACGGCGAGAGCTGGAGCTACCGCGATGAAGATGGCAGCCTGCTAGGCCAAAAAGTCACGCCACTGGACCGCGTGGGTATTTATGTACCTGGCGGCAAAGCCGCTTACCCGTCCAGTTTGATCATGAACGCTGTGCCCGCCCATGTGGCTGGGGTGCAAGAAATCATCATGGTGGTCCCCACCCCCGTGCGCGGCAGCGTAGCCACCGGCGGCAGTGGCGCGGCCACCGCCGCGCGGGGTGAGCGCAACGATCTCGTGCTGGCAGCAGCCTATGTAGCCGGTGTGACGCGCGCCTTCACCATTGGTGGCGCGCAGGCCATCGCCGCACTGGCCTATGGCACCGCCACAGTGCCGAAGGTAGACAAGATTACCGGCCCAGGGAACGCCTATGTGGCCAGCGCCAAGAAGCGTGTCTTTGGTACCGTAGGCATCGACATGATCGCCGGGCCGAGTGAAATTTTGATCATCGCGGACGGCACTACGCCGCCCGACTGGGTGGCCATGGACTTGTTCAGTCAGGCCGAACACGACGAGCTGGCGCAAAGCATTTTGCTGTGCCCCGATATGGCCTATATCCAAGCCGTGCAGGCCAGCATTACCAAGCTGTTGCCCGACATGCCGCGCAAAGCCATCATCGCCAAAAGCCTGAACGACCGTGGCGCACTCATCCACACCCGCAGCATGGAGGAGGCCTGCGAGATCAGCAACCGCATAGCCCCTGAGCACTTGGAAATTTCCAGCAACAACCCGCACCAGTGGGAGCCCTTGCTCAAACACGCAGGTGCCATTTTCATGGGGGCCTACACCTCGGAGAGCCTGGGCGACTATTGCGCTGGCCCCAACCATGTGCTGCCCACCAGCGGCACCGCGCGCTATAGCAGCCCGCTGGGCGTGTACGACTTTCAAAAACGCTCCAGCATCATCGAAGTGAGCGAGCAGGGCGCGCAGGTGCTCGGCAAAATTGCGGCCGAGCTAGCTTATGGCGAAGGTTTGCAGGCGCATGCGCGGGCGGCGCAGATGCGCTTGAAATGACGGAATAGACCGCTGCTCTGTATTGAATCAACACGAATTTCGTGTAACACGAATTTCGTGTTAGTATTCAAGCCATGAAAAACGTCACGATTACCGTAGAAGAGTCGGCCCTGGAATGGGCTCGGATTGAAGCGGCGCGGCGCAATTCCAGTGTTTCCCGCTTGGTCGGAGAAATGTTGACTGAGAAGATGCGGCAGGAAGATGCCTATGCGCAGGCGATGCGCAAGGCTACCAAATTGGAGTCTTGGGGTGCGAGCGACGGCCCTTATTTCACCCGGGACGAGCTGTATGAGCGCAACAATTTTCGTTGACACCAACGTCCACCTCTATTCCAAAGACACGCGCGACGCTGACAAGCAAGTGCGTGCCAGCGAATGGCTGACGTGGTGCTGGACCCGGCGCACGGGGCGCATCAGCACCCAGGTGCTCAATGAGTTTTACAACAACGCGATCACCAAGTTTCGCGCAACGGTCACGCTGGAAAAAGCGCGTGAGCAAGTGCGCATGCTCAGGCTATGGCAACCCCCACACCTGGACACCTATACGGTGGATGGGGCGTGGGTGATGCAAGACCGCTACAAGCTGGGCTATTGGGACGCGTTGATCATGTCGTCTGCACAGCAGCAGGGTTGTGGCTACTTGCTGAGTGAAGACATGCAGCATTTGCAAAAATATGACACCGTGCAGGTGATCAACCCGTTTTTGATGACCCCAGCAGAATTTGAAACCGTAGCGCAGTGATATGGCTAATTTACAAAATATGATCCTCTCCCACATCCGGCGTGACGTGCAGTCCATGCACGCCTACGCCATCCAGGACTCGGCTGGTATGGTCAAGCTGGATGCGATGGAGAACCCCTACACCTTGCCCGCTGCGCTGCAAGCGCAACTGGGTGAGCGGCTGGGCAAGCTGGCGATTAACCGCTATCCCGGTACGCGCATTGACGATTTAAAAACCGCTTTGCGTACCTATGCACAAGTGCCCGAAGGCTACGGGCTGATGCTGGGCAATGGATCGGACGAGTTGATCTCGCTGCTGGCCATGGCCTGCGACACGCCTGCACCAGCGGGTTCGGGCAAGCTGTCGGGTGGCAAAATTCTCGCGCCCCTGCCCGGCTTTGTCATGTACGCCATGAGCGCCCAGTTGCAGGGCTTGCAGTTCATCGGTGTGCCACTCACAGCAGACTTTGAGCTCGACGAGGCCGCCATGCTGGCTGCGATAGAGAAAGAAAAACCCGCCATCACCTACATCGCCTACCCCAACAACCCCACGGCCAATTTGTGGGACGAGGGCGTGATTAAAAATATCATCGCCGCCTGCGCCCAATACGGCGGTATGGTGGTGATGGACGAAGCCTACCAGCCCTTCAGCAGCAAAAGCTGGATCACCCACATCCACGCCGCACCCGAGGCGAACGCCAATGTGCTGCTGATGCGCACGCTCAGCAAGTTCGGCCTGGCCGGTGTGCGCCTGGGTTACATGACGGGCCCGGCAGTAATCATTAGCGAAGTGGATAAACTGCGCCCGCCCTACAACATCAGCGTTCTGAACTGCGAATGCGCGCTGTTTGCACTTGAACATCAAGCCGTATTTGCAGCGCAAGCCCTTGAAATACGTGCGCAACGAGCTATGCTTTTAGAAGCAATTGCCAAGCTGCCCGGCGCTCAGCCGATAAAGAGCGATGCCAATATGTTCCTCGTGCGTTTGCCCGATGCCGCCAAAACATTCGACGGTTTGAAGCAGCGCGGTGTGCTGGTGAAAAATGTCAGTAAGATGCACCCTGTGCTGGAGAATATGCTGCGTATTTCGGTCGGCACCCCCCAAGAAAACCAGCTACTCTTGGCCGCAATGCAAGCCAGTATGTAATTCTATTTCCAGATCAATAAGATGCGTTGTTGCGTCGCCTTGCCGTGCTACAGCACTCTCGTAGGCTCCGCGCCTGGCCTCTTATCGATCTGGAAAT
>JAYVGI010000422.1:0-27779 GCA_043772355.1 Polaromonas sp.
TCGCTTGTGTGGCTCGCCACACGGCGCTCAGAGCGCCTTGCACTGCATCCCGCAAGCGCACCCAAAAACGGTATATCGACTATTTCCGCCTCCCTAAGATAAACAATATTGGCCGAAGCGTCAGAAATCTGTCAGCTGATAAGCACCAAGCCGTGCAGCGACCAAGGTAGCGCGCTGCCCGTAGCTTCCTGTCATTTTCCCCGGCGACTACGGTTAGCACACGGCCATATGTGAAGGCAATAAAGCGTATGCCGAACGACCGATTTCTGGTACTCCAGTATGAGGGCGTTTGGCATACGCTTTGTCGCCCACGAAGCACATGAGCCCAAGAATCACAGCCCTACTTCGGCGTCATCATCTTCTTGATTTCCGCCATATGCTCATTGGCCCGCTTGGTCATGCTGGCCATCGAATTGGTTTGCGCCTTGCGGGCCATCTCGGCCAGGTCTTTCGCATCGGCTACCGCCTTGGCATAGGCTTTTTTGACAATTTCCGTCTGCTTGGCCGGATCGCCCACGCTGCTGGCCAGGCTCTGGGTGGTGGTCTGGATTTCCTGCATCGCTGCGGCCAGCATCTCGGCCTGCTTGCGGCCCATGTCCTGCATGGCTTGCAGGGCCGCCTTGTTCGATTCGGCCAAGGCCTCAATATCTTTGCGGCGCGCCTCAATGATGGCCGTCATATCGATGCCAGGTACTTTGAACTTCTCTAGCATCTTGGTCATGTCGCCAAAAGGGTTGGGGGTGGGGTTTGCCATGGGTTACTCTCCAAAAATTGTGGGGTGGCGTAATTTTGCCTGAAACTCGCTTGCGGCCTCTCAAGCCTGCGTAAGCATCCGACACCCAGACCGGTTTAAGCACAATACGTACTACGTATTTAAGAGCTGCTCCCGCAATATTTTAGAGGGCTACAGCGGGATATGCACCTGAAAAACAGCGGCTAGAACGGTGATTTTCCGGCCCACGACGCGGCAAAGTACTCCGGTCAGCGTAAATCAATCAATATTGGATGAAAACCTATGTACCCCGCTGATTTTATTAGATATGTCGCTACTATTTAGTGAGCAATCGTGGTCCCAGCCTGCGCCCACCGGTTCAGCGCGAGCCCGTCGATACCTCGCTGACAAGCACGCGTGGGTGCAGCCTGAGGTGGCTCAAACTTCAAAAATACGGGTAAACACCAGTGAATATGCACCCCAATGCCCCATTTGCCGCTTGCGGAGTCTGTCCAATATGAAATATACTACACCTATGCAGGAGAGTGATGCTGCAATATAGTACGTGCAGCATCCACCGAAGGCGCAAACTCCCATGAACGCTCAGGTCACCACCACTGCACATTTTTGTTGAAAGCCGTCTGGAGAGCCGCAGCACTCTGATCACCAGGGCGCAGCGCACCGAAGGAGCAAACCGGGGGCCGTTGTGGCACCTTGGTGAATCTCTCAGGTACCAAGGACAGGGGGAGCGGCGCTGCATAGCAAGCAGATTGGCTACGGGTCTAGTAGCTTCTTACGCTTGTTTTTATGAAGCTCTTGCATTCAAAGGTTCTCCCATGAAAGTACTCGTCCTCGGCAGCGGTCTGCTCGGTGTCAGCTCCGCCTACTATTTATCCCAACTTGGCCACGAAGTGACGGTGGTGGACCGCCAGGCCCATCCGGCGGCGGAAACCAGCTTTGCCAATGGCGGGCAAATCTCGGTCAGCCATGCCGAGCCTTGGGCCAACCCCAGCGCGCCACTCAAGGTGCTGCAATGGCTGGGCAAAGAAGACGCGCCCCTGCTGTTTCGCATTCGCGCAGACATGCGCCAGTGGCTGTGGGGCTTGCAGTTTCTGCGCGAATGCACGCCTGCGCGCACGCGCTACAACATCGAACAAATCGTGCGCCTGGGCACCTACAGCCGCGACATGCTGCAAGCGCTGCGCCGTGACACGGGCCTGCAATACGACCAACGCACCCAGGGCATTTTGCATTTCTACACCTCGCAAAAAGAGTTTGATGGCGCGCATGGCCCCGCCCAGCAGATGCGCGAGCTGGGCTGCGACCGCCGGGTGATCAGCGCCGAAGAGGCGATCAAACTAGAGCCCGCCTTGGCCCACATGCGCGGGCAGTTGGCCGGTGCTACGTATACCGCCGAAGACGAGTCGGGCGATGCCAACCGCTTTGCACGCGAGCTGGTCAAGCTGTGCGAGGCAGCGGGCGTGAAGTTCCTCATGAGCCACACCATCACCGCCCTGCGCGAAGCGGGCGGCCAGCTGGAGCATGTAGAGGCCACTGACAGCGAGGGGCGTTTTCAGCGCCTGCGTGCCGACAGCTACGTGCTGGCGATGGGCTCGCTCAGCCCCCTGTACACCGCGCCGCTGGGCATTCATTTGCCGATTTATCCGGCCAAGGGCTACTCCGTCACCATGCCCGTCAAAGACGCCCGCATGGCGCACCAGGTGAGCCTGACAGACGATGAATACAAGCTCGTGTTCTCACGCCTGACCGGGCCGGGCAGCGACCGCCTGCGCATTGCGGGCACCGCAGAATTTAACGGCTACGACCGCGACCTGAACCGCGTGCGCTGCGAGGCCATCGTGCGCCGTGTGGAGCAGCTCTTTCCGGGTGCGGGCGATGCCACGCAGGCCAGCTACTGGACGGGCCTGCGACCGGCCACGCCCAGCAATGTGCCCATCATCGGCAAAAGCAAGCTGCCCAATTTGTTTTTCAACTCCGGCCACGGCACGCTGGGCTGGACGCACGCCTGCGGCTCGGGCAAGAGCATTGCACGCATCGTCAGCGGGCTGGCGCCTGAGGTTGACTTTGCCTTTTGCGGGCTGAGCAGCACCGCTTCGATTTCCACAACGCCCGCAGCCCGGTCAGCCGCGACGCGTTCTTCTACGACCAGTCCTTCTGGACAATCAACATTCAAGCAATAAGGTGCACCCTATGAAATCCTGGACAAAAATCTTGCTGGCTACGGGCCTGCTGGCCCTAGCGCCTTTCGCTCTGGCTCAAACCTTCCCCAGCAAACCCGTGACGATGATCGTCGCCTTCCCGCCCGGCGGCGGCTCCGACGTGCTGGGCCGCGCGATGGCCAAGGGCATGCAAGACACGCTGGGCCAGCCCGTCATCGTTGAAAACGTGGTGGGCGTAGGCGGCTCGCTGGGCGTGCTCAAAGCCGCTAACGCCACACCTGATGGCTATACCATCATGGCCGGCTCACCGCTGGAGCTGATCTACACGCCGCTGGGCATAGCAGCAGCCAAAAACAAGCCTGAAGACATGCGCATGGCCGCCCTGGTGGGCCACACCCCCATCGCCATTGCCGTGCGCAAAGACCTGCCTGTGAACACGCTGGAAGAGTTTATTGCCTACGCCAAAAAAGCCGACAAGCCGCTCAGCTTCGGCTCCACCGGCATTGGCTCGCTCTACCACCTGATGGCCGAAAAAGCCCTGCAAAACGCCGGTGCCAAAGGCCTGCACGCGCCCTACAACGGCCTGGCCCCGTACCTGAAAGACCTGATGGGCGGCGTGATCGACTTTGCCGTGGTGCCCTTGGTAGGCCCCGTGCTGGGCGCGATTGTCGGCGGCCAAATCAAAGCTCTGGCCGTGGCCTCGAATGAGCCTCTTGCGCGCCTGCCCAAGCTGCCCCTGGCCCGCGCCACCAAAGGCTTTGAAGACTACCAGTTCAGCATTTGGATCGGCGTGCAAACCAGCGCCAAAATGCCTGACGCACCGCTCAACGCCATCCACAAAGCCGCCTATGCCGCGTTGGCCAACGCCGATGTACGCAAGATCATCGAAACCTCGGGCACGGTGATTGCCGAGCCTTTGAGCCTTTCGCAGTTGGACAGCTTCTACAAGAAGGAAGCTGTCACTGGTGCGGCTATGGCCAAGTCGATTAACTTGCAGGCGCAGTAAGCTCGGTTTGCGTTTTTTGAACGCGCCCCTTGCCTTGGTTAACTGGGCAAGGGGCGTTTTGCATTGGGGATAGGCTCAAGTGCTATCTCCTTACGCACAGTTAGGTACTTGTCATCCGCCCTCATGCTGGAGTACCAGAAATCGGTCGGCTGACAAATACCTAACTGTGTGCACACATCGTAGCGCGCTATCGGTAGCTTCCTGTCCGACAACCCGGCGACTACGGGTAGCACGCTACCCGGTGTGCTGGCGATGAAGCGTATGCAAATCGACCGATTTCTGGTGCTCCAGTATAAGCAAATGGGGTCAGATCAAAATTCAGGACAACCCTCTGCTCGGAGCGTACAACGCCATAACGAAATTTTGCTCTGACCCCATTTGCGTACTCTCCGGCGCGTCGGGCCTGCCCCGCAAAACTCGCGTCAGCGTGCTCGCCCGCCACAAAGCCCCAGGCGCGGGCCCCTCGCGCCAGCCTGGCAGGGCGCGCAGGAATAGACACGCTCCATAAACAGTAGCACTCCGTCTATATAAATCAGCGGGGTGCAAGGGTTTTAGCTTAATTGTCGTATTTCTTGACCACTGCAACCATCAACCACCTCTTGAGCCGACAAAGCCCTTACCAGCGCAGACTTAGGAAATTAACACGCTATGTATTGCGTAGCTGATCCCGCATTATTCTAGGAGGCTACAGGCTGATTGGCATAAAAAACCCGTCAAAATCGCCGGTTTGGAGTGCATCGAAGCCTCAGGTGCCCTGAAAATCGGCGGGGAAACCCAAATTTTCCAGTTTGGGAGCCGTTTTTCAGGCACCTATCGCGCTATAGCCCTCTAGAATTATGCGGGAGAAGCTACGCAATGCATAGCGTGATGGTGCGTTGATCTGCTGGAAGAGTTGGCGTTTTCGGCTAAAAATGCACTCCAGCGCTCCAAACCGTGTGGACTTGCCAAATTTTGATCCAATACCTTGTACCCCACTGGTTTTATTAGATGAAGTGCTATTGTTTAGTGAGTTCCTTTGGTTTGATACCGCGCCCGCCGCACCCTCACCCCAGCCCTCTCCCGCAAGCGGGAGAGGGAGCCAGACCTGATCCCATTTGCTCTTTCGCGCTACCACCCGCAGCAAGCCAACCCCCGGTACTCGGATGGCCTGCACGTCCTACCCATGGCCCATACCATAGCCTCAGGAGGCGCTTATTCAGGCAACTGTAACTTTTGCCGCACTACCTGGCGCAGCGCAGCAAACGTGGCGTTTAAGTCCTGCGCACTGGTGTCCACACGCAGTTGCGCCTTGGAGTAAAACGCCGCCCGCCCGGCCAAAATGCCCTTGAGGTCTTCCATGGCCTCCTTGCTGGCGGCCATGGGGCGCATATCGCCTTGGGCAGTCACGCGCTTGAGGTGATCGACAGGGTCGGCTTGCAGCCACACCGTGGTGCACTGCGAAATCAGTTGGGTGAAGGTGGCCGCCTCTGACACCAAACCGCCCGGGGTGGCAATGACGACTTCGGAATAGCTTTTAACCAGCTCTTCCAGCGCGCGCCGCTCGTACCTGCGGTAGGCATTCGCCCCGTACAGGGCCTGTATCTCGGCCACGCTGCCACCAGCGAGTTTTTCTATCTCCCGGCTTAGCTCGATAAAGGGGTAGCCCAGGTCTTTGGCCAACATCACGCCCAGGGTAGATTTACCCGCACCGCGCAGGCCCACCAAGGCGATGCGCTTGCTGGGGGAGCCATCGCCTGCTTGGGTATTGCCCAGCAGGGCGCCCAGCGCTATGCGCACGCGCTGCAAGGTGGCGTCGTCTTGGCTGCTCAGCAGCTCGCGGATCATCAGCCATTCAGGCGACGAGGTGGTGATGTCGCCAATCAGCTCGCTCACAGCGCATTGCAGCGCGCCCGAGACTTGCAGCAGCACCAAGAGCGACGCATTGCCCACGCCGTATTCCATATTGGCCAAATGCCGCTCCGACACGTCGGCCGCCTGGGCCACGGCCTTGCGGGTCATGCCCCGGCGGGCGCGCAGGGCGGCCATGCGTTGGCCCAGCGCCACCAGATAGGGGTGACGCTCTTGGCCGTCGGCCTCGCCCGACGAGCTAGGTACCAAGGCGGGCACCACCGCGCTAGTTGCCACAGCTTTTGGTGGTTTTTTGGTTTTGGGTGCAGTCGATTTATGCAATATAGTGCTTGACTTCATTTTCAGATTGGTTTATCGTTGATGGATGCACAATACTTCATATTTTGCAAAGATGCAAATAGAAGTTGATTTTTTGAAGTCCATTTTTAAACTGGCGCGCACTTTATAGTCTGACCAAGCAAGCCGCCCACGGCGATGGGCGCACTGCCCCCTTAGGAGACAGCCCTTTGACCAACCCAAACCCACTGATCGCAGCGCCCGGCAGCGTCTTCAATTTTGCCCAGCATCTGATCGCGCTGAACCAGCAGCGCGCCAGCAAAGCCGCCTACATCGACGACCAGGGAACCTTAAGCTATGGCGACCTGGCCCAGCGCATTCGCAGCATGGCCGCTGCGTTGTTGGCGCTGGGCATTCGCCGCGAAGAGCGGGTGCTGTTGCTGATGCACGATTGCAACGACTGGCCGGTGGCTTTCTTGGGCGCGATGTACGCGGGCATCGTGCCCGTGGCGGTGAACACCTTGCTCACGCCGGATGACTACGCCTACATGCTGCAGCACAGCCGCGCGCAGACAGCCTTGGTGTCGGAGGCCCTGCTGCCCGCTTTGCAGGCTGCTATGGCGCAAGGCGGGCATGAAGTGAAAAGCACCATCGTCTCGCGCCCCCAAGCCGCTCCAGCTTCCGCTCCAGCGTCCGCTCCAGCGTCATTACCCACTGGCATGCAGGCCATGGGCACCCTGCTGGCACAGCACGCGCCGCTGGCTACTGCCGCGCCCACCAGAGCCGACGACCCCGGCTTTTGGCTCTACTCCTCAGGCTCTACCGGCAAACCCAAAGGCACCCTGCACAGCCACGCCAACCCGTACTGGACGGCAGAGTTGTATGGCAAAGAAATTTTGGGCATGCGCGAGCAAGACGTGTGCTTTTCTGCGGCCAAGCTATTCTTTGCCTACGGCTTGGGCAACGCACTGACCTTCCCCTTGAGCGCAGGTGCCACCACCCTTTTGATGGCCGAGCGGCCTACGCCCGATGCCGTCTTCAAACGCTGGCTGGGCCAAGTGGGCGGCACAAAACCCACTATCTTCTTTGGCGCGCCTACGGGCTTTGCAGGCATGCTGGCCGCGCCCAACTTGCCAGCTAAAAGCGCTATCTGCCTGCGCATGGCATCTTCTGCGGGCGAGGCCTTGCCCAAGGAGCTGGGCGAGCGCTTTACCGCGCACTTTGGCGTGGAAATTATTGACGGCATCGGCTCCACCGAAATGCTGCACGTGTACCTGTCCAACGCCCCCGGCAAGGTGCGCTACGGCACCACGGGCTGGCCCGTGCCGGGCTACACCATCGAGCTGCGCGGCGAAGACGGCCTGGCCGTAGCCGACGGCGAGCCGGGCGACCTGTATGTGCAAGGGCCCAGCGCGGCCTTGATGTACTGGGGCAACCGCGAAAAATCGCGCGATACCTTCCAGGGTGCGTGGACCAAAAGCGGCGACAAATACGTACGCAATGCCGACGGCAGCTACACCTACTCAGGCCGGGGCGACGACATGCTCAAGGTCAGCGGCATCTATGTGTCGCCCTTTGAGGTGGAGGCCACCTTGATCACGCACCCCGCCGTGCTGGAGTGTGCGGTGATCGGCAAGGAGGACGTAGATGGCCTGACCAAGACCAAAGCCTACGTGGTGCTCAAGAACGGCCAGCAGGTCGATGAAGCCACGCTGAAGGCCTTTGTCAAAGACCGCTTGGCCGCCTACAAATACCCGCGCTTCATCGAGTTTATTGACGAGCTGCCCAAAACGGCTACGGGGAAAATCCAGCGCTTTCGCCTGCGGGAACGCGAGCGCCAGGCATGAACATGCGCTGTGACTATTCCAGCCCTCACCCCAGCCCTCTCCCAGGGGGAGAGGGAGCAAGCCCCCGCTGCCTCGCCACTTTAAATCCATCCAGGAGACTAGCTTGGATTTAGCCAACTTTCTCATTCAGCTGCTCAACAGCGTGCAGTACGGTCTGCTGCTGTTCATGCTGGCCGCAGGCTTGACGCTGATCTTCGGCATCATGGGCGTGGTCAACCTGGCGCATGGCAGCTTCTACATGCTGGGCGCGTACCTGGCGTGGTGGTTGTCTAGCCTCACGGGCAGTTTGACGCTGGCCATTCTTCTGGGTGTGGCGCTCTCAGTGCTGTTTGGCCTGGCCTTGGAGCGCCTGCTGTTTCGCCACTTTTACCAGCGCAGCCATCTGGACCAGGTGCTGCTCACCTTCGGCCTGATCTACGTCTTTGAAGAAACCCGCTCCATTTTGTGGGGCGACGACGTGCACGGCGTGACGATTCCCGACGCGCTGTCGGCCTCTATTCCTTTGACTGAAAATTTGTCCTACCCTGTATACCGCCTGTTCATGAGCGGCCTGTGCATCGCGCTGGCGCTGGGCTTGTACCTGCTGATCTCCAAAACCAAGCTGGGCATGAAGATCCGCGCGGGGGCCTTTAACCGGGACATGGCCGAGTCTTTGGGCATCAATGTCAAGCTGATCCAGATGATTGTGTTTGCCTTGGGCGTAGCCCTCGCCGCCATTGCCGGCATGATCGCCTCGCCCATCGCCTCGGTCTACCCCAACATGGGCTCAAGCGTGCTCATCATGTGCTTTGTGGTGGTGGTGATCGGCGGCATTGGCTCGGTGCGCGGGGCCTTGATCGCTGCGCTGCTGGTGGGCCTGGTAGACACCTTTGGCAAAGTGCTGTTCCCGCAAGTGGCCAGCATGCTGGTGTATGTGCTGATGGCCCTGGTGCTGCTGTTCAAGCCGGAAGGCTTGTTTAAACAATGAAAATTCAGGAAACAGGACACAGGGATGAGGAAACAGGAATGAGGAACCAGGGATGAGCGTCGCTAGTGTCAACCTGGAGCGCCTGCCGCGCAGCATGCAGTTTGCCCTGCTGCTGGCTGCCGTAGCGCTCGCCGTCTTCCCTTTTGTCGGCAGCGACTTTTACATCGGCATGGTCACCCGCATGCTGATCATGGCGATCTTTGCCATGAGCCTGGACGTGCTGCAAGGGGTGACGGGCCTGGTGTCCCTGGGCCATGCGGCTTACTTTGGTCTGGCGGGCTACGCACTGGCGTTTTTGTCGCCTGCCGACAGCGCGCCCAGCATCTGGTGGACGCTGCCCCTGGCCGTGGGCGCAGCGGCTCTGGCGGCCTTGGTAATTGGTTTTTTTGTGGTGCGCACCCACGGCATTTATTTCATCATGGTCACCATGGCGTTTGCGCAAATGGTGTTTTTCTTGTTCTTTGACAACAAGGTGCTGGGCGGCTCGGATGGCCTGTACATCAACCTCAAACCGTCGGTCAATCTGGGTAGCTTTGAACTGCTGAACCTGGACAACAAACGCAGCCTGTACTTTCTGGTTTTCGGCCTCACGCTGGCGGTGTATTTCTTCTTGCGCCGCGTGCTGTTCAGCCCCTTTGGCCGCACGCTGGGCGGCATTCGCATCAACGAGCACCGCATGCGCGCCATGGGCTACAACACCTTTGCCTACAAGCTGGCAGCCTTCACCCTGGCGGGCGCGCTGGCGGGCGTGGCGGGCTATCTGTGGGGCGTGCAATCGGGCTACATCAACCCCGAGCTGATGGGTTTTCACCAAAGCGCCCACGCCATCATGATGCTGATTTTGGGCGGCATGGGCAACTTTGCCGGAGCCATTCTGGGTGCGTTTGCTTTCGATCTGCTGCTGCATGTGTTCAAAGACTTGCCCACCGTGGGCAGTGTGGCGCTGGGCAAGCACTGGCAGTTGTGGATGGGCAGCTTTATCGTGCTGGTGGTGATTTTTGCGCCGCGTGGTTTGCTGGGTTTGATTGAGAAATTCAGAGGCAAAAAAACTTCAGAAAACTCAGCAGGAGCCTCGCATGACTGAAGCCCTGCTAGTCGCCAAAAACCTCACCAAACGCTTCGGCGGTTTGGCTGCGGTGAACGACATATCGCTCAAGCTGCACCGCAATACCATCCACGCCGTCATCGGCCCCAACGGTGCCGGTAAATCAACGCTCACAAACCTACTCTCAGGCGACATCGCGCCCACCTCAGGCAGCGTGCACTTGAACGGCAAGGACATGACCGGGGCAGCGCCCGAAAAAGTCTCACGTGCCGGCCTGGGCCGCAGCTACCAAAAAACCAATATCTTTTTACCCTTGAGCGTATGGGACAACGTGCACCTGGCCGCCCAGTCGCGCGCGCAGCATGCCGCGCGCTGGTTGAGCCGTGCTACTGATTTCAAAGCTGCTCACGCACTATCTACGATGGCTATCGAGCAATCTGGCCTGCAAAACAAGGTGCAGTCCCTGGCCAGCGCGCTCTCGCACGGCGAGCAGCGCCAGTTAGAGATTGCCATGGCCCTGGCCACACAGCCCCAGGTGCTGCTGCTGGACGAACCGCTGGCCGGCATGGGCACGGCCGAGGCCGAAAAAATGATCACCCTGCTGCACGCTCTGAAAAAAGACCACGCCATTTTGCTGGTAGAGCACGACATGGACGCGGTGTTTGCACTGGCCGACCAGCTCACCGTGATGGTCAACGGCACCATGATTGCCAGCGGTACGCCCGCCGAGGTGCGCAGCAACCCGCAGGTGCAAGCCGCCTACCTGGGCGAGGAGCACGCATGAGCGCCATTTCCACGCCATCCAACGCGCCTAATAGCCCGGCCAAGGCCTCTATAAGCGCGGCCAAGGCATCTATAAACCCGGCCAAGGCCTTGGCAAGCCCACCCAGCGCTGCACAAGCATTAATCCACGTCCAGGGCCTGCAAAGCTACTATGGTGCCAGCCACATCCTGCGCGGCATCGACTTCCACGTAGGCCCCGGCGAGACCATCGGCCTGATGGGGCGCAACGGCATGGGCAAGTCCACCCTGCTCAAGTCCATCATGGGCCTGGTCAAGCCGCGTGGCGGCAGCGTGCACATTGCGGGTAAAGAGATGACGGGACGCTCGGCCTATGAAGTAGCCCAACTAGGCATTGCCTACGTGCCCGAGGGGCGCGGCATTTTTGGCAACCTGAGCGTGAAAGAAAACCTGTTGATGGCGGCGCGCGCGGGCAAGCGTGGCCAAAAAGACTGGACGTATGAGCGCGTACTAGAGACCTTCCCCCGCCTCACAGAGCGGCTGGGCCACGGCGGCCAGAAGCTATCAGGCGGCGAGCAGCAAATGCTCACCATCGGCCGCGCGCTGATGACCAACCCGGATGTGTTGATATTGGACGAAGCCACCGAAGGCCTGGCTCCGCTGATCGCCAAAGACATTTGGCGCATCTGCGAGACCATCAAGCAAACCGGCATCAGCAGCATCATTGTGGACAAAAACTACAAGCATGTGGCGCAAATAACCGACCGCAACGTGATTTTGGTCAAGGGTGAGGTGGTGTTTGCAGGCAGTTCAGTCGAGCTGCACAGCCAACCGGAGCTCTTGGTCCGGCATTTGGGTGTGTAAGCGGCGCATACCCCTAGCGGCCCTCTAAAGCGGCTCTTTGGTGCCCAAAATCGCTTAATGGGCCATATTAGAAAGCGTTCTGGCAAAAAATGGGCAAAAAAATGCCCGCTTTCGCGGGCATTTTTTCGTAAAAGCCGAGGCTAATTACTTCTTCATTGGGGCTTTTTTGCCGCGCTTTTTAGCCATTTTCTTTGCCATGATGATGTCCTTAGATTAGAGGGGATAAAAAACCTGCTTTTCAGCAAGTGCTCCAGTGTAACCATTAAGTTGATCTCTCTGATGCCAATACTCAACGTTGCAATTTAAAAAATGGTTGACAATCCCCTTAACTGATACAAAAAAACCACACCCACAGGTTACATTTGGGAACTTAAGCGCTTTCGGTATGTCCAACTCTCCTTTTTTGCCCCCCTCATCAGGCCAATTGTCAGCCCCCGTTCAGCCCCCCGGTCTGGCTGGTGCCAAGGTATTTAGCCACCGCCAGTTCGTCGGTTTTTTGCTCTGCGCGCCGTTCTACTGCATGCTGGGCTTGCTCATCATTGAGGCCGCCTTGGCCGCCCTCACCACTTGGCTGGTCATCCAGGCCGGGCAAGACTTGGCCAATGAAGATTTTTTGATCGCCGATTTTGGCTGGATCGTGCTGGCCCAGTCCACCTCGTATGTGGTGGGTGCCATCAGTTGGATCTACGCCGAGCGGGCGGGCTTTGGGGCCTTTGGCCGCTACATGCTGCGCTTTGCCCGTGAAAACCGCAGCGACGCACGGCTGTTTGGCGACACCCACCAGCGCGAGAAGGTCGAGCCCTTTCTGACCAATGAGGCCTTCCATATCTTCTTTGAGCTGGTCTACGAGCTGGAAGCCGACCTCAAGCTGTTCTTTAGCCTGATATTCAACACCATCGTGCTGGGCGTGGCCATCGATGCCGGGCTGCCTGTGGTGTACGGCCTGGTGTTCGTTGCACTGCTGGCGCTGCAATACGGCGTGCGCAAATGGGTGGCCACCACCTATGCAGAAAACCAGCGCGCCACCAACAGCATGACCGCCCGCACCTATACCGCCTGGGACAACATCACCAGCGGCAACCGCTACAACTACCGTGTGTGGCATGCAGGCTTCAAGCAGCGCCTGCGTGATGCATTGGGCGCGCAAATACGCGCTATCTTGGCCAAAGAAGGGGTGGCTGCCGTAGGCGGCATATTCGCGCTATTGGTAATTTTTGCCTACTTGGCACATGTGGCCGCAAATGATGTCAAAGATGCCGCCCTGCTCATAGCCCTGGCGGCCACCCTGCCCCGGCAAATTGAGCTGTCCTACAGCGTGCATAACCTGGCAGCGGGTTGGAACGACCTGCTGGCCATCTGGACACGCATGAACGGTGCCTGCAACGCCATGCACGCACAGGCCGACGCGCAGTTTGAGTCGCGCATCAAGATGCAAAACCTGCAGCTGTCCTATACACCCCCTGGCACCGCGCCCGAGGCGGCCACACTGCTGTCCATGGCCACGTTTGAAGCAGCCTGCACCATGCTGCCCCAGTTGCAGCGCGGGGTGGTGCAAGTGCGCGGCAGCAACGGGGCGGGTAAATCCACCTTGCTGGCAGCGCTGAAGCAGCGCTTTGGCAGTAGCGCCTACTACTGGCCCACTAGTACCAAATTAGCGTTTGAATTCTCAGCCGCAGAGGTCGCCGCCAAAGAAGAAGCCAGCGATGGCGGGCCGGATGAGGCAGGGGACGCAGCCGAGGACGATGACAACGACGGCGCAACCACCGCACAAAGCACCGCACAAAGCACCGCACCAAGCGCCGAAAAAATCACCGGCTTCTCCTCCGGCGAGCGCCAGTTGCAGTCCCTCACCGAGATCGTGCGCCAAACCAGCGCGCAGGTGTACCTGCTAGACGAGTGGGACGCCAACCTGGACGCAAGCAACCGGGCAGTCGCCCAACGCCTGATCGACGAACTGGCCGCACGCAGCTTGGTGATAGAGATTTCACACCGGGGATAGAGCCGCTTACACTAGCTGCATGTTTTCTGGAGACAAGTAAGTGAGCCAAGCTACCCGCACCCAAGTGTGCATCATCGGCGCAGGCCCCGCAGGCCTGCTGCTGGGTGCGCTGCTGCACAAAGCAGGCATAGACAACCTCATCATCGAGCGCCAAAGTGCAGGCTACGTGCTAGGCCGCATCCGCGCTGGCATATTGGAGCAAACCACGGTGGACGCCCTGCACTACGCAGGCGTGGGCCTGGGCGTGCACACCGACGGCCACGTGCACAACCATATCGAGCTGGTGTTTAACAGCCAGCGCCACGCCATCGAGCTGTCCAGCCGCACCGGCGGCAAAGCCGTCACCGCCTACGGCCAAACCGAGGTAACCAGCGACCTCATGCAGCACCGCGCGCTGGTAGGCCGCCCCACCGTGTACGAAGCCAAAGAGGTCAGCCTGCACCAGTTTGACTCAGCCAAGCCCGTCGTGCGGTACATGAAAGACGGCGTGCAGCACGAAGTGCAATGCGACTTTATCGCCGGCTGCGACGGCTTTCACGGCGTCAGCCGCGCCAGCGTGCCCGCAGGCAGCATTACCGAGTACAACAAAGAGTACCCCTTCGGTTGGATCGGCGTGCTGGCCGACGTGCCCCCCGTCTCACCCCACGCCATCATCTACGGCAACAGCCCACGCGGCTTCTCGTTGTGCAGCATGCGCAGCATGACGCGCAGCCGCTACTACGTGCAATGCCCCATGACCGATAAGGTGGACGACTGGAGCGACGAACGCTTTTGGAACGAGCTAAAACTGCGCCTGGACGAGGACACCGCCAGCCGCATCATCACCGGCCCATCGATTGAAAAAAGCATCGCCCCGCTGCGCAGCTTTGTCGCCGAGCCCATGCGCTTTGGCAGGCTGTTTTTAGCCGGCGACGCAGCCCACATCGTGCCGCCCACCGGTGCCAAGGGCCTGAACCTGGCCGCCAGCGACGTGAAGATGCTGTACGAAGCCTTCAGCGACTACTACCTGGACAAATCCGAGTCCGGCATCAACGGCTACTCCGCCCGGGCGCTGGGCCGGGTGTGGCGCGTAGAGCGCTTTAGCTGGTGGCTCACCACCCTCATGCACCGATTCCCCGACAGCGCAGGTTTTGGGCAAAAAATGCAAGAGGCCGAGCTGTCCTATTTGATGAGCTCTGAGGCTGCGCAAACCATGCTGGCGGAGAACTACGTCGGCTTGCGTGGGTAATAGTCGGTGTGGCACCAGCTTACTAAAATAGAGCCCATGACAACGCAAATTCAGCCCCCAAAAACACCGCAAGCCCTGGCCGGCACCCGCATTATCAGCCTGGCGCTCAATTTGCCCGGCCCTGCGGCCATGATGCGTTTGCACCGCATGGGCGCTGCGTGCATCAAGGTAGACAGCCCCGCAGGCGACCCCATGCGCCACTACAACCCTGCGGCTTATGCGCAGATGCATGCGGGCATGCGATTGGTCACATTGGATTTGAAAACTCCAGAAGGTCAAAGCGCCTTGCACGCAGAGCTGGCGCAGGCGCAGGTGCTGCTCACCTCGTTTCGCCCGTCAGCCTTGCGCAAACTGGCTCTGGACTGGGGCAATTTGCACACCCGCCACCCGCAGCTCAGCCTGGTGTGCATCGTCGGCAGCCCAGGCGCGCGCGCCGAAGAGCCGGGCCATGACCTGACCTATCTGGCCGAGAACGGCCTGGTCACCGGCACCGAGCTGCCCGCTACGCTGTACGCCGACATGGCCGGCTCGCTGGCCGCCAGCGAGGCCGTATTGCAGGCCGTGTTGCTGCAAAAAACCCAAGGCTTGGCGACGTACCAAGAGATAGCTTTGTCCGACGCTGCAGCCTACCTAGCACTCCCCCGCAACTGGGGCCTGACCCTGCCCACCGGCGCCGTAGGCGGCGCGCATGCAGGCTACCGCGTGTACCCCTGCAAAGACGGCCGCGCCACCGTAGCCGCGCTAGAGCCGCACTTTGCAGCCGCGCTGTGCAAGGTGGCTGGCATTGCGCAAAGCGACATGGCTGCCATGCTGAGCCCGGCTACGCAGCGGGCGTTGGCCACTTTCTTTGCCACACGCAGTTGCGTGCAGCTGGATGCCTTGGCTGCTGCGCACGATATTCCGCTTTTTTGTATTGCAAACGGGCATTAGCCCCCTGGAATACTGCGGGAGCAGCTATGGAATAAATAGTGGTTAATTGGGGGGGGATGCTCGGTTGAAGGTCTGTCCGGCAGGTTTTCGGCAAAAAGTGGTTTCATCCACCAAGAAATACTATTTTTTAGCTTCCACCTGTGTACCCCACTGGCCTGCTTAGATTAAGCGCTACTATTTAGTGAGCAAAGCCAAACTTTTCAGCCCATCAACCGCGCCCCACAAACGGCATACGCGTCGCCATCACCGTATGGAACAGCACGTTGGCCTCCAACGGCAAGTTGGCCATGTACAGCACCGAGTTGCCCACAATGTTCACGTCCATCAGCGGTTCAATGGCGATCTCGCCATTGGCTTGGCTGACCCCCTTGGCCATGCGGGCGGCCATTTCGGTGGCGGCGTTGCCGATGTCTATCTGGCCTACCGCAATATTGTATTTTCGGCCGTCCAGGGATGCGGTTTTGGTCAAGCCCATCACGCCGTGTTTGGTGGCGGTATAGGCAATCGAGTTAGGCCGTGGCGTGTGCGCCGAGATCGAGCCATTGTTGATGATGCGCCCGCCCTGCGGGGTTTGCGCCTTCATGGTGCGAAAAGCCTGCTGAATGCACAAGAACATGCCGGTAAAGTTAATGTCCACCACGTTTTTCCACTGCTCCAGCGTCAGCTCCTCCAGCGGGATGCCAGGGGCATTGACACCGGCGTTGTTGAACACCAAGTCTACCCGGCCAAAAGCTTTGACCGTGCTCTCAAACAGCGCCGCGACCGACACCGGATCAGCCACGTTGGTGGGCACGGCCAGGGCGCGCTCTGCCGCGCCCGACAGCGCTGCCACCTGCGCCAAAGGCTCAGGCCTGCGCCCGGCCAGCGCCACGCACCAGCCGTCGGCCAGCAGGGCCAGCGCGGTGGCCTTGCCTACGCCGGTACCCGCGCCAGTGACGATGGCTACTTTTTTAGGGGAGTTCATAGTGTCTTTCTTTCTGCCGTGACGGCCATGGTGTTTGCGTAAATGTAGCGCCATCATATCGAGCCAACCGGCCATGGCGCTTGCCCCCATCAACTTGGAGACACCCAGACTACGGCCCTGTGTGCAGCGGCGCTATGATGCAAAGCGCGAAGGCTCAGCCCTAGTTTGTACGGCGCGCCACCTTATCCTTCTCCATCACACCGTCCACCGCACCCCATGCAAGCCACCAGCCCCACCCTTTTCGACCCCGTCACCGCAGGCAGCCTGCAGCTCGCCAACCGCATCGTGATGGCCCCGCTCACGCGCAACCGCGCCCCCGGCGCGGTGCCCACACCGCTGATGGCGCAGTACTACACCCAGCGCGCCAGCGCAGGCCTGCTGATCACCGAGGCCACCGCCATCAGCCACCAAGGCCAAGGCTACTCTGACGTGCCCGGCCTGTACGGCCCGGATCAGTTGGACGGCTGGAAGCACATCACCCAATCGGTGCACGCCGCAGGCGGCAAAATCGTCGTGCAGCTGTGGCATGTGGGCCGCGTATCGCATGTGGACTTGCAGCCCGGTGGGGGCGCTCCCGTAGCGCCATCGGCCATCACGGCCAAAACCAAGACCGTGCTCATCAGAGACGGGGTGCCCGGCTTTGTAGAGACTTCTGAGCCCCGTGCACTAGGCTTGGACGAGCTGCCCGGTATTGTGCAAAGCTATGTCAGCGCCGCGCGCGCAGCCATCGACGTTGCGGGCTTTGATGGCGTAGAAATCCACGGAGCCAACGGCTACCTGCTCGACCAGTTTTTAAAGAGCGGCTCCAACCAACGCCAGGACGCCTACGGCGGCAGCCTGGAAAACCGCGCCCGCCTGCTGCTGGAGGTGGTGCGTGGCATCACGAGCGTCATTGGCGGTGGCCGCACTGCCATCCGCCTGGCCCCCGTCACCCCGTCCAACGACGCGTTTGACGCAGACCCGCAGCCCCTGTTTGACTACGTGGTGCGCCAGCTCGCCCCGCTAGGCTTGGCCTACCTGCACATCATCGAAGGTGCCACCGGCGGCGCACGCGACCTGCCAGAGCGCCCGTTTGACTACCCGGCCCTCAAAGCCGCCTACCGCCAAGCGGGTGGCCAAGGCGCATGGATGGTCAACAATGGCCTGGACAAACCCCTGGCCGAGCAAGCTGTTGCACAAGGTGCAGACTTGGTAGCCTTTGGCCGCCCGTTTATCGCCAACCCCGACCTGGTGCAGCGCCTGCGCCTGGGCGCTGCGTGGAACGCAGGAGACCGCCCCACGTTTTACGGCGGCGGAGCCCAAGGCTATACCGACTACCCCACGCTGTCCACCTGAGAAACAGTTTTTCGCCCCTTCGGTTAGGGTAAGCCGCATTGTGACCTTCGCTCACTCTGAGCTACATTAGGAAACATACTCGCTCCGCCTCCACCTTGTTTCCATGAAGCCCTCTTTTTCCGCCGGATCTGCCGCACCCTGTTGGTGGATACTTTGGGCCATGCTGGTGATGGGCTGTGCCAGCACGCAGAATGCAACACCGCCTGCTGCAGAATCTGCGCCAGCACCCGCACAGCAAACCCAAAATCAACGCGTCGTTTGGACCGCTGGGCAAAACTGGCAGACCTACCACCTGCCCAGCAAAAAACCCACCAGCTTTAACAAAGTACAGATGGATGGGCGTAATGCCATGCTGGCCGTAGCCGACTCATCTGCCAGTTTGCTACGCCAGCAAGTACGCATCCCTGCCAGCGAGCTCAAGCAGGTCAAATTCTCCTGGAAGGTACCCCAGCTGATTGAAGCGGCAGACATGGCGCTGCGCGATGGCGACGACTCTCCCGTGCGCATTGTTTTAACCTTCGAAGGCAACCGCAGCAACTGGTCTACTAAAAACGCCATGCTGTCTGAGTTGAGTCAGTTGCTCACAGGCGAAGAGCTGCCCTATGCCACCCTGATGTACGTGTGGTGCAATAAGCGTGCGCCAGGCAGCGTAGTGCATGACCCGCGCACCGACCGTATTCGCAAAATCGTGGTCGAGTCCGGCAGCAAAAACCTCGACCAGTGGCTAGACTACGAGCGCAACATTGCCGCCGACTTTGAAAGCGCCTTTGGCGAAAAACCCGGTGCCTTGGTAGGCATGGCCCTGATGACCGACACCGACAACACCCGCAGCAAAACCCGCGCCTACTACGGACCCGTGTCGATGCGCTAGCCGCCAAACTTTCGTTCCGGCACACGGGCGCGGTTTTGCGTTGGCCCGCAGATAAACCGCCAAACTGCGGCAAAATTCACTGCGCAGCCCGCTTACCACCCTGGGTAACCCTTTATGATTAGCCTCCAAGGAGCCCCATGCCATGACCGTGAAACACCAAAAGAACAAAGCCCAAATGGACGAGCTGCTGGCACTGGCCAAGCAGGTCAACCTGCCGGTGCGCGAGATGCTGCTCTCGGACGAGCATTTTGAGGCCTCCAGCGCTATCTTCTACAAAGGCATGCCCAAGCTCGTGCGCATGACGATGAACGCTACCAAGTTCAAAACGTTCTACCAAAACAACCGCGAAAAGATCATCAACGACATGTTTCCGGCGCCTTGACCTGCTCCCTTACAAGACAAGACAACTGTAGATTACACCTCTTGCACAGCAGCCGCCCGCCCCCGCGCCATGTCCACGCGCTGCAAAATCACCAAACCCATGACAAACAGCACCGCAGTAGACGCAATGGCAATGCGCTGGTTACCCCCGGTGGCCCAGGTGATGGCGCCATAGGTCAGCGGCCCAATGATGCTGGCCAGCCGAGTGGCAAAAGTCCACAAACCAAAAAACTCGCCCAGCTGCTTGGGTGGCGACAGCATACCCGCCATGGCCCGCCCCGCCGACTGGCTGCTGCCCATGCACACACCCGCAATGGCAGCGGCATACCAAAAGCCGCCCTTGGTGGTGGTCAGCGCGGCAATGATGCAAGTAGCGATCCAACCTACCAAGGTGGCACCCAGCGCCAGTTTGTGGCCCAAGCTGTCTTGAAAATACCCAAACGCAAACGCCCCGCCCGCCGCAGCCAGATTCAAAACAAAAATCAGCACCATCGTCTCGGACTGGGCAAAACCGATCACCTGCTCAGCATAAATGGCCGCCAAAGTGATGGCCACGGCCACGCCGCCTTGGTAGAACACCGCGCACAGCAGCAGCCACATAAAGTCTTTATAGCGCTGGGCCTGCTTGTAGGTGGCTTGCAACTGGATTAAAGACGCTTTAAAGCCGCCTTGACCCAGCGCCGAGGGGTTGGGTACTGCGCGCTCGTTAAGCAGCTTAAACGTCACCAAGGCTGCCGCGCCATAAATCACAGCGGTGATCACCATCGTCACGGGTACAAAACTGTCGGCCTTGATGCCTTGCTTGCCTGCCCAAATCACGTAGCCCAGGCAAATGCCCAGCGCCAGCATGCCGCCAAAATAGCCAAAGCTCCAGCCCCAGCCGCTCACCTTGCCCATGCCGCCCGGTGTAGCCAGCTCGGGCAAAAAAGAGGCGGTAAGCGACTCGCCATAGCTGTAGAAGGTGTTGGAGATGACGATCAGCACAAAAGCCAGCGCCACGCTGCCCGGCCCGGCAAATGCCAGCGCGGCGGTAGAGAGCACGCAACCCACAGTAAACACCATCAAAAGCTTCTTCTTGGCTGCGCGCATATCGGCATACGCCCCCAAGCTGGGCATGGTGAGCATGACAATAGCGTAGGAGACACTCAGCGCCAGCGTCCACACAAAAGTGGCCCATTCAGCGCCCTTGGCAATACCGCCCACAAAGTAGGCGGCGAACACGGCGGTAATCACCACCGTGGTGTAGCCCGAGTTGGCAAAGTCATACATCGCCCAGCCAAATACCTCGCGCTTTTTCACACCGGGGTTGAGCGCGTCTTGACTGAACAATGCCATGGGGGAGTCTCCTGAGGTTGTGACCGCATTATGTGCGGTAAGCTTGGCATTCTGAAGACAAAACCATGGCCAAACTCTATTTTCGCTACGCCGCGATGAACGCGGGCAAATCCACCTCGCTCTTGCAAGCGGCCTACAACTACGAGGAGCGCGGCATGGCCGTGGTGCTGCTCACAGCCGAGCTGGACAGCCGGGACGGTGTGGGCCACATTGCATCGCGCCTGGGTCTGTCGCGTGAGGCGCTTACCTTTAATTCCACCCACAGCATGGCCGAACGCATTGCGCATGCGCAGCAGGCCAAGTGGATTACCAAGCTGTCTTGCGTGTTGATTGACGAGGCGCAGTTTTTAACTACCGCGCAGGTAGAAGAGCTGCACCACTGGGCGCACACCTACGATATCCCCATCATGTGCTACGGCCTGCGCAGCGACTTTCAAGGTAAGGCCTTTGCGGGAGCCGCCACCTTGCTGGTACTGGCAGATGACATTGAAGAGATGAAAACGATTTGCGAATGCGGCAAAAAAGCCAGCATGAACGCCCGGTTTACCGATGAGGGTGAGCGCATTCGTGAGGGTGCTCAAGTGCTGATTGGTGGCAATGGGCGTTACCGGGGGCTGTGCCCTGATTGCTTTTATGGTGCTGGGGTTCGAACGGTCTGAGGCAAGCGCGGTAGGCACTGCTTAGCCGTTATCTGCGAGAGAGTCGGTCTCGTACGCACGGTTGAGTGCTTATCATCCGCCCTCATGCTGGAGTACCAGAAATCGGTCGGCTGATAAACACCCAACCGTGCAACGACCAAGATAGCAATCCACCCGTATTTTCCTGTCAAATTTTCCGGTGACTACCGGTAGTGCGCCACCATGCGTGAAGGCGATTGAGCGTATGCAAATTGACCGATTTCTGGTACTCCAGCATGAGGGCGATTTGCATACGCTCAATCGCCCGCGAACCGCGAAGCACAAGAGCATCCATATTGCGGAAAGGCCCGAGCAACCACAAATTCAATGCAAATGCCGAGGCTTGCGGCCACCGTGCCCGCCCGCGCCGCCGCCGGGGCCCCGCGGTGGGCGGCCTACTTGCAAGGAGCTGACCAGTTTGTCAAAGCGCTGGGTAAACAGCTTGTCCACCTCGGTCACAATGCCTTGCATCTCTGCACGCTCAAAATGGCGCTCCACCACGGCCATCACGTCTTCCACCAGCATGTCGCGCTGCACCTGCATGATGTCGCCCGGCGTGGGGCCCACAAACAGCATCAGAAAATCGTCGCGCGACTCGGCTTCTTCATCTTCCTCGTCGTCCTCATCAAACTCGGCATCGTAAATGCTGATCTCAATGGCCGCACCGGCACTGGCCAGCTCGTTCAGGCCCATGCACATTTCTTCCAGCGCCTGGCGAATGTCCTCGTCAGCAGGCACGGTCCAGCACATGTGCAGCACATGCTCTTTGGCATCCATACGCAGGCCGGGCTCTTCCTCGTAGGAACTGACGGCGCCTTTGGCCATCGACTTGGCGCCGGCATACGACCACAAAGGCTTGAGCGCCTCTTCAAGCTGCGCAAAAGTAACGTCGTCACGCAAGGGCACATCACCGTGTACGTGAATTTCAAAGGGCTGGGAATACGTAGTCATAAGTAGAGTGTAGTGCGACTACCAACAAGTGCAAGATGGGCGCAAAGAAAATCAGCGCGAAAATGATGGGGTTGAAAGAAATTGCCACCCAAACGCGCAGCGAAGGTGGCAATTTCTCCGCTCCGGCGCGGGAAGAATCGAACCCTGCGCGCCAGCGCGCATCGTTGTTACCGCCCTCGGGCGTACCGGTTCGGAGCGCTACTCCACAAAAACTTTAGCCAAAGATTGGTGCCTCGAACCGGAATCGAACCGGTACGCCCGCTATGAACGAAGCGGCGGATTTTAAGTCCGCTGTGTCTACCTATTCCACCATCGAGGCCAGTGGCTCAGCCACACACTTAAAAAAATGCCGCGTCAGCAGCGTGTTGTTATGTGGAGGCGCGACCCAGAGTCGAACTGGGCTAACCGGATTTGCAATCCGGGGCAGAACCGCTTTGCTATCGCGCCTCAGAAAATTTACCAATTTGTGACCATGCCAGCATGCGCACAATTTCTTATTCTAAAGAAAAAAAAGGGAAGCATGTGCTTCCCTTTCAGGTTTGGAGCCATCGAAGTAGCTCCAAATAAATTTGGAGCGGGAAAAGAGTCTCGAACTCTCGACCTCAACCTTGGCAAGGTTGCGCTCTACCAACTGAGCTATTCCCGCATCGATGACTGAATTGTACCAGAACTTTTTAGTGTTTTACGGCACTCGCTGTTTGTGTCGCGCTGATTTTTACATTCTCTGCAACCACCGCCACAGGAAGCACTGGTTCTTCGTCTGGCAAGGGCGTGGGCATGCGCTCTAGCGCCACTGCCAACACCTGGTCGATCCACTTGACTGGCACGATTTCCAAACCGTTTTTCACGTTCTCAGGAATGTCTTGCAGGTCTTTGGCGTTCTCTTCCGGAATGAGCACGGTCTTGATACCGCCGCGCAGAGCCGCCAGCAGCTTTTCTTTCAAACCGCCGATACCGGTCACCTCGCCGCGCAGCGTGATCTCGCCCGTCATGGCCACATCCGCACGCACGGGAATGCCGGTGAGCGCAGACACAAACGCTGTAGTCATGGCCGCGCCAGCGCTCGGCCCGTCTTTGGGTGTAGCGCCGTCGGGCACATGGATATGCACGTCTTTCTTTTCAAACGCTTCGTCCTTGATGCCCAAGCGGCGTGCGCGCGAGCGCACCACGGTGCGCGCGGCCTCGACCGATTCTTTCATCACATCGCCCAGCGAACCGGTGCGGATGATAATGCCTTTACCGGGCATCAAAGCCGCCTCGATGGTCAGCAAATCGCCACCCACTTCGGTCCAAGCCAGGCCAACCACTTGGCCCACTTGGTTGGCCTTTTCCGCACGGCCATAGCTGAACTTTTGAACGCCTAAAAAGTCATTCAAATTTTCAGCGTTAACGACCACTTTGGCGGTGTACTTTTTGAGCTGCACGCCCTTGACCACCTTGCGGCAAATCTTGGACAACTCGCGCTCCAGCGAGCGCACACCGGCCTCGCGGGTGTAGTAGCGCACGATGTCGCGTACAGCGGCCTCGGTAATCTCCAGCTCGGCTTCTTTCACGCCATTGTTCTCTAGCTGCTTGGGTGCCAGGTAGCGCAGCGCAATGCTGGTTTTTTCGTCTTCGGTGTAGCCCGACAGACGAATCACTTCCATGCGGTCCAAGAGCGCAGGTGGAATGTTCATCGAGTTGGAGGTGGCGACAAACATCACGTCGCTCAGGTCAAAATCCACATCCACATAGTGGTCGCTGAAGGTATGGTTTTGCTCAGGGTCAAGCACCTCCAGCAAGGCGCTGGACGGGTCGCCACGGTACTCGGTGCCCAGCTTGTCGATTTCGTCCAGCAAGAACAGCGGGTTGCGTGTGCTGACCTTGGTGAGGCTTTGCAGCACTTTGCCCGGCAGCGCGCCAATATAGGTGCGGCGGTGGCCGCGAATCTCGGCCTCGTCACGCATGCCGCCCAAGGCCATACGCACGTACTTGCGGCCCGTGGCTTTGGCAATGGATTGGCCCAGCGAGGTTTTGCCCACGCCAGGAGGGCCTACCAAGCACAGGATAGGCGCTTTGACTTTGTCCACGCGTTGCTGGACTGCGAGATATTCCAAAATGCGGTCTTTGACTTTTTCCAGGCCAAAGTGGTCAGAGTTAAGCACCTCTTCGGCATTGCCCAGATCATGTTTGATCTTGGTCTTTTTGGACCATGGCAGGTTGATCAGCACATCAATATAGTTGCGCACCACGCTGGCTTCTGCCGACATGGGGGACATGAGCTTGAGTTTTTTCAGCTCACCTTCGGCGCGCTTGAGCGCGTCTTTAGGCATCTTGGCGGCTTTGATTTTTTTCTCAAGCTCCTCGATGTCTGCGCCCTCTTCACCGTCGCCGAGTTCTTTCTGGATCGCCTTGACTTGCTCGTTCAAATAAAAGTCGCGCTGGTTTTTTTCCATCTGGCGCTTGACGCGGCCACGGATTTTTTTGTCGACGTTGAGAATGTCCACTTCGCGTTCGATTTGCTCAAACACATTTTCCAAACGCGCCTTCACGTCCGACAAATCCAGCACGGCTTGCTTGTTCTCCAACTTGAGCGGTACATGTGCGGCGATGGTGTCGGCCAAACGGCCTGCATCGTCGATGCTGGAGATGGAGGTCAAAATCTCAGGCGGTATTTTTTTGTTCAGTTTGACGTATTGGTCGAACTGGCCAATCACGGCGCGGCGTAGCGCCTCAATATCATTGGTGCGCGGCGCTGTCAGCACCTCGGATTCAATGGGGGTCACGTTGGCACTGAAATGCACCTCGCCGTCGGTAATCTGGTTCACCGTCGCGCGCTGCTGGCCTTCGACCAGCACCTTCACAGTACCGTCGGGCAGTTTGAGCATCTGCAAGATGGTGGACACGCAGCCTACGCCAAACATGTCTTCGACGGCAGGCTCGTCTTTGGCGGCGGCTTTTTGCGCCACCAGCATGATCTGGCGGCCCGCCTCCATGGCGGACTCCAGCGCTTTGATGCTCTTGGCACGGCCGACAAACAGCGGAATGACCATGTGCGGAAAGACCACCACATCGCGCAGCGGCAGCAGCGGCAGGTCAATCGGCTCGGGGGGTAAGGGGGAATTGCCTGACATAGGATCTTTCAGGGGTTTTGAATCGGGGCCAAATGCGGCCAGGTGGGGCCAAACGGGTGCTCTGGGTAAATATCGGGGCAAAGCTTGCAAATTGCAAGCCCCACCGACGATTTACACCATACTTTACGCTTTTTTGGCGGCTTCGCGGTAGACCAAAAGTGGCGGTTTGTTCTCGTCGATGGTCGACTCGTCCACCACTACTTTTTCTACGTTGCTCGTATTGGGCAGATCAAACATGGTGTCGATCAGCGCGTTTTCTAAAATCGAGCGCAATCCACGGGCACCGGTTTTGCGCTCCAGCGCCTTGCGTGCAATGGCTCTGAGCGCGCTGGGGCGCACTTCCAGCTCTGCGCCTTCCATCGCCAGGAGCTTGGCGTATTGCTTGACCAGCGCGTTTTTAGGCTCGGTCAAAATCTGCACCATCGCGTCCTCAGACAGCTCGGACAGCGATGCCACCACGGGCATACGGCCAATCAGCTCAGGAATCAGGCCGTATTTGATCAAGTCTTCAGGCTCGATCTCTTTAAAGCTTTGCGACAAACTACGCTGTTTTTTACTTTTGACCGTGGCACCAAAGCCGATGCCCGAGGCCTCGGTACGCGCCTCGACCACTTTTTCCAGGCCCGCAAATGCGCCGCCACAAATAAACAAAATATTGGTGGTATCGATCTGCAAGAAGTCTTGATTAGGGTGCTTGCGCCCGCCCTGGGGTGGCACGCTGGCCATGGTGCCTTCAATGATCTTGAGCAGGGCCTGCTGCACGCCCTCCCCGCTCACGTCACGGGTAATCGACGGGTTGTCTGACTTGCGCGAGATTTTGTCGATCTCATCGATGTAGACAATGCCTTGCTGGGCGCGCTCGACTTCGTAGTTGCAGGTTTGCAGCAGCTTGGAGATGATGTTTTCCACGTCCTCGCCCACATAGCCTGCCTCGGTCAGCGTCGTTGCATCTGCCATGACGAAGGGCACGTTGAGCATGCGGGCCATGGTTTGGGCCAGCAGGGTTTTGCCTGAGCCGGTGGGGCCGATGAGCAAAATATTGCTTTTGGTCAGCTCGACATCGTCTTTTTTGGCTTTGTCTTTGTAGCGCAGTCGTTTGTAGTGGTTGTACACCGCCACCGACAGGGCGCGCTTGGCGGCCTCTTGGCCGATGACATAGCCGTCCAGGTTGTTTTTAATTTCCAGCGGCGTGGGCAGGTCGCCACGCGCTTCGCGCTCGGCGTCGGGCAGCACTTCGTCGCGGATGATGTCGTTGCATAAATCAATGCATTCGTCGCAGATAAACACCGACGGGCCTGCAATGAGCTTTTTGACCTCGTGCTGGCTTTTGCCGCAGAAGGAGCAGTACAGTGTTTTTTCGCTCGGAGAGCCTTTACGGTCGGCCATGAGATGGGTGCCAGGTTACGCTAATTTGCCAATGATACCGCTAAGAAGTAACCAAATTGGCTGGAATGGTGTGCTGGGGGGTGGTTTGGCGAAATTTAGGGGCTGGGGCGCTGCTGTGCGGCTTGGCAGTTACTGCGCCGGACCTGGGTCACTTTGCTGGCTTGGCTTGAAGATTTCTGTCCTGCCGTGGTCACGTTGCGGCGATGCAGGAATTTGCGCTGCATCAATATGCGCCCCGGACGTCGGGCCCTTCGGGCGAGTATTGGGGTGGCTTGCTGGCTGGGGTGACGTAACCGGTTGGCTGATAGCATTAAACTGTGGCCACTCACTAAAGCGTAGCACTCGGTCTAATAAAATCATTGGGGTACAGCGGTTAACGGTTCCAATCGGACGTTTTTAAGGTAAGCCAGCCGCTGTGTGCCGCTGGCCTGCCTTTCTGACCGCTGGCAGAGCCTTGGGGCCAAAATAGACACTACGTATTTCATAGCTTATCCCGCAATATTTTAGGCGGCTACAGCCCGGTAGGTACCTTAAAAACGGTTCCCATAGCACTGCATTTTCGGTTTCCAGCCGGTTTTCGACCTTCCTGGAGCTCCGAAACGCTCCAAAACGGTGTTTTTAACCCGTTTTTTAGGTGCTACCAAGGTTGTAGCCCCCTAAAATATTGCGGGAGCAGCTACGCAATGCATAGCGTGTATTTTGGCCGTGGGAGCTGCTGGGTGCCACCAAACGGGCTAAAAAAGCGGCGAAGTGCTCCAGGAGCTGAAAACCGACGAATTTGGATCGTTAACCTTTGTACCCCACTGATTTTATTAGATAGCGTGCTACGCTTAAGTGAGTAGCTGAGTTTCCAAGCCAGGTGCTCACCCAAGACTGCGCCAAAGCTGCGCACTGCGACGGCTTGGCACCACAGGGTGGATCGCCAGCCGCTTGCGCCAGAGCAGGTCGGTGGTGTACTCAGCGAAGCGGCATCAAGGAGGAGGAAGCGGCCCTAGGCCGCAACGGGGGACAGCCGCGTAGCTGAGTACACCACCGACCTGCTCCCGTACAAAACAAAAAGCAGCGCCTCCTCACTGACACCGGCCAAGCACCATACAAGCAGAATCCCCAACCCATCAGGAGG
>JAYVGI010000423.1:0-26660 GCA_043772355.1 Polaromonas sp.
ATCAATCTGGCTCACATCCCCGGTCACCACCGCCTTGCTGGCAAAGCCGATGCGCGTCAAAAACATCTTCATCTGCTCGGGCGTGGTGTTTTGCGCTTCGTCCAAAATCACAAAGCTGTGGTTTAGCGTGCGGCCACGCATAAAAGCCAGCGGCGCAATTTCAATTTGGCTGCGCTCAAACGCCTTGAGCACTTTGTCCACGCCCATCAGCTCGTACAGCGCGTCGTACAGGGGGCGCAAATACGGGTCTACTTTCTGTGCCATGTCGCCGGGCAAAAAGCCCAGCCGCTCGCCCGCCTCCACCGCCGGGCGCGTGAGTACGATGCGCTGCACGCTGCTCCTCTCCAGCGCATCCACCGCGCAGGCCACGGCCAGATACGTTTTACCAGTGCCTGCGGGGCCGATAGCAAAGGTGATGTCGTGCTTGGCAATATTGTCCAAGTAGTTGGCCTGGTTAGGGCTGCGCGCGCGCAGGTCAGCGCGGCGGGTTTGCAGGGCGGCCTCGCCATCTGGCCCCATGCGCGGGTCGCCCGAAAGCATGAGTTGCAGCGTCTCCAGCGGTATCGGGCGCGCGGCCAACTCGTACAGAGCTTGCAGCAGCTCCATGCCGCGCGTGGCAGCAAGCTTGGGGCCGTCCACCTTGAACTGCTCGTGGCGGTGCGCAATCTTTACGCCCAGTGCGTGTTCGATGCGGCGCAGGTTCTCGTCGGTAGGGCCGCACAGGTGGCTGATGCGGGTGTTATTGCTGGGGGAAAATAAGTGGCGAAGGATCATAGAATGCTTCAATAATAGTCTAACCGCGCCGTATTGCGCCATCAACACCAGCGAACACCCCATGATTGGCAAACTCACAGGCACTTTGGCCGAGAAAAATCCCCCCGAAGTTATTCTAGACTGCGGCGGCGTAGGCTACGAAGTGCAAGTGCCCATGAGCACCTTCTACAACCTGCCCGGCCTGGGCGAGCGCATCAGCCTGCTCACCCAGTTTATTGTGCGCGAAGACGCGCAAATTTTGTACGGCTTTGGCACCCCCCAAGAGCGCAGCACCTTCCGCCAGCTCATCAAAATCTCCGGCGTCGGCCCCAAGATGGCACTGGGCGTATTGAGTGGCATGAGCGTAGCCGAATTGAGCCAAGCCGTCACGCTGCAAGACCCCAACCGCCTCACCAAGATCCCCGGCATCGGCAAGAAAACGGCAGAGCGGTTGATGCTGGAACTCAAAGGCAAACTCGGTGCCGACCTGGGCATCCACGCCACCATCACCCACGACAACCAAGCCGACATCCTGCAAGCCCTGATTGCCTTAGGCTACAGCGACCGCGATGCGGCACTGGCGCTGAAAGCGCTGCCGCAGGATGCGGGGGTGAGTGAGGGGATTAAGTTGGCTTTGAAGGCGTTGGGGAAATAATATAGAAAGAGATTGATATGGCAATTCTAGAAGGCATTCAGATAAAGAATTTTCGCGCATTGAAAGATGTGACGTTAGGACGCGTGTTGTCCAATATGAAGCAGACCGAACTGCCGCGCCTAGTCGCCATCATTGGTGCAAACGGTACTGGTAAATCAAGCATTTTGGATGCGCTTAGTTTTTTGGGTGACTGCTTGAATGAAGGCGTAGAAGCTGCTTGTGACAAACCGCATCGCGCGGGATTTGATAAGTTGCGTACGCTGGGGAGTAAGGAGGCGATCCAGTTTGAGATTCGCTACCGCCGGGAAGGCGCGC
This sequence comes from Polaromonas sp., assembly GCA_043772355.1. Taxonomy (GTDB): domain Bacteria; phylum Pseudomonadota; class Gammaproteobacteria; order Burkholderiales; family Burkholderiaceae_C; genus JAAFIP01. The sequence continues at coordinate 1,724 of JAYVGI010000423.1, forward strand.
CACCCATCAACTACACGTTGCATATCGATTGCGACTCGACAGGGCACGTCTATGTCGCCAAAGAAGAGTTAAAGCACAAACCAATTGAACGGGCGGGTGCACAAGGACAACCACTGACTTTCATTTCTCTAAAAAAAGGCAAAGGTTCAGCATGGGTCGGTGGAGATAAGATTCCAAAGAATCGTGAAAATATTGAAATGGCTAACGATCAAGAGTTGGCTGTTGATGCAGTTAGAGCTCTAAAAAATCACCCTGAAATTCAACGCTTTCGAGAGTTCATGAAACGATGGTATCTATCCTATTTTGTACCAGAATTAGCAAGACGCACTCCAGTTGCAGGGGCTCAACCGCATTTGGACAGGACGGGCGAAAACTTGGCTAACTATCTTCAATATATTGAACGCGAAAAAAAACCACAGTTCAAAAAAATGCTGGTAAGACTAGGACAAAAAATACCTGGCCTTGAACGAATTGAGTATGACAAAACGATTGAAGGCAATTTAGTATTAATGTTTTATGCAAAAGGATTTGGAGACAAGCCGTTTTTTCAACGTGCCATGTCGGATGGAACACTCAAGCTGCTTGCCTATTTGTTGTTAATGGAAGATCCAGATCCTGCCCCCTTAGTCGGAATTGAAGAGCCGGAAAATGGCTTGCATCACCAACTGCTGTCGGCACTCGCCAACGAGCTGAAAGAGTACGCATTGCGCGAGTATGGGCCACAAGTTTTGCTAACCACACACTCGCCCAATCTGGTGGATGCACTTACCCCGGATGAGGTTTGGATTCTGGACAAAGGAAAGGACGGATTCTCCACTCTCACCCGTACCGCAGATATTGCAGGCGTACAGGCGCTGTACGATGAAGACATCCCTATGGGAAGTCTTTGGTACAGCAATCATTTGAGCGTTACCACACCATGAGTCGCATTGAAGTGCTTGTGGAGGGTTCGTCAGATGTGCCCGCCATTAGAGAGGTGCTGACACGCAAGTTTTTACTGACTGAAAATCATCACTTCAGGATTCATCCGCATGTAGGCAGAGGTAATTTGCCAGACAAGATTTTGAAAACTCCAGAGCTACAAAATCGCAGTCTTTTGTACCAGCTTCCCGCCAAACTTCGCGGATTTAGCAGATGGTTTGCGAAACATGATTGGGTTTTGGTTCTGGTAGATGCAGACAACACGCCCTGTAGTGAACTATTAATTGATTTACAAGAAATGTTGAAGAAACTGCCTCAACACCCTCGGGTCTTGTTTCGCATCGCTGTTGAAGAGACGGAGAGTTGGTTCATTGCCGATACAGATGCCATCAAGGCTGCATATCCTAAATCGAGCATAACTAATCTAAGGAAAATAAAACCGGATGCGATTTGTGGTGCATGGGAAAAGCTCGCTGAGGCGATAAAAGCGAAAGGAGTAGATAAGACGGCCTGGGCAGAAGCAATCTCTCCACACTTGGATTTGGACACACCATCTTCGCCAAGTTTAAAAAAACTTATTGAAGGTATTGAGCGAGAGCTCGAAGTATCGAGCAAATAACCATGACCATCCAAACCGACAACTTCTCCGCCCCCCAGCGCATCATCTCCGCCGCGCCCGACTCGCCCAAGGAAGAGGCGATTGAACGGGCGCTGCGGCCTAAGCTGTTTGACGAATATGTGGGGCAGGTGAAGGTACGCGAGCAGTTGGAGATTTTCATTGGCGCGGCCAAGATGCGCAATGAGGCGTTGGACCATGTGCTGCTGTTTGGGCCGCCGGGCTTGGGCAAAACCACACTCTCCCACATCATCGCGCACGAGCTGGGCGTGAACCTGCGCCAGACCTCGGGGCCGGTGCTGGAAAAGCCCAAGGATTTGGCGGCGCTGCTGACCAATCTGGAAAAAAACGATGTGCTGTTTATCGACGAAATCCACCGCCTGTCCCCTGTGGTGGAAGAGATTTTGTACCCGGCGCTGGAGGACTACCAGATCGACATCATGATTGGCGAAGGCCCGGCGGCGCGCTCCATCAAGCTGGACTTGCAGCCCTTCACCCTGGTGGGTGCGACGACGCGCGCGGGCATGCTGACCAACCCGCTGCGGGACCGTTTTGGCATTGTCTCGCGGCTGGAGTTTTATACGCCTGAAGAGTTGGCTCGCATCGTCAAACGCAGCGCCGCGCTGCTCAAAGCGCCCATGGACGAAGAGGGCGGTTTTGAGATTGCCCGGCGCTCGCGTGGCACCCCGCGCATAGCCAACCGCCTGCTGCGCCGCGTGCGCGACTATGCGGACGTGAAAGGCAAAGGAACTATCACGCTGGACATCGCCAACTTGGCTCTCAAAATGCTGGACGTTGACCCGCAGGGCTTCGACATCATGGACCGCAAACTGCTAGAGGCCGTAATCCACCGCTTTGACGGCGGCCCCGTGGGGCTGGACAACATCGCGGCCAGCATTGGCGAGGAGCGCGACACGATTGAAGATGTGATTGAGCCGTATTTGATCCAGCAAGGCTTTTTGCAGCGCACACCGCGTGGGCGCATTGCGACCTTGGCGGCGTATAAGCATTTGGGTGTGGTGCCGCCCAAGAGCAGCGCTGATTTTTTCACGGGTGATGTTTAACCCCGTCGTGAGCGTTGCCAATGCCATGGCGCAGGGTTGAGCTTCACGGTTTCAGTCGAAAAAATTCTTGGTTGTATTGCGCCAAACTAATCCACTGCCCAAGCGGAGACAAGACAGTTGCCAGTACCAATAAAGCAAAAATCACCAACGCCACCAGCACGGACACCCGCCGCTGCAAGAGCGCGCCTTGCACCCATATCGCGCCTCCCAACAGCGCAACGCCCCAGGTCCAGCCTGCCACCGGCATGCGGTCTCCAAACCACAAGAACAATCCAACGCATTGCAGCATCGCCAACAGCACGGCGATGGCCAAGGCCTGAGCTGCGGGAGTTATCGGTACTTCAAACTTATGGCGTGCATCGGCCATTGCAAACTCCGGTTTTGGAAAGTGTGCTGCCACATCCGCTGGTCGCCAACCGGGTGGTTTGTAGAACACGCGCAGTTTATCGACCCAGTTTTTTGCATGCCATGCGTCTTGGCACAGGCTGGCGTAGCCCTCGAGGTTGGCCCACAACGGATCCCAAGACTCCAGGGCTGAGCGGGTGCCGTAGACACAGGGCTCATGGATGTTTTCGTCTTTGAAGCTGCCAAACATCCTGTCCCACACCATCCAGATGCCGCCGTAGTTTTTGTCCAGGTACACATCGTTCACGGCGTGGTGTACGCGGTGGTTGGACGGGCTGCAAAACCAGCGGTCGAACCAGCCCAGCTTGGACGCATGCTCAGTGTGCACCCAAAATTGGTAGAGCAAATCGACCAACGCCACAATGCCAAATACCAGCGGCGGCACGCCCGCCAACGCCATGGGGATGTAGAACAACCAGCCTAGCAACGCGCCGCTGCTGGTTTGGCGCAAGGCCGTGGACAGGTTGTAGTCCTGGCTTTGGTGGTGCACGACATGGGCGGCCCAGAAGATGGCCATCTCATGGCCTGCGCGGTGCAGCCAGTAGTAGCAAAAATCGTAGAACACCAAGGCCAAACACCAGCCGTACCAGGTGTTCCAAAACGCCTGGGCTGCCACCAGCGGCACCAGGCTGACCGAGGTGTAGAGGTAGGTGTAAATGCCCAAGCGCAGCAGGCGGGTGAAGACGGCGGTGAACTGGCTCATCATGCCCAGGCTCAGGCTGTTGATGGCGTCGGCCAGGCGGTAGGTGTTCTTGCCTTTGCCTCGGCGTTGCAGGTGCCAGCCCCATGCCAGCTCGATGGCCATGAGAAGGAGGAAGACAGGTGTGGCGTAAACAATGGCTTTGCCCATCACGCCATTGTGCTGGGTTTTAGGTCAGCGCGCCTCTAGCGTCTACCCTGATGATTTCTTCTACGGTGCCGTGCACCAAGCCGCCGCGCACACCGACCATATGGCTGTGCAGGTTAACCGTCGGGTCGCAGTGGCCGGGCACCAGCCAGACGGTGTCGCCCAGCTCAGGCAAGGCCGTGCCGCGCAAGATGCCGTGCTCGTCGCCACCATTGCTGAACGCCCAGTTTGCGCCGTGGCCCGCCCAGGGTTTGGGCAGGCCCGAGTCGATGGCGTGGCTTTTGTGGCCAGCGTCTACCACCGCGCGGTCGTCTGCCGTGCCGTTGGCGGAGGGCTTGCTGCGGCTCATGACTTGGGATTTGACAAACAGGGCGTGCTCAAACTGGGGCTGCTGCGGGTCGGCCTCATTGGCGGCGTAGTCTGCGTCCATGAACAGGTACGAGCCTGCTTGCAGCTCGCCGTACACGCCACTGGTGGCCTCATGGCAAAAGGTGCCGCTGCCTGCGCCGGTGACCAGGGGCACGGTAAATCCTGCGGCTTCGATCAGCGCTTTGGTGCGTTGCACATCCATCACCACTCGTACAATGGCGGCGCGTCGCTCGGCCGCACTGCGCAGGTGCTGCGCGCGGCCATGGTAGGCCTGCAGGCCAGCAAAGCGCAGACTTCCTGTCGTACTTGCATGGTGAGCGATGGCTTGCACCAGCGGCAGCGCGGCCTCGCCCGGGGGTACGCCGCAGCGCGCTTGCCCCACGTCAATCTCTACATACACGTCCATGCGGCTGCCCGCGCCGTGTGTGGCCATGGCCTGCGCCAGGTGCTGGATGCCCAGCAGGCAGTCTACCGCTACCGATATTTGGCCATTTTTTACTGCCAGCCCTTTATTTAATTGCGCGAGCAGCTCACATTTTAGTAGTGCTATAACTTGGTTACTTACATACACGTTGGTCACACCACCAGCCACCATGGCGGCGGCCTCGGAGGGTTTTTGCACACACACGCCCACCGCTCCGGCCTGCATTTGCAGCAAAGCCAGCACCGCTGATTTATGCATCTTGGCGTGCGGGCGCAGGCGCATGCCATGCAGGGTCGCAAAGCGTTGCATGTGCTCCAGGTTGCGTTGCATGGCATCCAGGTCAATCACCAGCGCGGGCGTGTCGATAGCAGCTACAGAGCGGCCTATAAGAGCAGTCAAATTCATGGCGATGACAAAATGGAAGTGGTGAGGGCGTTGTCGCTAGCTTAGCGCTTGGGTACCGATGGCATAGAGCCGCCGCCATAGCCGCCTGCACCACCGCCGCTGGGCATGGAGGGTATGCCCAGCGATGGCGCGCCCGAGCCACTGCCAGCGCCGGGAATGTTAAACGGTACAGGCAGTGGCTCGTTCACATTGCCCGGGCCGCCAAACACGTTTTTCATGATCTCGTTTTGCATGCCCTGCATTTGGCGTTGCTGGGTTTGTTGCTGCGGCGTGAGGTTTTTAGCCCCCGCACCAGGAATAGAGCTGCCAGCGCCAAAGCTTTTGAAAATGTCTTGCAGGCTTTGCCCCTCGCGCATCATGCCGCGCTCGATCAGGCTGCGCTGCATGATGCCGTCCAGGCCATTGCGGTGCTGCACGATGTCGTTGTCATATTGGCCCCTGGCGCGCACCAAAAACACGGGCAACTCCCTGCCATACAACTGGGGAATAAAGCTTTTGGGCGCCACAAATGCCGCCTGCCCTACGGCAACATCAACTTGGCCTTGGGGTGTCTCCAGCGTGGTGCCGCCCTCAAACACCACGCTGTGCGTGCCTGCCTCGGCGGGGGTGTCGGCATCCTCCTCGCTCAGGTAGATGACCTCATGGTCGGTCCCGCGTATGCCGACGGTGGCCGTGGGGGTGATCACGCGGTAGGCCGCTGGCCGGGTTTTGCCGATCCAGCCGGTCACCGTGCGCAGGCTGCCTTTGAGCAGATGGATCAACGAGGAGTCTTTAGTATTGCCGTTGGCAGCGTAGCCGGTAATTTTGATGCTGGAGTTGGCGCGCACGGCCAGGAAAGCGCCGTCCAGCATGGTGGCGTGGGCTTCGCTCTCCTCCTCGGTTTTGATCGTGTCGCCCACCTCCAGCGCCATGCCTGCGGTCATGTTGCGCGGCGTGCCTTGCAGGGTGGTGATGGTGACTGTGCCGCTGAGCAAGTCTACGGTGCCGATGGCACTGGTGGTAGTGGCGCTGGTGTTGCTAGTGGCATTGCTAGCAGTAGGCGCAGCCGCGCCGGCCGGTTTAGCGGGTGGTTTGGCAGTGGCTGCCGGGGCGGCTGCGGGAGCAGGGGCTTTTTGCGCCCAGGCGGGTACGCAAGCGGCGCTGGTCAGTGTCGCCAGCAGCCAGAGCGCGCGGCCTAGTTGTGCCATTGTCATACGGTATTTCCTGCTGGATGCTTCGGGGTAGGAGGTAGTGGGCCACGCTCTACCAGCCCATTGTCGCACCCACTGCGCGCTTCGACCAGATGACCTTCTTCACCATAGCATGCAAGCCCCCCGGAGCTCACGCCGTAGCGTCGTCGCGCGCCGCCTCGTAGATCGCATTGTCGATATGCGAGGTGTCAGCCCAGCCCACCAAGCTCAAATGCTCCCCATTCCACAGCAGGCGATTGATCGCCGCGTTGTGCAAATCCCAGGTGCGGGCGGCTTGAATGTCCAGGCCCGTGGCGGCGCGGTACAGCACGTCCATCACGCCGCCATGGCTGACGACGACGATGTGTTTTCCCACGTTTTTCTCGACCAGTCCTCGAATGCAGTGCATCACGCGCTCTCGTAATTGCATCAAAGATTCGCCGCCGGGAGGGGCAAAATCAGGTGCCCGTTTGCGCCAGAGCAGGGCCTGCTCGGGCATGGCGGCTTCAATCTCAGCAAAGGTTTTGCCCTCAAACTGGCCAAAGCCGCGCTCGCGCAGGGCCTCGTCGGTTTGCACGCTCAGGCCGTGGGGCTTGGCCACCGACAGCGCGGTGTCATAGGCGCGCCACAGGTCGCTGCTGTAGACGGCGTCAATGTCGTCTGCTGCCAGCGCTGCACCTGCACGCTCGGCTTGCCAGCGGCCCTTGGCGTTCAGGCCAATGTCGAGCTGACCCTGGATGCGGGTGTCCACGTTCCAGGCGGTCTCGCCGTGGCGGATGGCGGTGATGCGGGTGATATTCATACCTGTGTGTTCACTATATTTTTAATAGCTGCTCGCGCAATAAATTATGAGGCTACAGCCAATTTTGTATAAATTTCTAGCGTGCAATCTCTACATTCACCATACGTGGGCCTGCGGGGGGTGTGGGAAATCCTTGCAGTGCAGCGTCAAACATGGCGGGCAGTATGTTCGGCGTGTCGGCCCAAGGGCTCTCGTGCCTGGCGCGGGTTTCATACACCACTTGGTTGTTGGCCGTATCGCGCAGCACCAAGGACACCTCGCGTACGTAGCTGGGTGGTGGCAAATATGGGTACGGAAACCCATAGCCAAAATGGCCAAAAACCGCGCCATGGCCGCGCCCGTGCCCGACCACATAGGGCCCGCTACCAACCCCTACAAAGCCGCCAAAGCGCGGCCCCCAGCCATCCCACCCCGCCAGGTCAGCGCGCTGCACCTGGATGCCCATTTGCACGCTGTAGCGCGCGACTGGGCTGCCCGGCGCATCGCCTACGCGCTGCAAGCCCACTTTGGCTAAAGAGGCTTGCGCAATGGCTTCCAGCCGGTCTTGGCGCTGCACGTTAGTTTGCTGCGACGGCAGGCGTTCAAAGCGATAGGTGCTTCCCGCAGGCACGGCTGGCAGTGTAGCGAAGGCGGTCACTTGGTTGTCGATCAAGCGCACGCTGGCGCAGCCGGTCAGCTGCACCAGTGCGGCCAGGCACAGCAAACAACTCACTGCATATTTCATAGCTGCTCCCGCAATATTTACCATGGCTACCGCCCTAAATGGATTAGAAATCCATGAAAAACCTCTAATTGAAGCGAATGACGTTCGCAGCCGGAGCAAAGCTTTCATGGTCAAACCCTTTGTCGCCCAGTGCGTCGGGCGTGCCGGTGGCTTTGAGGCCTTTGAAATTGTGCAGTTGGGTGTCCATCAGGTGCGAGGGCACCACGTTTTGCATGGCGTGCAGCATATTGTCCAGGCGCTCGGGGTGCTTGGCCTGCCACTCGCGCAGCATGATGCCGGCCTGCTTGCGCTGCAGGTTTTCCTGGCTGCCGCACAGGGTGCAGGGAATGATGGGGTACTGCTGCAGGGTGGCCCATTTGATCAAGTCGCGCTCGTCCACATAGGCCAATGGGCGAATGACGATGTGCTCGCCGTTATCGCTTTGCAGCTTGGGCGGCATGCCCTTGAGCTTGCCGCCGAAGAACATATTGAGCAGCAAAGTTTGCAACATATCGTCGCGGTGGTGGCCCAATGCAATCTTGGTGCAGCCCAGCTCTTTGGCCACGCGGTACAAAATACCCCTGCGCAGGCGAGAGCACAGAGAGCACATGGTTTTGCCCTCCGGAATTTTGTCTTTCACGATGCTGTAGGTGTCCTGGTTTTCTATATGAAACGCAACACCTAATTTTTCCAAATAAGTAGGTAATATTTCCGCAGGAAAACCCGGCTGCTTTTGGTCCAGGTTGACGGCGATCAGCTCAAAGTCAATCGGCGCGCGGGCTTTGAGCTTGATCAAAATGTCCAGCATGGCGTAGCTGTCTTTGCCGCCCGACAGGCAGACCATCACTTTGTCGCCCTGCTCGATCATGTTGTAGTCCACAATCGCCTTGCCTACCTCGCGGCACAGGCGTTTTTCCAGTTTGTGATGGTCTACACTGGTACGCTGGCCTTGCACCGCGTGAGGGGTGGCGGTCAGGGGCGCTGTGGCATGGAGCCAGGCTTGGGGTTCAGTAGGAGCGTTCATAGGCAGTATTTTCGCACTTTAGCGGCCTTGACCTGAATAGATGGGTTACAGTCCGATAAAGTTAATTGTTTAACTGATTAAATCGGAGCTTATGCGGCTTGTTGGTTGGCAGTATGGTTGCGTCATAGCCTGGTGGCTAGCCCAAGCGGGCCTGGCCTATGCTGCTGCGCCCCAAGCGTTGCCACAGGCTATAACGGTGGCAGCCACCGCACCCGCCGCCCGGCCCGCTGCGCAAGCCCTGTCGGCGTTCACCCAGACGGGCGCTGAGCTGGCCCTGGTGGCGCTGTCCAATGTGCCAGCCTCCGCCACCCTCGCGCAAATTGCCGCTGGAGAGGCCGGTTCATTCACCCCGTTCAACCCCAACGCAAGCCACGACACCCCCTGGGAAAGGCCCCTGTGGCTGCACTTTCGCATCCAGGCCGACAGCGCCACCCCGGCCAATGCATGGACCTTGGTATTGGACAAACCCTTTATCGACCGTGCAGAGTTCTATGCCCGCAACGCCCAAGGCGATTGGCAAATGCAGGCCGCAGGCGACTGGATCGCCCACGCCCAATGGCCCCAGCGCAGCCTGAGCCCGCAGTTTTATCTGCCCGCGCTGGGCCCGGGCGCGCATGATTTTTATGTGCGGGTGTTTAACGAGGTGCCCTTGCATTTCTCAGTCCAACTGCTGCCCAGCGAGGTGGCGGCCATGCAAATGCTGCAAATCTTCACCCTCGCCGCATTGATGCTGGGGTTTATGGTTTTGATGGTGCTGCTCAGCGGCGCGTTGGCCGTCATGTACCGCGATGCGACCTACGCATGGTATGCCTTGTATGCGGCCCTCAATGGTGTAGCCCTTGTCAGTTATCTAGGGATTGGCAGTTATGCGCTGTGGCGGGAGTCCGCCTGGTGGGCGGGGCAATCGATCCTTTTGTGTGTCATGGCCACTACGCTGGTGCAGTTGCAGGTTGGCAGGTCCCTGTTTGTAGACCGGGCCGCGTCGCCGCGCCTGTACCGAAGCATCAGCGCCGCTTTGCTGATGGGGTGTGGGGCCATCAGCTTGTTTGTGAGCATCGACAACCTGGCGTTCAAAGTCTGGGCATTTGTCGTCCTGTTCGTTGGCTGTGCAGCCCTGTTGCTGGTAGCTGCCGCATGCGCTGCGCGCCAGGCCAGCGCGGTGGGTATGTTGTGGTTGCTGGCCTATACGCCCTTGACCATCGCCATTGCACTGGCTGTGGTGGACAGCTTTGGTTGGTATGCACTGCCTTGGCTGCCTTACAACCTGCCCTTGTACGCACTGCTGTTTGAGATGCCGGTGCTCTTGATTGCCCTGCATTGGCATGCCAAAAACCTGCATAGCCGTGAGGTGCGTAGCGCCTACTTGGAGCAGATCGATCCGTTCACCGGCTACTTGGCCCCGCACCTGTTTAAGCAAACGCTGGCCCAGTTGTGGCTGCAGGCCCAACACAAAGGGCAAGACATGGCCGTGGCGTATGTGCAATGCCTGGTGGATTCGCAGCGCGGGGCTGGTCTGGGTATCGGCGATGCCCAGCACGCGCATGTCCGCAGTGTCCGCACCCTGCGCCATATCGTGCGGGAGCAAGACAAAGTGGTGCACATAGAGCGCAGCGTATTTGCCATCTTTATGCCCGGTATGAACCTGAGTGACGATTTGGCCAACCGCTTGGTGCGTTTGGTCACCCTGGGCCGTATGGAGGACCTCAATTTCCCCACCCTGCCACCCGTTCGCTACCGTATTGTGGCCAGCAGCAAGGCCGCATTTTCGGGCACCTGGGAGCAGCTCGACAGCACCCTGCGCAAAAAACTGTTCCACAGCCACGGTTGGAGCCACAAGTCGATCCGCTACGTGCGGCTGCGGCTGACCAGTGAATCTGAACCGACCTCTGACTTGGCCAGCCTGGAGGAGCTGTGGGACTTGGCCGTCGAAGAATCGACCAAACTCAATGCAGCGGCGCGTTAATGGTCCTCGACCGCCTCGATACAGCGGGACGCATAAAACGGCTTGAGCAAAGTGGCCATGGCGTCCGGCATGAGCCCCATCGTCTGGCCTAAATCGGCCAAGCGTTCAGGGCCTTTGGCCAGCAAAGTCAGCAGTTGCTGCTGGCCGGGTTGCAGCATCAGCTCGGGCACCGGTGGCTTGCGGCGCAGCCGGATGCGGCGCGATGTAAAGCGAGATGGCAGCTTCACCTCGGGCGACTGGTCTGAGCGCGCGTAGTCCCAAAACAATGCGTAGGCGGTGGTAATGCGAAACGGCATGGGAATGTCGTTGGCGCTGGCCAGGCGCTCAGTCACGATGGCCTGCTCATAAGCCACCGAGGTCAGTTCGGGGTGCATGCCTACGCGCCAGGTTTTATGGTCAAACACGGCCACCAGTTTGCCCTCATACGTCCAGTGCAAGGGCCGTTTGGTCAGCCCTTCACGCCGCCCCCACAGCTCGCGGCCCAGGGCCAGGCGCAGAGGCATGTCCAGCATGGTGAGCAGGTCATCCATGCCCTCCGCTTGCATGTCAAACAAGGCTTTCTGCTCCATGGGCACCGAGTGCTTGAAAATCGATGAGGCCTCGCCCTCCAGCGAGCTGAGCTCAGAGAACTTGGCGATGTCTCTGGGCGTAGTTTTTGCCTGCACCGCGTAGGGCAAAAATCCGGTTTTCTCCATGGCTCTGAGCACTTTGCGCGCTGGGCGCAGCAGCTTGTGCTTGGCTGCTTGCGACATTGCGGACACGGGCGCATCGCCGTTTTCTGCATCCGCTGCGCACACCCGTTTGAGCAGGTCCAGCGCGTCAATGAACGCCTCGTAGCAGTTGGCCCGTAGCAGGGCCTTGGGCGTGTGCAGGTCTTGTATGCAGCGCAGCATCTCCAGCAAATCGCGCGCCACCATGGGGCTGCGCAGGCCCATGGTCCAGTCGCCAAACAGGCGCTCGGGGGCATTGGTGCTGTGCCATAACACCGATATTTTCTCGTGCCGATCGTCTTTGGCAATGGCCGCCCAGGCCTCGTCCAGATACTCGTTGGAGCCCTCCAGCCAGTGCACGAACACACCGCTGCCATACAGCAGCACGCCGCTCAGGCCCCGGTTACGGTTGTTGGCCGCGCACACGTCGTGCAGCATTTTGAGGTACTTCTCGGCCGGTTCGCCACGCGCATGGCTGCACACCAGCATCTGGCCCAAGCGGAGTTTGGGGGGCTTGGTTTCCGCCACAGCCGTCAGCGGGCTGGGCTCGGTACGCAGAAATGGCCGTGAATTGGGCGCTGCCGACAGCGGGCTGGGCTCGGTAGCCAAAAACGGCTTGGAATCAGTACGGCTCACCACTGCCCCGTTTCTACACGAATGGCCACTTCGCAGTCGTCAAATATCTCCAGCTTGGCGATTTTCACGCGCACACCCAGCACGCCGGGCAGTTGCATCAGGCGCAGGCTGAGCTTGCCGATCAGACTTTCCAGCAAGTTGATGTGCCGCTCAGTGCATTCGTCGATGATGATCTGGCGCACCTTGCGGTAGTCCAGCACGTGGTTGATACCATCGTCGCTGGGCAGCAGGGGCTGGGTGCCTAGATTGAGTTCAGCGTCTACCTGTAGGGGCTGGGACTTGGCCTTTTCGTGCTCAAGAATACCCAAATTAGCCTCAAAACGCAGGCCAGTGAGGGTGAGAATTTGGGTGCCTTTAGAGGTGGGCATGCTTACATAAGCGAAAAATCGCGGTCAAATTTCATTAAATGTTGTCCGCCATCGACCAGTAGGGTGGTGCCGGTAATGGACTGATTTTGGATGGCAAATAATACCGTACTGCAGACATCCTGCGGTGTGGAGCTGCGCCCGAGTGGGCTCAAGGCGTGCAAGGCTTTGAATTTATCGTCTGGCAGCAAGTGGCTGGTAAGGGTCAAGCCCGGGGCCACGCCCACCACGCGCACCTGCGGGGCCAAGGCCATGGCCAGCACGGTGTTGGCCGCCTCCAGCGCGGCTTTGGACAAGGTGTAGCTGAGAAAATCTGGATTTTGGTTCCACAGCTTTTGGTCCAGCAGGTTGACCACCACGCCGCTTGCTTGGCGCTCGCGCACATGCGCATGCAGCGCTTGGGCCAGCACAATGGGCGCGCCGGTATTGGCCCGCAGGTGCTGCTCCAGCAGAGCGTAGCCAAAGCTTGCGGGCGTGTCGTGCTCAAACAGGGCGGCGTTGTTCACCACGGCGTCCAGGCGCCCCATATGGGCCAGCACTTGGGGCACCAGGGCGCGGGTGGCGGCCTCATCAGCCAGGTCGGCCTGAAAATGCGCGCTCTCGGCTGACAGTACTGCGCCTGGCGATGCTTGCCCGGTGGCCGCCGCTGTGGCTGCTGCACAATCAGCCGCCGTCTGCACAGCGTCTTGCTCCGAGCCCCGGTAATGCACCGCCACACGCCAGCCCGCGCGCGCCAGCGCCAACGCGATCTCGCGGCCCAGCCGCTTGGCAGCGCCGGTAACGAGTACGACAGGAAGGTCAGGGGCGGTCATGGGATCACAGACAATACGGGGGATGGAATCTTCACCGCTTAGTGTATCGGACGCGCTGTGTGCACAAATTCACCAGTCTATAGCCCTTGCAGGAGGCTGGATACCGTTTGATGCCTTCATGCACGCCGCGCTGTACAGCCCGGGCCTGGGCTACTACGCCCACGGTTCGCAAAAGTTTGGCGCACTGCCCAGCTCGGGCAGCGACTTTATCACCGCGCCCGAGATATCGCCCCTGTTTGGTGCCTGCGTGGGCGAGCAGGTGGCGCAGGCCCTGCAAGCCAGTGGCAGCCGCTGCGTTTACGAGTTTGGCGCTGGCACCGGTGCCATGGCACTACAAATATGTGAGCTGCTCGCGCAACATTCTATGAGGCTAGAGCACTATTTCATCATGGAAGTGTCTGCCAGCCTACGGGCGCGGCAGCAGGAAAAACTGGCTCATCTTGGCAGCCTGGTGCAGTGGCTGGATGACTTGCCAGGGCACATCGAAGGCGTGATGGTGGGCAACGAAGTGCTGGATGCCATGCCGGTCAAACTCCTGGCACGCAAACAGGGGGTGTGGCATGAACGCGGTGTGGTGACAGTGACCGAACCCGTGGGCATGGCCGCTAGCGCCAGCCAGCACCACGGCAAGGTGCCCCCGGGCCAAGACCAGCACGCCCTCACTTTCGCCTGGCAAGACCGCCCCACGGCGCTGCGCCCGTCCTTTGACATCGCAGGGCACCACGACTACCTGACCGAGATCCACCCGCAGGCCGAGGCCTTTGTCCGCACCATCGCAGCGCATCTGGTGCGCGGCGCGGCCTTCTTGATTGACTATGGTTTTCCCGAGAGTGAGTACTACCACCCGCAGCGCCATATGGGCACCTTGATGTGCCATTACCAGCACTTGGCCGATACCGACCCGCTGGACAAAGTGGGCCTGAAAGACATCACCGCGCATGTGAACTTCACGGCAATAGCACTGGCCGGGCAAGACGCGGGCCTGGACGTGCTGGGCTACTGCAACCAGGCGCGGTTTTTGATGAACTGCAATTTGCTACCAAAAATGGAGCTGCTCCCGCAATTGAATAGAGGGCTGGCGGGCAAATTGGCTACAGAGCATGAGATGGGAGAGCTGTTCAAAGTGATTGGCTTTGGCAAAGGTGTGGATTTTGAGCCGATGGGCTTTAGCGACGGGGATCGTAGCCATACTTTGTAGCTCTTTGCGCGGTCAGTGTCACTGTTACACGAGCGTCTGGTTTTGTACGGGATCAGGCCGGCGGTGCACTTAGCTCCGCGGCTGTCCCCCGCGCTGGCCTAGGGCCGACAGCTCCTCCTTTATGCCGCTGCGCTAAGTGCACCGCCGACCTGATCTCGCGAAGTAGGTGGGGATCCACCGATGTACCTCCAACCATTCCTTGACGCAGCTCTGGCACTTGGTGTGCACAGCGCAGCGGCATCCAGGAGGAGGCCGCAGGCCGGGGACAGCCGCGGAGCTGTGCACACCAAGTGCCAGAGCGAGCACAGAACCGAGGGCAGACCGAACTGATAGCCAGCTATTTGCCAGCCACCACCCGCACCATCTCCAGCGTCTTGTTGCTGTAGCCCCATTCGTTGTCGTACCAGCTCACCACCTTCACAAAGGTGCTGTCCAGTGCGATGCCTGCGTCGGCATCAAACACGCTGGTGCAGCTCTCGCCACGGAAGTCGCTGGCGACTACCTTGTCTTCGGTATAACCCAGCACGCCCTTCATGGCGCCCAGACTTTGGGCTTTCATCTCGGCGCAGATCTCGGCGTAGCTGGCTTCTTTGATGAGCTCTACCGTCAGGTCAATCACCGACACATCGCTGGTGGGCACGCGAAACGACATGCCGGTGAGTTTTTTGTTCAGCTCTGGAATCACCACGCCCACGGCCTTGGCTGCACCCGTGGATGAAGGAATGATGTTCTCCAAAATACCGCGTCCACCGCGCCAGTCTTTGTTGCTCGGGCCGTCGACCGTCTTTTGTGTGGCGGTCGCCGCATGCACGGTCGTCATCAGGCCGCGCTTGATGCCCCATTTGTCGTTGAGCACCTTGGCCACGGGAGCCAGGCAGTTGGTGGTGCAGGAGGCGTTGGAAATGATGGCCTGGCCAGCGTAGGTTTTGTCGTTCACGCCGTAGACGAACATCGGGGTGTCGTCTTTGGACGGGGCGGACATCACCACCTTTTTCGCGCCTGCATCCAAATGCTTTTGCGCGGTGACTTTGTCCAGGAACAGGCCCGTGGATTCAATCACCACCTCTGCGCCCACTTCATTCCACTTGAGCGTAGAGGGGTCGCGCTCAGCGGTCAGGCGGATGCGCTTGCCGTTGACCACCAAGGTGGTGCCGTCTACCGACACATCGCCTTTAAAACGGCCGTGCACACTGTCGTACTTGAGCATATAGGCCAAGTAGTCAGGTTCCAGCAGGTCGTTGATGCCGACGATTTCGATGTCGGAAAAGTTTTGTACCGCAGCGCGAAACACCATGCGCCCGATGCGGCCAAAGCCGTTAATACCTACCTTGATAGTCATACCAGTTTCTCCAGATGTCAAAAATTAAATTACGGACGGCAGCCGAGCTGGCCAGACTTGCTGTCGGCAAAATACTTGAGCTTTTCCAGGCACATGATTTCTTCTTTAGGTACCTTGGTTTTAGGCGCAGCCTTGCAGGTGAAAGCGCCATTGGCTTTGACACTGGCTTTGCTCAGGGTCCAACCTGTGGGGCACAGGTCAGAGCTCTCTTGGGCTTTGGCGGGCGCGGCTGACGCTGCGGCAGGGGCGGCGGCTACAGCAGCAGGTGCGGTAGGTGCTACCGGTGCAGCGGCCACAGGGGCAGCGACAACGGTCACCACCATTTTTTGGTTTTTACCATTGCACTTGAGCACCGAGCCTACGCGCTTTGGCTCAGCCACGATGGTATAGGTGCCGGGCTTGGCGTATTGGTGCGATGCGATGGTAGGCACGTCTTGGGCTTGGTTGATCTTGCTCTCCACCACGGCACCGTCGCCCCAAATGAGGTGCAGGCCGCAGTTGACGACCTGGCCGACATCAAAGTTCACGGTGGCTTTGACTGCTTCACCGACTTTGACTTGCTTGGGCTCCACTTTAAGCTCGGTCACGGTTTGCGCGGATACGCTGGTGGCCCACACTGCCGCTACAACGGCTAAAAATCGAACTGCTTTCATACTATTCTCCTGTTAAAAATCAAAATCAACGACGCTGCAAAGCTGCTTGCACAGTCGCTGCGACATTCTCGGGGGTAAAACCAAAATGCTTGAACAATACCGGCGCGGGGGCTGACTCGCCATAGCTGTCGATGCCAACCACTGCGGCGCAGCCGTACTTCCACCAGCCGTCGGTTGAGCCCATTTCTACCGCAACGCGGGGGATGCCTGCGGGCAACACTTGCTTTTTGTACGCTACTCTCTGTTTGTCAAAGGTGGTGGTGCTGGGCATGGACACCACGCGTACAGCTATTTTTTTGGCAGCTAATAGCTCTTGCGCTTTGAGCGCCAACTGCACTTCCGAGCCGGTGGCGATGATGATGGCTTGGGGTTTTTTGTTGATGCCGACTTCTTGCGGCTCGGCCAGCACGTAAGCGCCTTTGCTGATGTTGTCCAGGCCACTTGCGTCTGGCGCGGCATGGGAGTCAGCCTTGGGCGCGTAGGGCAGGTTTTGGCGGCTCAGCAGCAGCGCGGTCGGTTTGTTTTTGTTTTGCAACGCCACGGCCCACGCCACTGCGGTCTCTGCCGTATCAGCCGGGCGCCATACGTCCAGGTTAGGAATCAAACGCAGCGACGCTGCATGCTCGATCGACTGGTGCGTAGGCCCGTCTTCGCCCAGGCCAATGCTGTCGTGGGTAAACACATGCACCACACGCTTTTTCATGAGCGCGGCCATGCGGATGGCGTTGCGGCTGTAGTCGCTAAAGGTCAGGAAGGTGCCGCCGTAGGGGATAAAGCCGCCGTGAAGGGTAATGCCGTTCATGATGGCGGCCATACCAAACTCGCGCACGCCGTAATTGATGTGGCGGCCTAGTTTGCCTTCTGCATCGCGCTTCACATCGCCTGCCAGGTCGATGCGCAGGGGCGGGGTGCTCTTGGTGTTGGTCAGGTTCGAGCCGGTCAAGTCAGCACTACCGCCCAGCATCTCGGGCAGAGCGGCGGTGAAGGCCTCCAGCGCAATTTGCGATGCTTTGCGAGAGGCCACCGTCTCGGCTTTGGCGTTAGCGGCCAGCACGGCATCGACCACGGTTTGGGGAAAGTTCTTGGGCAGATCGCCCGCCATGCGGCGCAAAAATTCGTTGGCCAACTCAGGGAAGGCTTGGCGGTAGCCTGCAAAGCGGGTGTCCCAGCTCAGCTCAGCTTGTGTGCCCTTGGCCAAAGCATTCCAGTCACTGTAGACTTCTTTCGGAATGTCAAACGGGGCATGCGCCCAGCCTAGCGCTGCGCGCGTGAGGGCGATCTCTTCTGCGCCCAATGGCTCGCCGTGTGCCTTAGCGGTATTGGCGCGGTTCGGGCTGCCTTTGCCGATGCTGGTTTTGCAGATGATCAGCGTAGGCTTGTCGGCAGAATTTTTTGCGTCGGCAATCGCGCGGTCTACCGCGTCCACGTTATGGCCGTCGATTTTGTCAATCACGTTCCAGCCATAGGCCTTGAAACGCTGCGCAGTATTGTCGATAAACCAGGGTGCCACTTGGCCGTCAATACTGATACCGTTGTCGTCGTACAAGGCGATCAGTTTATTGAGCTTCCACGCACCTGCCAGAGCGCAGGCTTCGTGACTGATGCCTTCCATCAGGCAGCCGTCGCCCATGAACACATAGGTGTGGTGGCCCACGATGCTGTGGCCGGGCTGATTAAATTCTGCAGCCAATAGTTTCTCGGCCAGCGCCATGCCTACTGCGTTGGTAATGCCTTGGCCCAGCGGGCCTGTCGTCGTCTCGACACCGGGGGTCACGTCCACCTCGGGGTGGCCAGCGGTTTTGCTGTGGAACTGGCGGAAGTTCTTCAGCTCGCTCATAGGCAGGTCGTAGCCAGTGAGGTGCAGTAAGGAGTAGATGAGCATGGAGCCGTGGCCGTTGCTCAGCACAAAGCGGTCGCGGTCCGCCCAATGCGGGTTGGCCGGGCTGTGGCGCAGGTGGCGGCCCCACAGGGCGACGGCCATGTCGGCCATGCCCATCGGCGCGCCGGGATGGCCCGAGTTGGCAGCTTGCACTGCGTCCATTGCCAATGCGCGGATCGCGTTGGCCATATCTTTGGTGTTGTGTGTCATGGGAGGCTGCCGGAACAATGGGCTGGGGATCGCTGGATGGGGAAAACCCGGTATTTTACCGGGCCGGCAGGCCCGCCCAGCTCGCTCGGGTCTCACGCGCTGCAAACCAGCGAAATACAGACCCAACATCCCGTACAGTATTGCCCTATGCAAGGCCTGCACCTCACCGCTGATTTAACCGACTGCCAGTGCGACAGTGCCTGGCTGACCGACGCTGCACGCTTGGGCGCGGCCTGCGTGCAAGCCGTACACGCAACTGGGCTGCAAAGCGTGGCGCAGCTGTTTCACACCTTTCCCTCAACCGCCCAAGGCCCCGGCGGCGTGACGGCCACCGTGCTGCTGGCTGAAAGCCACCTGTGTGTGCACACCTGGCCCGAGCAGCGCGGCGCAACGCTGGACGTGTATGTGTGCAATTTTGGCGGCGACCACAGCGCCAAGGCCCACGCGCTGATGGACGCGCTGCTGGCGCTTTTTGCTGCGAAGCAGGTAGTGCGGCACCGGATACATCGCGGGTAAATTCTCAGATATACCCCCCCTAAATGGGGGGTGGCGCAAGCGCGTTTGGTTGCATACCATCGCTTACTCAACTTAACTAGGAGCAACACCATGCGTCAACTTACCCTCTGGATCAGCGCCGCCGCAGCGGCCATCACCCTGGCCGCCTGCGGCGGCGGTGGCGACAGCACACCTGCTACCGCTACAGCCACCAGCACCAGCACCAGCACCAGCACCAGCACCACCATCACCGGAAATGCGGTCAAGGGGCCCGTCAACGGGGCCACCGTGACCATTAAAAACGCCGCCAGCGGTGCCGTACTGGTCACCACAACGACCAGCGTCACCGGTGCCTACAGCGTGGCCACCGCGTTCGCGGGTGACGTGATCGTCGAAGTCAGCGGCGGCAGCTATATCGACGAAGCCTCTGGCCGCACCACCACCTTGGCCGCGCCCATGCGCACCGTCGTCACGGCGGGCGGCGGTACCGTCACCGGCATGGTCACCCCTCTGACCACCATGGCCTACACCTACAGCGGCAGCGCAGCACCTACAGCGGCAGCCTTCAGCGCCTCGGCCACCAAAATTGCCTCGCAACTGGGGCTGACTACCGGCACCAACATCGTGACGACGCTGCCCAGCGTGAGCGGCACCACCAACGACTACGGCATGGCCCTGCGCGCACTGTCACAGTACCTGCAAAACAACCCCGGCGTATCGCTGAACAGCCTGATGAGCACGGCCATGGCCTCCACGACTTATGCCACGTTCAGCGCAGCCTACAGCTCGGCCTACAGCAGCATCAACGGGAAGGCCATTACGGTGTCGTTTACGGGCGCCAACGTGATCACCATCAGCGGCACCGGCGCGACCGGCACTGCCGATTGCGGCGTAGCGATCTCGCTCAATGGCGCTTCGTTGTTGAACTATTGCTACCAAGGCTTGCCTGCCGACGCCTGCTCGGCCAACAACGCATCGCTCAACGCTGCACTGTCCGCCGTTGCTGTTCCCGGGGTAGGCACGGTGAAATACACCTTCTCCAACACCTGCGCACCCGGCGCGCTCACCATCAAGCTGACCTGAACGAGATCCGATTAGCTTGGCTGTGCCAGGCTCCATGAAACGCCAACGGGCATGATAATCACGTCATGCCCGTTTTTTTTGCCCCTTCCGAGCCCGCCTTGAAAGCCCAAGCCATCATCCTCGCCGCAGGCCGTGGCGAGCGCATGCGACCCCTGACTGACACCTGCCCCAAGCCTTTGTTGCAGGTGCGTGGCCAGCCGTTGATGCAATGGGCCATGCAGGCGCTGGCCGCCAATGGCTTCGGCCAGCAACTGGTGAACACCGCTTGGCTTGGGGAGCAGATAGAGGCCTATTTTTCAAACATTTTCGAGCAACAGCCCTCTAGAATATTGCGGGAACAGCTACTAAATAGTGAGCAACCGCAAATCACTTATTCGCACGAAGGTGCAGACTTTGGCTACGCACTAGAGACCGCAGGCGGCATTTGCCGCGCGCTGCCGCAACTGGCCCAAGTGTTTTGGGTGCTGGCCGGCGACGTGTTTGCGCCCAGCTTTGCCTACCGCCGCGTCGATTACGACAAATTTGCCCAGTCCGACCAGCTGGCCCACATCTGGCTGGTGCCCAACCCGCCGCACAATCCGCGTGGCGACTTTGGCTTATCTAGCCAGGGCCTGGCGCTGAATTTGCCCAAAGACGCTGGGCACGCGCTGCACACCTACAGCACCATCGGCCTGTACAAACATGCCCTGTTTGCCCCGCCGTATTGCGACATCCCCGCAGGCAACCCGGCAGGCACTAAAGCCGCCCTAGCGCCCTTGCTACGCGCCGCCATGGATGCCGGACTGGTGAGTGCGGAGCTGTTTTCGGGTGAGTGGACAGATGTGGGTACACCCGAGCGCGTGGCGCAGCTCAACGCCTGAGCCCAGCGCATTCCATTTCTACATCATTAATGTCTAGGCGCGGAGCTTACGAGAGTGCTGCAGCACGGCAAGGCGACGCAACAACGACAGTAATGATTTAGAAATGGAATCAGACCACTGCAAGCAGCATTAAGCCGCAGGTAGCTCCACACAGCGTATGCCCAGCATCTTGGCTGCACGTACCAGGTCTTTGTCAAACGACAGCATATCCATGTCCATAAAGCCCCCCAAGCGCACCCGCTCGGCGGCGGCCAGGTGCATTGCGTCATAGCCGCGCAGGCCGCCGTATTCGGCAATGCCGCTGGCGCGCTGGATCAACACCTCGTCGGTGGCCACGACCGAGCTTTTAAGCCACTCAATATCAAACTGTTTTTTTACCCGCTCCAGCGCATCGTCGTCTATGCGCCGCGCGCGGTGTGCCGCAGCCAGTGCGGCGCGCACCTCTACGTAGCCCAGCTCGTAGCAAATTCTGTCGTCGGTTTGCGCTACCAGCTTGCGCACCGCAGCAGAGTTGCCCTCTTGCAAAAACAAGCGCACCCACGCGCTGCTGTCCAGGTACAGCACGCGCTAAGCCCCGTGGGCTGTGCCAGGTCCGCGCCGCTGCGCCACCAGGATGTCGGCCACGCTAGGGCCATTACCGGCCAACACGATAGGCGCAAAGTCTTGCGGTTTAAACCGTCCCGTGCGCCACGTCACCCCGGCAATCGCAGGCAGGCTGGGCGCACCATTTGCGGCCTTAGGCAAAGCCCCCATGCGCAAAGGCGCATTCAGCGCGACAATCTTGGCAATGGGCTTACGGTGTGACGTGATAATGGCCTCCTCACCCGCCTGCACTTTTTCCAGTACCGCAGACAAAGAATTTTTCAGCATGTGTACAGCGACTTCTGACATAGGAATGCATCCATTTAAATAGTCTTTTAATTGTAGCCATAATAATTTTATTTATGGCTATTTGTTAGCGTTGCACGTTGATATCACATGCGACACCAAACAGCAACTAATTTGGTATCATCCACCTATGATCGTCATTGATACCAATGTTTTTGTAGGTGCCTGTATGGGTACAGGCGCTTCCGCGAAAATCATTGAGTTGTGCCTGCAAGGCAAACTACAGGCCGCCATGGGGGCAGTGCTATTGGCGGAATATGAAGACGTGATGTCGCGTGCGTCTTTGTTTAAAGCTTGTCGACTCAACACTGCGCAAAGAGAAGAGTTGTTAGATATATTTCTGGACAGTTGCAAATGGGTTAAAACCTATTTTTCGTGGCGGCCTAACTTGCGCGACGAAGGTGATAACCATGTGGTGGAGTTGGCCGTGGCTGCTGCTGCCAGTCACATCCTTACTTGGAACACACGAGATTTTGCGTCGATGGAGTTACGCTTCCCCCTACTACAGTACTGCACGCCACCTGAATTTTTAAAGGAGTTGTCAGCATGAGCGCATTAACGCTACGGTTACCCGACCATAAACACGAACGACTCAAGGCCATGGCTGACCAGCAAGGCGTGAGCTTGTCGCGACTGCTAGATGAACTAACCACCCAAGCCTTGGTTGAGTTTGACGCAGAAACCCGTTTTAAAGTACGCCAACTACGGGGCAGCAACCGCGTAGAACGCGGCATGGAACTGCTGCGCATGGCACAAGGACTCTCAACATGAACAACGGCTCCCCCCACGCCCTCTACGCCGAGCGCCGCGCTCGTGTTGCCTCGCAACTAGGCAACGACAGCATCGCCATCGTGCCCACCGCCCCCGAGCGAGCCCGCAACCGCGACAGCGACTTTTTGTACCGGCACGACAGCTACTTTTACTATCTCACCGGCTTTACCGAGCCCGGTGCTACCTTGGTCATCCAGTCTGACGGCACAACCACCCTGTTTTGCCAACCCAAAGACATGGAACGCGAAATCTGGGACGGCTACCGCCTGGGCCCCGAGGCAGCACCCGAGGCCCTGGGCCTCACCGCCGCGCACTCCAACGCCGAGATAGAGCAGCACCTGCCCAAACTGCTGGAAAACCAACACACCGTGTGGTACCCCTTCGCCATCCATAAAGGCCTGGAGACGCGCGTAGACAGCTGGCTGGGCAAGGTGCGCGCACGCGTGCGCTACGGCGCGCTGTGCCCCGAACAGCAGCGCGACCTGTGCAGCATCCTGGACGAAATGCGCATGGTCAAAGACGCGCATGAGATAGCCACCATGCGCCGCGCCGCGCAGATCAGCGCGGGGGCCCACATCCGCGCCATGCAGCTGTGCGCCCGCATGATCAAAGACGGCAAAGACGTGCGTGAATACCACCTGGACGCCGAATTACTCCATGAGTTCAGACTGCACGGCTCGCAATACCCAGCCTACGGCAGCATCGTAGCCGCCGGAGCCAACGCCTGCGTGCTGCACTACCGCGCCGACGCAGCGCCGGTCAAAAGCGGCGACCTGGTGCTGATCGACGCAGGCTGCGAACTGGACAGCTACGCGTCAGACATCACCCGCACTTTCCCCGCGAACGGCAAATTCACTGGCCCCCAAAAAGAACTCTACGAACTGGTGCTGGCCAGCCAGGAAGCTGCGGCAGCAGCTACTAAACCAGGAGCACGCTTCATCGACCCGCACGACGCAGCCGTCAAAGTGCTAGCCCAAGGCATGCTTGACGTAGGCCTTTTGGACAAAAATAAACACGGCAGCGCACAAGACGTGATCGACACCCGCGCCTACTTCCAGTTCTACATGCACCGCACCGGCCACTGGCTGGGCATGGACGTGCACGACTGCGGCGGCTACCTGGAGCCTTCAGAAATCGGTAAAACCAGCGAGCGCAAAGACGCATTGACCGGCGAGACCATCATCAACCGCCCCGCACGCATCCTGCGACCCGGCATGGTGCTGACGATCGAGCCCGGCATCTACGTGCGCCCGGCCCCCGGCGTGCCCGAGAAGTTTCACAACATCGGCATCCGCATTGAAGACGACGCCATCGTGACCGAAAAAGGCTGCGAGCTGATTTCGCGCGGCGTGCCGGTGAAGGCGGATGAGATTGAGGCGCTGATGCGGTGAGAGGTGCGGTGAGGAGTCGCACTGCGAGGTGCGGTGAAGGGCTTGGGCTTGGTGCATTTCACCCAATCGCCAGAAACCGCGCCAAAAATGTGGCGCGTAATTCTTCTTTCGTTTAATTTTGTCGCTCAAATTCATTTACGCGACAAAAAACGATACTTTCTGTGTGAATTGGCGCGTAAAATGGCGCGTATTTAACTTGCGCGCCAAGTAACCGTGCTCGAATCCAACCCCACCGATGCCTTAAATTCCGTTGCGAATGCGATTTCGCATTTTCCCGGCGGCGCAAAAATCGAGCAAATCGAGGCGGCTCTGGCTGCGCGGCTGCCACGGCGCACCCTTCAGCGCAGGTTGGCAGACCTCATCCGCAAGCAGCTCGTGCACACGCAAGGGGTGGGACGCGCGACGCGGTATTTGCGTGGCGATGGGATCGTCATTTCGGCCCACAGTTCAGCCCACGATTCAGCCACGCCTTCGGCCACCGTGTCGCTGGACGTAGGCATCCCGCTCTCACCCGAAGCCAACTCAATCAAAGCCCATGTCAACCAGCCTTTGCAAAACCTCAAACCCGTAGGCTACAACCCCGCATTTCTAGACAGCTACCGGCCCAACGTCACCTATTACCTACCCGCATCCACCCGCGCAGAGCTGCTGGCCGCTGGCCAGGCCGTCAACGCCAACGAGCCTGCAGGCACGTATGCCCGCCAGATTGCGAGCCGCCTGCTGATCGACCTGTCGTGGAACTCCAGCCGCCTGGAAGGCAATACCTATTCATTGCTGGAGACCGAACGGCTTTTGGCCGCAGGCGAGGTAGCAACCGGGCGCGACGCCAAAGAAGGCCAGATGATCCTCAACCACAAAGAGGCCATCGAGTTTTTGATCGCTTCGGCAGACGAGATCGGCTTCAACCGCTACACCGTGCTGAACCTTCACGCGCT
>JAYVGI010000424.1:0-1597 GCA_043772355.1 Polaromonas sp.
TTTCCAGATCAATAAGATGCGTTGTTGCGTCGCCTTGCCGTGCTACAGCACTCTCGTAGGCTCCGCGCCTAGCCTCTTATCGATCTGGAAATAGAATAATACGCAGCGTTTAAGAGCACTGATTTTTAACCACACGGTTAATCTAGCTTAATCCCCAAATCCACTGCCGTCTTCACCCACACCGGCACGTCGCGCTCCCACTCGCGGCGGGTTTCTGCCAGGTTTTTAGGCTTATTGGGGATTGCAAAAGTCTCGCGCAATTTGGCAGCCCGATCGCTGTTGGCACCGTCCACCACCACGCGCGACAGGGCTTGCAACACGGCCTCGGGCGTGCCTGCGGGGGCCATCAGTGGCAGGCCACCCTCCAGGCCCACCAAGCGGCCCTGTATGCCTTGCTCTACCAGCGTAGGTACATCGGGCATCTTGGGCGAGCGGTACAGGCCCGTTACGCCAATGGCGCGCACGCCGCGGCTTTGCACCGTAGCAAACGACTGGTAGCTGCCAATGGCGATCTGGATCTGGCCAGAGGCCAAGTCCACCCACATGGGCGCTTCGCCACGGTAGTGAATGGGCAAGATTTTGGTGCCGTCATTGCGGTTGATCTGGTCGGCCACCATATGCGGAATAGAGCCGGGCGCATAGGTGCCCATCGACGTGGTGTTGTTTTTGGCAAAGTCGATGAATTCGCGCATCGTGCGCGCGGGCACTTTGTCAGACACCGCCACAATCAGCGGGCCCGATGGAAAGTTGGCCACGGGGGTGAGGTCTTTGTCCAGGTTGTAAGGCAGCTTGGCGTAGAGCACGCGGTTTTGCCATACCGTACCCGACGTGGTCA
Source organism: Polaromonas sp. (assembly GCA_043772355.1). GTDB lineage: Bacteria > Pseudomonadota > Gammaproteobacteria > Burkholderiales > Burkholderiaceae_C > JAAFIP01. The sequence continues at coordinate 836 of JAYVGI010000424.1, forward strand.
TTAGCAAGGTGTAGCCGTCCGCTGGCGATTTGGCCACTGCATCAATAGCAATGATCGCGCCGCCACCGGGTTTGTTGTCCACTACCGCTGGCTGGCCCAGTGCGCTGGTGAGCTGCTCTGCATACATGCGGGCATAGGCATCGGTCAGCCCGCCTGGTGGAAATGCCACCACGATACGGATGGGTCTGGTAGGCCATTTGGCGCTGGCTGGCGTCGCAGGTTGCGCGACAGCCGCAGGCATCCAGCTACTCGCACCCAAGGCGGCGGTGGCTGACAAAAAATGGCGACGGGAGGCTGCTGTACTGGGCATGGTGCGGTTTTTGGTGGTCAATGAACGGGTTCAGTCTATCAGCCGTTGGCGGGCATGCAGGCTGGGATAACCCTGCACCTGCGTAGGCAACTTTCTGCGCCGGGAGAATCGCCCGACATATACATTTGTGCTATTTCATGCTCAAAAGAAATTGGTTACATTCGGTCTCAAGATCAATCAAGAAGTTGCCCGATGATCCAAATAGAAGCCTGTGTTGCGCAAAATAAGAAGGCTTGCATTTTGAGGATTCACTGCGTGAACATTGGTGCGGATGTTTTGGTAGATCGAAAACAAGCACACAGGCCCACACCCCACTATTTGGAGACCACTCGATGGACAAAATCACCAAAAAACTTAGTCTCCCGTACCCGGTACCCCCGCTGAGCGCCCAGGAACTCAAGCTCGTCGCCAAGATCAATGCCACGTGGAGCCAGCAAAAGGCCCTCGACACA
>JAYVGI010000425.1:0-3169 GCA_043772355.1 Polaromonas sp.
CCGGCGGCGCCGACGCTCCCGGCGGCAGCCCCGGCAGCGGCGCTCTCCGTGCAGGCGGTGGCTCAGGCTGCTGCGCTGCCTCCAGCGCCAGCGCCTGCGGTGGCGGCGATGGCGGGCGTGACCCAGTGCTGGGCACGGGCAACGCCACCGTCTCAGTCGCACCGCCAGCACCGCCGGCTCCAGCACCGGCTCCAGCACCGGCTCCAGCACCGGCTCCAGCTCCAGCTCCAGCTCCAGCTCCAGCTCCAGCTCCAGCTCCAGCTCCAGCTCCAGCACCGGCTCCAGCTCCTGCTCCTGCTCCTGCACCAGCAGTTAGCGCGAGCTACAACGAGTGCACTGTACCGAGCAGCGCCGCCACGGGCACTTACACGCAACACCTTGAATACGCCATCACCGGCGCAATTAACTCCAACACGGTCATTGACACTCTCACCACCAACAATGCGCCCGCAGCATTTAACGGCAGCGGCTCCTACGCCAATGCCACCACGAACGTCACCAACACCAACGTCATTTCCGTATTCGGCATTACACAATCCGTGGCCCAAACGGCTAAGACCACTGCATTCACCATGCTCCTGGGTGGTCTGCAAGCCATCGTCGGTGCCGTAGTTGAGAGCACCACCTCCGGGCTTACCGTTAAAAGCAGCACCGCGTACAACCCCTTCTCTGTGAGCCGCATCTTCACATTGGCCGTGGGTCAGGAAGTGACTGACACCCAGTCTGGCACCACGACCACCACGCTCCCTACACCAAGCACTACCACGTTCTCAAACAACACACGCTATAAGTATGTGAGCAGACAAACCATTACGGTGCAGGGAAAATCCTACGACACCTGCAAATACGAAACCCAAACCATGACCCCCACACCGGGCGAGATCGTCACCGATTGGTTTGTGGTGGGCAAAGCTGTGATGGTGCGCCAGGTGATTGGTGGCGCAGCCCCCAGCACCGTCGAGCTCAAAGCAGGCACCATCAACGGCGCCCCCGTATAAGCGCCGCGCGGCTCCCATCGCCGGGAAGATATGCGGTACTAACAAGAGCTGCGCCGCGATTGTGGACTTGAAGGGTCTGTCCACTGCCACCCGTAAAGCCACGGCGGGTGGCAGTATCGACACCGCCGCCGCTGGCTTTGCAGCGTTGGTCAAGTTTGTGAAACTACAATAAGCCCTCGGCGACGCTGCCACACCAGCCCGGCCACTTGGCCGGGCTTTTTTTTGACCCCCCTGTACATGACCACTGTTTTGTTGCTGCCTGGCTGGCTGGATTCTGGCCCCACCCACTGGCAAAGCCGCTGGGAAGCCGCACACCCCTATCAGCGGGTACAGCAGCACGATTGGCAACGCCCCCTGCGTGGCGACTGGGTCGCGCGGCTGGAAGAAGTGGTGGTGAACCATATTGCTGCACTCCGTACGGACAGCAACGAACCATCAAAATCAGAGCAGCTTTCGCAACATTCTTCATGGCTAACAGCTGATTCAATCAAAAAAAGCGGCTCTGAGGCTAAACAAAACCCCTCTATACCCGCCCACGCCCAGCGCAGCATCGTCCTGGTCGCCCACAGCCTGGGCTGCCACCTGGTAGCGGCATGGGCCGCAGCCTCGCGCCATACCGGTGCCATTCGTGGCGCGCTGCTCGTAGCCGCACCCGACCTCACGCGTGAAGACTTGCCACCCGACTTGTACAGTTGGCGAAAACCTGTTCTTAGCCCTTTGCCATTTCCTGCCACCTGTGTCATCTCCAACAACGACCCCTTTGGCAGCCTGGCCGCCGGCCACAGCATGGCGGCCGCCTGGGGCGCACGCTGTCTGCATGCCGGGCCGCTGGGCCACATCAACGGCGAGTCCGGCCTGGGCGACTGGCCCGCAGGCTACGCTATGCTCACCGAACTTACCCGGCTTACGCCACTTACCGCCCCGAGCGAACCCAAGAAAGACGCACCCCATGGTCACTAAAAAACCCAAAGGCCTCGGCATGGGCCTGGAAGCTCTGCTGGGCCCCAAAGTGCAAGACGCCGCCCCCGGCAGTCAAAACGCTGCCAACCCCGGCTTGCCCAGCACATTGCTGCTCACCGAGCTGATCCCCGGCATCTACCAGCCGCGCACCCGCATGGACGAGGGCGCACTGTACGAGCTGGCCGAAAGCATCAAGGCCCAAGGCATCATGCAGCCCATCCTGGTGCGCAAACTGGCCAACGATACTGAGGGCAAGGCCCGCTACGGCGACAAGGCCGGCAAATACGAAATCATCGCCGGCGAGCGGCGCTTTCGTGCGGCCAAACTGGCCGGCCTGGACAGCGTACCCGTGCTGGTCAAAGACGTAGCCGACCACCACGCCGCCGCCATGGCGCTGATAGAGAACATCCAGCGCGAAGACTTGAACCCGCTGGAAGAAGCGCAAGGTTTGCAGCGGCTGATCAAAGAATTTGGCCTCACCCACGAGCTGGCCGCCCAAGCCGTAGGCCGCTCGCGCAGCGCCGCCAGCAACCTGCTGCGCCTCTTAAACCTGACCGACCCCGTGCAGACCATGCTGATGGCAGGCGACATCGACATGGGCCACGCCCGCGCGCTGCTGGCGCTGGACCGCGCCACGCAAATCACCGCCGCCAACCAAATTGTGGGCAAAAAACTCTCCGTGCGCGAGACCGAAAGCCTGGTCAAAAAACTCAGCGCCGAATTTACCCTGACCCCGCAAAAACCGGGCAAAGAAAAATCCCGCGACCTCAAACGCGTGGAAGAAGAACTCTCCGACCTGCTGATGGCCGAGGTCGAAGTGCGCGTGAAAAAACGCGTCAAACGCCACGGTAAAGTCGAAGAAATGGGCGAACTGGCAATTGCTTTTAGCAGCCTGGACGAGCTCAACGGCTTGATCGACAAATTGCGCGGGCAGGTTTAACCACCACATGCGCTACTTATTTAATAGCTTCTCCCGCATTATTTTAGGGCTCTACAGCCCGATAGGCATCTAACAAGTGGCTTAAAAACTGGTGCCTTTGCCGTTTTCAACCAATTTTCGAACGCCCAGCGCCTCCCCGGTGCCCGAAAACAACGATTTTGAGCGTTTTTTTAGGTAACTACTCAGGTCACCCGGCAAAGCAAGGCTGAATAGTCTGACGCTGAAAGACGCTGACCAGGCAGGCATGCAGATTGGCCTTTTGCTTGTTCAT
>JAYVGI010000426.1:0-3890 GCA_043772355.1 Polaromonas sp.
AATGCTTGGTATTTGGTTTCTATCGTCTTTGCATCAACCATTGCGCAAGCATAACTGGTTTACTCTAATTGTTCAAGTTATTTTTGCTCAATGCCTTAGACCGCAATATTTTGAAGGGCTTGTGGCATTAATCGCTATAAACGTGCAAGTTTCCACGCTAGCCGGGCACTATTTGCGGGTGTGCCGCCCAGTTGCTGGAAAAAGGCTTCAAAAAATGTTACCTTGCAGGCCGTGTAAAAATTTTCTTAAATCAGGAGCTAGGGTGCGATGGTGGTGTATTCAGTGTTTCGTAGTGGTTTATTAGTCTGTGCAACAGCCGCGCTGCTGCCCGCTTGGGCGCAACAGTCGACCACCCAGTTAGTGGGCAGTGGCCCCACCCGCATGCAGCGTTGCCAAGCCGAGATAGGGGATGTCAAAGGATCTGCACGTACCTTGCAGCTGCGTAAGTGCCTGATAGACCGTACCGAGGGTGAGCGCTTGCTCACGCGCGATTGCAATCGCCAGTACCGCGCTCTGCCCACCGGCCATAAAGTAGACAAAGTATCCTTTCAAAAACAATGTGTGTTGACGGGTCTGAAGGCGGGGCACGACGCCTTGCCGCGCCGCAAGGCCCCAGCGCCTGTAGCACAAGCGTCCGGCGCGTCCGGCACGCCCACAGCGGGCAAACCTGTCGCTGTCAAAGCACCCGCCACGCAAGTAGCCAACGCTGCCGCACAAGCAGCAACCAGCAAGCCAGCGGATAAACCAGTGAGTAAGTCGGTGGAGAAGCCAGTAGCTAAGCCAGTAGCTAAGGCAGCAACTAAACCAGCCCCAAGCGCCACGGCTAACCCCGCAACCGATCCTGGAGCCAGCAAGCCATAGCCGCAATAAGCGCTCTACTGCCTAAGCTAGGCCACGCTGCCCTGCAACCACTGCGCAAACGCTGCGCACTCCCATCGGTCCAACGTGCCTGTGCGCCAGCACAGGTAGTGCGCATGCGGGCTGGGTACGTTCACTGTTGACAGCCGCACCAACGCACCACTCTCCAGCCACGGCGCGCCCAGCTTGGTTCGAATCAGGCCCACACCCAGGCCCAGCGCAGCGGCATCGCACATCAGGCCAATATCGTTAAAGCTCGATCCATCCACCGGCTCAGGCCAGTCCAGCTGGTGCGCCGCAAACCAGGTGCGCCACGGCTCCAGCGGGCTTTTGAGCAGCTTGGCTTTGGCCAGGTCTTGCGGCGCATCAAACGGCCCATGCTCGCGCAGGTAAGCGGGTGACGCCATGGGCGTGACCACGTCTTTGAACAAGCATACATGCTCCACATCGGCATAGCGCCCGGTGCCAAAGCGGATGGTCAGGTCAGCATCCTCGGCCACCACGTCGAGCAGCGGAATACTCACCTGCAATGTCAAATCAATCTCGGGGTAGGCATCAGCAAAGGCTTTGAGGCGCGGCATCAAAATCGAGCGCGCAAAGGTAGGGGTGACGGCCACCTTCAGTTTGCGCTTGCCCTGCGGCACATCCTTGCCCGGAAAACGCTCCAGCGCCGCCAGCCCCTCGCGCACCTGCGCCAGGTATTCGCTGCCCTCGGTGGTCAGCGAAAAGTCTGCCCGGCCAAATAAGCGCACGCCAATGATTTCTTCCAGTTGCCGAATGCGGTGGCTCACCGCGCTGGGCGTGACGCACTGCTCTTCTGCCGCTTGCGTCACGCTGCGCAGGCGTGCCAGGGCCTCGAAGGTGAGCAGGCATTGGATGGGCGGGATGCGGCTAGTCATGGGATAAAAATGGTTTTTTGATCTCGTATCCAAATATCCAGCATGGGCACTTCACGCAGGTAATGGCCGTGACCCAAGCGCGAAATGAGACCTTTGTTTTCGAGTCGGAGCAAAGCTTTCTGTGCTGTTGCGCGCGAGAAACTGGCGCGTTCGTACACTTTGAGCGAAGCCTCTGAAAATGGCTCCTGCTCTCTGAGCAACTGCAAGTACACCGTACGGTCCGAGCTACTCAATTGGTTCCATTGCTGTCCGCACCAACCATCAGGACCAATTAAATTTTCAGCGATGTCTCGCCACATGCCCTCTACATCGGTCGTTCTGAAAATCACCAAGCGCTGCGTCAGTCCAGCTATCACATGGGCGTTGCGGCCAGAGAGTTCAAACAGATTGCCCAAAGCATCTGGCGGCAAAACCAGCGAGGTGATGCGCTGAAAAATGCCCTCTAAATGCTGCACAAAATCGTGCGACATGGGTTGAAACGGAACGATATCTGCAAACTGAAAAAAAGGTGCTTTGTTATTGGTAAAAAGGCGGTGCAAATCGGCATGTGACGAACCCGTAAACACCACTCTCACATTGGCAGGGGCCATGTCAAGCAAGGTACGCAACGTGGCGGCCAGCGTTGCAAACCTGGCCGAAATGGCCAAATGTTGAATTTCATCAAAGATCACCAACGCGGGCTTGGTACCTAACTGCTTGAGCCACTCGCGCCACGACGTGGTCAATTGGGTTAGCTCTTGGGTGCTGGCGGCTTTGGGGTGCTGCGCCCGCTCTACTTCAATTTCCGCCTCAGCCATGTCGGGCAAGCTCAATTGCAGGCGGCCTTTCATGCTGCCACTCGGAGTTCCTTTAGTCGCTTCCAATAAAGCTTGAACCAGGCTACTTTGTGGACTGTCCTTGTTTTCCCAGAGTGAGCAATACAACGTAGCGGTGTTTTTTTGTTGCGCCAGCGGTACCAAGTCTTGCAGCAGAAACTCGGTTTTTCCAATGCGGCGGCGACCAAAAAGCGCCAATCGCCTTATGCCGCTGTCAAACAGCAAGTTGTAGTAGTGCTCAGCCAGCGCGGGGCGGCCAAAATGCCAGCTTACTTGGGTAGCGGCTTTGTCATCTATCGGGTGAGAGTCGCGCATGAAAATTACACCTGAATGGAATATATTCTATTATATACTCATAAGGTGTAATTTGGTGGGCTTGGGTACGTGTAGCTAACTCCCACGCGCAATCAAAAAGCGCTCTGCTCGGAATGGCCTACTTAAACACCACCGTCTTGTGCCCATTGATCAACACCCGGTGCTCGCTATGCCATTTGACTGCGCGGGCCAGCACCTGGCTTTCGGTGTCTTTGCCGCGAGCGGTGAGGTCTTCTACCGTGTCGCTGTGGTCGCAGCGGGCAATGTCTTGCTCGATGATGGGGCCTTCGTCCAAATCAGCCGTCACATAGTGGGCGGTCGCGCCGATGAGTTTGACACCCCGGTCATGCGCCTGGTAATAGGGCTTGGCACCTTTGAAGCTGGGCAAAAAGCTGTGGTGGATATTGATGGCGCGGCCCGCCAGGTTGCGGCACAGGGTGTCGCTCAAAATCTGCATGTAGCGGGCCAGCACCACCAGCTCGGCACCTTCGGCATTGATGATCTCGATTTGCTTGGCCTCTACCTGCTCTTTGGTGGCGGCGGTCACTGGCAAATGGTGGAACGGCACGTTGTAGCTAGCCGCCAGTTGGTAAAAATCGCGGTGGTTGCTGATGATGGCGCGGATGTCCAGCGGCAGCATGCCGCTTTTCCAGCGGAACAGCAGGTCGTTCAGGCAATGGCCTTCTTTGCTGACCATCAGCACGGTGCGCATGGGGGCGGCTGCGGCGTGCAGCTTGAGCTGCATGGCAAACTTCTCACCAAAAGGGGCGAGCTGGCCGCGCAGCTCGGCCTCAGTCAGCGTGTCGCAGGCAAAGCGCACCCGCATAAAGAACAGGCCGGTGGCGTGGTCATTGGTTTGGGCGGCTTCTTCGATATTGCCCCCGCGCTCGAGCAAAAAGCCCGACACGGCGTGGACGATACCCGTGCGGTCGGGGCAGATTAGAGTTAGGATATAGGTCGATTGCATGGCTGTATTTTCGCTGATTTTGGGTGTGCTCGGGCC
>JAYVGI010000427.1:0-5583 GCA_043772355.1 Polaromonas sp.
TTTTTACGTCACCACAGGCGATATTTACGATCCGCAATGCCCACCGGTGCCACTGGCAAGACCTGCCTTTGGGCGATAGGGACGCGCTGATAGCCGCCCCACCATCAACGGGGTATTGGCTTTTTCCACCGTCCTTAGCAGACTGTCTTCAAGCGATTTTCTTCACGTCCAAACAACTCTGATTGGGTGCCTGCGCGCGCAAACTGGATGACGTGTTTGTCTGGCAGTTGGTAGATCAGCAAAAAGTGTCCGCCAATATGGCATTCACGAAAGGCCGCCCAATCACCGCTTAGCGCGGGGTCCAGATATTCTGGTGGCAATGGGCCGTCATTGGCTGTCAGTAACAGCATCGCCTCGTTCAGGCGGTTCATGTCGTAATGACCTGAGTGCGAGAGTCGCTCCCCGTCTCAGAAATGCTTTGCTACGGGCGCTGGCGCGTGGCAGGCTGGCAATGCGAACAGGCATCCGTCTGTGACATTTTGATGAATAGCCATACCGCTGACATGGTGCTTGCCCTGGCCTTGCCAGTCGCCACGCTTCTCAAGTACATTGCCTTTCTCGCAATCATGTCGCCCGTCGCCTCACTGCGGCTCACAACTATACGGCTACGCCATGTACCACCAACTCGTTTACAACAGTGCTGCGATATCTGAGGACTTGGGGTCGCCAGACCTTGAGACCATCCTCATTGGTGCCCGCAAAAGAAACAGTTTGTTAGGCGTGACGGGTCTGCTGGTCTACCGCCATGGCGAGTTCTTGCAATTGCTGGAAGGCGACTACGATGTCGTGCAGCACATCTACCACGATATTATTTTGCTTGACGAGCGGCACACCGCAGTAGGCATTGCCTGGGAAGACAGCGTTGCACAGCGCAGCTTTGCCCAGTGGTCGATGGGCTTTGTGGATGCCAGCGGCATGGCATCTCCCGACGCACTGGCTCCTCCAGGCGTTATGCGTGGCAGCCTGGACGGGATGCATCTGTCGGGCCCCACCACGGTAGGGTGCAACTTGTTGATGAACATGTACCGCCATATTTGTGCGATGCCCACTGCCAGCCAGTACTGACACCCGCCGCTGTGGTGCCAGTTGCGTCCTACCATGGTTGCCGTGTAAAGTGAGCTACCCTGAAAAGCCAGCACCCACTTATGGCAGACGGGCCATGATATTGGATGCACTATGCCTAAAAGTACCGACAAACAAAGCACTCTGCTGGCCCCATGGCAGCCCCCCACCGACAGCAAAGCCAAGGCGTTTTCTCTTGAAAAATGCGACCCCTCGGCCAAGCCCTTTTCCTGCGGCGACAAGGCCAAAGACAAAGCGGCCGTAGACGCACTGGCGCTGGAACTGGACACCTTGCAAGACCTGCTCTACGCCGACCGTCGCCACAAGCTGCTGGTGGTGCTGCAAGGCACCGACACCTCGGGCAAAGACGGCACCATCCGCGGGGTGTTTGGCCGCACCAGCGCGCTGGGCGTGCACGCCATCGGCTGGAAAGCCCCCACCGAGACCGAGCGCGCCCACGACTACTTGTGGCGCATCCACCAGCATGTGCCCGCAGCTGGAGAGGTGATGATCTTCAACCGCAGCCATTACGAAGACGTGCTGGTACCCGTCGTCAACGGCTGGATCACGCCAGAGCAAACCCAGCAGCGCTTTGCGCAGATCAACGACTTTGAACGCATGCTCACCGAGACCGGCACGGTAGTGATGAAGTTCATGCTGCACATCGGTTTTAAAGAACAGGGCCAACGCCTGCAAGAGCGCATCGACGACCCCACCAAGCGCTGGAAATTCAGCCTGGGCGACATCGAGGTGCGCAAACAGTGGGCCGACTACCAAACCGCCTACGAAGCCCTGCTGGGTGCCACCAGCACCCCCCACGCCCCATGGACTGTCGTGCCCGCAGACTCCAAGACCCACCGCAACCTGATGATTGCCACCTTGGTGCGCGACAAACTTAAATCGCTCGGCTTGAAATACCTGCCCGATGACCCCAAGCTGGCTGGATTGAAAATCAAGTAGATTTACTAAGCCAACAACTTGTCGTAATCAGCATGGCTGTCTATCCAAAACCATTGCACCCCATCATCGACAGGAATGCCCAGAGCGCGATAGCCCAAGTTGACGCGCACACTGCGAAACGCGCCGTTTTTCACAGGCTTAAATTGCAGCGATGGGTGCGACGGGTTTTGTTTCAGCAGCTCAAAATTGCTGCGCGCAACAGTTTGAATGTCTTGTGGCAAGGCATCAAAGCGTTGCCAGAACTTTGCAGAGGCAAAATGCTTCAAAGCTGGCGCGCCTTACCTGTTTGGTATTCGGCCAAGGCTTCAGCAGCCAATGCGTCCAGTTTGCCTGCACCCGCATCCGCTTCAATCTGCGCATCCCAAGCAGCCTCGTCAAACTGCATAAACCAACGGCGAAATTCTGCCAGCTCGGCCATAGGGAGCTTTTGCACAGCCTGTTCAATAGCGTGAATGGTGGTCATGGTTTCGTGACTCCTTTAAATGAGAATAACTGAAATTATTTCTTCTTCAAGATCGCGCTTTTTAACGCCCAAACAACTCCGAATGCGTACCCGCCCGCGCAAACTTGATGGTATTTTTGTCAGGCAGTTGGTAGATCAGCAAAAAGTCTCCGCCAATATGGCATTCACGAAAATCCTCCCAATCGCCGCTTAGCGCATGGTCCAGATATTCAGGTGGCAATGGGCCATCGTTCGCTATCAGCAACAGCATCGCCTCTTTCAGGCGGTTCATGTCATAGCGGCCGGAGTGCGAGAGCCGCTCCCAGTCTTTTAAAAATGCTTTGCTACGGTCACTGGCGCGCGGCAGGTTAGCGCGCTTTTGGTTTGGCGACTTTGTCGAGGTCATCAAAGAGTTCCTGCGCCGACTTAAAGCGTGCCTTGCCCATCGCCCGGGTCTCTTTCATGGCGGCGATGGTGTCCAGGCTGGGGGCTTTCACCTCAAACGGCAGGCCACGCTGGGCCACCACTTGGCGCAAGAACAACCTAATGCCGTCGCTGAGTGACAGCCCGCACTGCGCCAGCACGTCGGTAGCGCTTTCTTTCAGCTCAGGCTCCACGCGCGAGCGCACGTCGGTGGATTTAATGGCGAGAGTGCTCATGCTCGATGTATTCCTCAATTAAAACGTAGCTACGTTTATGCTTCAACGTAGCTACACATTATAAATAAATTGAAACCCATCGTCAAGGGCAGCGTCAGGCCAGCACGCCCTATACCCATGACCGACAAAGAACTCGAGGCCTTTGAGGCCAGACGCGACATTGGCGCGGAGATGGTGCAGTCTCTGCGCGAGGCCAAGGCTGGCAAAACCCGCGTGGTGTATTCCCCCGTGATAGCCGCGCGGCAAAACTCTGGCCTGTCTCAAACCGATTTCGCCAGACTCTTGGGTGTGTCTGTGCGCACCTTGCAAGGCTGGGAGCCAGGGCGGCGCGAGCCCACCGGTGCCGCCAAAACCTTGCTGGCCATTGCGCAGATCATGCCGGAGGCGTTGTTGGCGGTGGCTTAACATTGCAGGCGCGCGGGGGGCGGGGGGTTACTGTCGCGTTACAGCGGGTATGATAAAATGCCATACCATGAACAAATCCAAAATTGCCATCACGGTCAGCCCTCTGGTGTTGAGCCGACTCGATGCCTGGGTGCAAAACGACCACTTTGCCAGCCGCAGCGAGGCTATCGAGAAAGCGGTTGAAGCGCAATTGCAACGCCTGGAGCGTACGCGACTGTCTGCCCAATGCGCCTTGCTCAGTATGGATGAAGAGCAGGCCATGGCCGATGAGGGTTTGGTGGAAGACACCGCGTCATGGCCAGTATTCTGAGAGGCGACATTCGCTGGGCCGAGCTCGACCCCACTCGCGGCAACGAGCAGCAGGGCACCCGCCCTGTGCTGGTCATCAGCCACAACGTTTTCAATGAGCGCTCAGGCACGGTAGTGGCCATGGCCATCACGTCGCAGCCACAGAAAGCGGGCTTTCCACTCACACTACCGATGGGCAAAATAGGCGGCAAAGACGCGTGGCTCAAAATCAGCCAGGTACGCGTGCTGTCCACGCAGCGCTTGGGCCGAAAGATAAGCAGCCTAGCGCCCGAGCTTCTCGCGCAGGCGATCGACGGCTTGAATGAAATCGTGGGCGATTGACACTGGCTGCCCGGATTCAACCATCACCGCCCAAACCACTCCCAGTTCGTACCCGCCCGCCCAAACTGACGCTGCTTTTTTCGGGCAATGGGCAGATCAGAAAAAATCGCTGCCCACATGGCACTCACGAAAGTTCGTCCAGTCGTCACTTAGCGCGCTTTTGGTTTGGCGGCTTTGTCGAGGTCATTAAAGAGTTCCTGCGCCGACTTAAAGCGCGCCTTGCCCATCGCCCTGGTCTCCTTCATGGCGGTGATGGTGTCCCGGTTGGGGGCTTTCACCTCAAAGGGCAGGCCACGCTGCGCGACTACCTGGCGCAAGAACAAACGAATGCCGTCACTTAACGACAGTCCGCACTGCGCCAGCACGTCAGTGGCGCTTTCTTTCAGCTCAGGCTCTACGCGCGAGCGCACGTCGGTCGATTTAATGGCAAGAGTGCTCATACTCAATGTATTCCTCATTTAAAACGTAGCTACGTTTATGCGTCAACGTAGCTACAAATTATAAATTAGTTTAACGGCTCCGTCAAGGTCAGCGTCAGGCCAACTCGCTCTAAACCCATGACCGACAAAGAGCTCGAAGCCTTTGAGGCGGGGCGCGACATTGGCGCAGAGATTGTGCAGTCTCTGCGCGAGGCCAAGGCCGGCAAAACCCGCGTGGTGTATTCCCCCGTCATCGCGGCGCGCCTAAACTCTGGCCTGTCGCAAACCGATTTCGCTAGACTCTTGGGTGTGTCAGTACGCACATTGCAAGGCTGGGAGCAAGGGCGGCGCGAGCCCACGGGTGCGGCCAAAACCTTGCTGGCTATTGCGCAGATCATGCCGGAGGCGTTGTTGGCGGTGGCTTGATTTGGTGACGCAGTTGGTCTGATTTTACTGTCAGCATATGGACAAAATAGAGCCAGCGCTAATCTCGCAGCTTATAGACGGCTTGAATGAAATCACGGGTGATTGAAAACCGATGGTAGACAAAGGGCGCGCCATCTCCAAGTCTGAGCGCAAGGTCGGCCTAAGCCTAAGCAGACAATGGCGATGATGGTCTCTTAGACATCTCAAGTTTTATTTCAGCTTCACGGTTCGTTTTATATTTGTAATCCTGCCACCTAACGCTTGAATACCACACAGCTGTGTACGCAACAACGCCGACAACCGGAAGCCAATAAAAGTCGGCTAAAAATGGGCTGAGAGTATTCGTTGTTTCTAAAAGTTTAAAAATATGATGAGCTGCCATCCACTGAATAGCTAAGGCTAGCGAGGGCAAAAAAGTCAAAATAAACAGTTTGTGCGATACCGCTGTACTGAGCAAAGTTGGCATCCACTTTAATAATAACGGTTCTTCGTCGATTTCACTGTGATTTTTCCCTTCACTCCGTGCTCATATTTAATTTGCCACAATGAAACCGACCCAAAATACGGTGTTTAAACCTTA
>JAYVGI010000428.1:0-3229 GCA_043772355.1 Polaromonas sp.
CCTGTCATCCTGTCCCCTGTCATCCTGTCCCCTGTCATCCTGTCCCCTGTCATCCTGTCCCCTGTCATCCTGTCCCCTGTCATCCTGTCCCCTGTAACCTCGCCCGAAGGCAGATAAATGCCCAGCGCCTGCGCTAATTGCTCCTCCAGCTTCTCAGTACCGCGTCCGATGGGTGCAATGTCGATGTTGCCGCACTCGGGGCAGGCTCTGGGCACGCGGTCGGTGGTGCCGCAGTGGTGGCAGCGCAGGGTGCGGTCGATTTTGTGGAACACGCGGTAGGCGCTGCAATGCGGGCAGTTGGACTTCCACTCGCACGCGCCGCAGGCCAGCACGGGGGCGTAGCCACGGCGGTTAAGAAAGATGAGGCTTTGCTCGCCGCGTGCAATACGCTCTTGGATGGCGGCCAGCAGGGTGGCGGCGAAGAGGGTTTTCTTGGGGGCCAGGCGCATATCCACCAGGCGCAGCGTGGCCGGTGCGCCGTTGCCCACGCGCTCTGGCATGTCCAGGCGCTGGTAGCGGCCTTGCTCGCAGGCGTGCCAGGTTTCCAGCGAGGGGGTGGCGGAGCCGAGCATGACGCGGCAGGGGGCTACAGGGGGCAGGAGGCAGGAGGCAGGAGGCAGATGGGGGGTTACAGCTGCGGTTGCCGCGCCCGTGGCGTGCTCGGTTTGCAGTTTGGCGCGCAGCACGGCCAGGTCGCGCGCGGAGTGGCGGGCACCGTCTTGGCTTTTGTAGCTGGGGTCGTGCTCTTCGTCCACCACGATCAGTTGCAGGCCGGGCATCGACGCAAACACCGCCATGCGGGTGCCCAGCACAATGCGCGCCTGCCCGGTGTGCGCCGCCAGCCAGCTTTTAAGGCGCTGCGCGGGCGTCATGCCGCTGTGCATGGCCACTACCGCGTCTGCGCCGTAAATGGGGGCAAAGCGCTCTCTAAAGCGCGCCTCTAGCTGCGGGGTGAGGTTGATCTCGGGCACCATCACCAGCACTTGGGCGTGGGCCGCTTGCGCCAGCACCCGGGCGGTGCAGCGCAGGTACACCTCGGTTTTGCCGCTGCCGGTGGCACCAAACAGCAGGGCGGGTTTGGGGAACGCGGTGGCAGGGGGTAAGGGGGAAGGAGGGGAGGTTACAGGTTGCAGGGGCGATGCTTCACCAAAAAACTGGGCGATGACGTTTAGCTGTTGCGCGCTGGCCGCTACAAAATCAGCGGCGCTCTGCGCACCCCAGCCCGCCCCGCTCGCTCCACGGCCCCCGGTACCCTGCCCCCCTGCAACCTGCCCCCCTGTACCCTGCCCCCCTGTACCCTGGCTTCCTGTACCCTGGCTTCCTGTACCCTGCCCCCCTGCAACCTGCCCCCCTGCAAGCTGCCCCCCTGCAAGCTGCCCCCCTGTCTCCTGGCTTCCTGCAACCTGGCTTCCTGTCTCCCTCGCCGCCTCTAGCTTGGCGCTGCGCAGCGCTTGCAGTTTTTGCCGGCGGGCCAGTTGCGCCCCGTCTATCTCGCGCAGTTGCGGGGGCAAGGCAGCCAAGGCCACCTCGCCAATGGCCCGCTGGTAATAGCGCGCCGCAAACTCCACCAGCGCGCGCCAGGCAGCATCGAGCGGCGCAATACCATCCAACACCGAAATGATATCTTTAGTCTTAATCAGCAGCGCGTCGGTTTCAGGCGCATTGGTACCGCCCCATACGATACCCAACAGCTCACGCTGGCCCAACGGCACGCGTACCAAGCTACCCGACGCGAGCGCACGCTCACTTCGGTAGGTAAGGGCAAGTCCCAGCCCGCTGTGCGCGGGTGTGGCCACCACCACAGCTGTCCAAAACACCACTTGTTAACCCATTTTCTTAAAATGCACTTGCAAAAAACAGCGTAAGTGCTTGATTCGTCACGCTATTGTCATCCATCCAACGAATCTGTGGATAACTTTGTTGATATCTCCGCCTGACACGCCGCAAAGCCTTGAAAATCAAGGCTTTCGCTACATTGCCTCATAAAAAAGCAGATTTAAAAATCCTTATAAATCAACCACTTAGCATCGCTACAGCAATGATAGCGGATCGCCTGAAAGACAGCTATTTATTTTGCAGCGCACCAAGGTTTTTGTGCATAAGTCGTGTAGTGAAAAACTTTTTTACGGGTGTTTTTGTGGTAGCGGAGGGTAAAAACAGATGCCTCTCCCGCGCGTATGCACTAAGCAGTGGTTGCGCGCTGGGCTTTGGATTGCCTGTGCACCGCAGTCACCAGCGCTGCCACATGCTCCGGCGGCGTGTATTGGCTGATGCCATGGCCCAGGTTAAATATGTGGGTCGGGCCTTTGCCATTGGCTTGGTGGGGCACCCCAAAAGCGCTCAACACCTTGCCCACTTCGGCTTCAATAGCGGCCGGTGGCGCAAACAGTACGTTTGGGTCGATATTGCCTTGTAATGCTTTTGCACTCACACCATCGCAAAGCATAGCCCGCGCACTTTTCAAATTCACGGTCCAGTCCAGGCCCAGCACTTCGCAGGGCAAGTCTTTCATCTTTTCCAGCCATGGCGCACCGCCTTTGGTAAACACAATGCGCGGCACGGTATGGCCCTGCGCATCGGTACGTTTGAGCTGCTCCAGCACGCGGCGGGTATAGGCCAGGCTGAACTCCTGAAAAGCCCCATCGGCCAGCACGCCACCCCAGCTGTCAAACACCATCACGGCTTGCGCGCCTGCGTCAATCTGTGCGTTCAGGTACTGCGCTACCGCGTCGGCGTTGATGGCCAGCATGTGGTGCATGAGGTCGGGGCGCGCATACAGCATGGTTTTGACCAAGCGGTAGTCATCACTGCCCTTGCCCTCGACCATATAGCAGGCCAGTGTCCAGGGGCTACCTGAGAAGCCGATCAAGGGCACTTTGCTTTTGCCGCCCTCGGTGAGGGCTGTGCGAATGGACGACACCGCGTCAAACACGTATTGCAGCTTGTGCATGTCGGGCACGTGCAGGGCTTTGACGGCTGCTTCATCGCGCACCGGGTGGGCAAAGCGCGGGCCTTCACCCAGTGCAAACGACAGGCCCAGACCCATGGCATCGGGCACGGTGAGAATGTCGCTGAACAAAATAGCCGCGTCCAGCGGGTAGCGCGCCAGCGGCTGCAAGGTCACTTCGGTAGCAAAGTCGCGGTTGGTGGCCAGACCCATAAAGCTGCCCGCCTTGGCGCGCGTGGCGCAGTATTCAGGCAAATAGCGGCCAGCTTGGCGCATGAGCCA
>JAYVGI010000429.1:0-1572 GCA_043772355.1 Polaromonas sp.
CTTTTACCCATGTACCCCACTGGTCTGCTTAGACGGAGTGCTACTATTTAGTGAGTAACGATCAACGGGATATTGGTTTTTTCCATCTCCCTTAGCGGCATCAAGGAGGAGCCCGAAGGGCGGGGGACAGCCGCAGAACTGTGCACACCAAGCGCCAGAGCGAGCACAGTACAGGACTGAAGCCAGAACCGACGCAATAAGCTACGAAGTCAGCGCCAACAACCCCTGCTGCACGACATCCACCATAGTGCCCATCGGCCCCATCGCGTCCACCCACACCACACCCTGCTCGTTGGTCGGGTCTTCCAGCGTGTCAAACTGACTGAGCACCAGGCTGGGTGGGTAGAAATGGCCGCTGCGCTCGGCTACCCGGCGCAGCGACTCTTTGGGGCTGATATGCAGGTACACAAAGCGCACCTGGGGCGCTGTTTTGCGAAAGATGTCGCGGTAACTGCGTTTGAGCGCAGAGCAGGCCAACACGCAGCCTTGGGGGTATTTGCGCACCTCGTCACACAGGGTTTGCAGCCAGCCTTCGCGGTCCGCATCGTCCAGTGGGATGCCTTCGCGCATTTTGTGCACATTGGCTGCGGGATGAAAATCGTCGCCCTCAATCCAGGGCAGTCCGCGCACGGCGGCCAGCTTGCGCGCCACCGCTGATTTGCCGCAACCGGCCACTCCCATCACCACAATCACAGTCATGGCTCTGAGTGTAGAGGACGGCGCGCGCCGTGGTGTGCGGGATTACCTTAGGCCGGTGGGGCAAAAGCCAACTTGGGGCGAGAGATTAATACGCCAGCTTACCCGTCTCCTGGCTGCGCCCAGCGTGGGCAGAGTCCTTCAGCGCCTTGGTGATCACGGCGGTAATCACACTGGCAAAGTAGGTTGCGCCCCAGGCGGCGTAGCGTGCCTCGTCTGCCGGTGTCAGCGCCAAAATGCCGGCACACTTACCAGTAGACACAATTGCGCGCACGGCTTTTTCCATGGCGGCTTGCACCGCCGGGTCGTCAGCGCGGTTTTCGTAGCCCATGCTGTGCGCCAGGTCGTTCGGGCCGATGAAGACAGCATCCACACCGTCTACCGCCGCGATCTCGGCAGCGGCGTTGACGGCCTCCATGGTCTCTACCATCACTACCAAGGCCACGTCTCGGTTGGAGAGGGCGTTATGCGCCCTGCCGCCAAAGGCACCGTAGCCCGAGGCGCGCACGGAGTAAGCGCAGCCGCGCTGACCGCTTACACCCTCAAATCCTGTGGCGCGCGGGTAGCGCACCTTGTTCACCACCGCGCGCGCATGGGCGGCGCTTTGCACCATGGGGATTTGCAGGCCGCTGGCGCCTGCGTCCAGCGTACGGGCAATGTCCTGCTCCAGGCAGCGCACCACAGTGGGCATGCCAGCGGCGCGGGCCGCGCGCAGCATGTGCTCGGTGGTCTCAATGCTGGCGCTGCCGTGCTCGTTGTCGATGATGGTGAAGTCGTAGCCCGCATAGGCCGTCATCTCGACCAGCACGGGAGAGCACAGGCCGTTGAACAGGCCACGGATGGGCGTGCGGCTTTTGATAAGCTGGCTAAAGCGGG
>JAYVGI010000430.1:0-5084 GCA_043772355.1 Polaromonas sp.
CAAACCTCCAAGCCAAAGCCGTTGCCCACACCCCTGTCAGGCCACACGCTTGAGTAAATGGTAGTGCACCATCCCCGCCTTGCCGGAACGCGCTACCTGCAGGCCAAAGCTTGCCAAATCTTCGTCCAGCCAAGCCTTGGATGCTTCCAAATACACAGCACCCTCGCTTGACACCGCATGGGCGGCAGCGGTGAGGGCTTTGTCGTAGATGGGGGCTTCAAACGGGGGGTCGATAAACACCACGTCCACACTGGCGCTGGGCAGGGCCAGCAACATTGCAATGCCGTCGCCGCGCTGAATGCGCACTGCGTCGGCTTTGAGCTTGGTTTTAATCGCTTGCAACTGGGCGACCAGCTTGGATTCGGACTCCATCAGCAGCACGTCTTGCGCGCCACGCGACGCCGCCTCCAGGCCCAGCGCGCCGGTGCCTGCAAAGGCATCGACGCAGCGCAGGCCGCTCATGTCTTGGCCTAGCCAGTTGAACAGGGTTTCGCGCACGCGGTCGGGTGTGGGGCGCAGGCCGGGGTGGTTGGCTACGGGCAGCTTGGTACGCTTCCACAGGCCGCCGATCAGGCGGATCTCGTGGGCTTTGCGTTGCACGCTCTGCACCTGCGCCGCTTTGCCGGATGGTTTTTTGGCGCTGGTGTTGCCAGAAGCGGGCACTTCGCCCAACCGAGTGGCCAATGGACTGCGCCCGGGCCGCTGCCCGCCCAGCGACTCCCGTAGTAGATGTTTGGTGGCGCTTTTGGCCAACTGCTCCTGGATGAATGCGGTCTCTAAAATGTTGCGGCTAGACACTTTCATTGCGCTGCCCCCACCACCACGGTCACCATTTTTTCGGGTTGCAGCTTGCGCTGCAAAGCGGCCTTGATGTCGCCTGCGGTAATTTTGTCTACCTTCTGTGTCCAGTTGGTCAAATAGTCCAGCGGCAAGCCTACCCAGGCGATGTTGGCGACATTGTCCAGCAGCTTGCGGTTCGAGTCGATGCGCAGGGCGAAGCCGCCTATCAGGTTGTCTTTGGCGGCTTGCAGCTCTACCTCGGTGGGGCCGTTGGCCACAAACTGGGCCAGCACCTCGCGCGAGACCTGCACGGCCTGCGCGGCTTGGTCGGGCCGGGTTTGCAGGCCAATGGCAAACAGCCCGGCGTGCAGTCCGGGGCTGAAGTAGCTGTACACGCTGTAGCTTAAGGCCCGCTTTTCACGCACCTCCTGGGTCAAGCGCGAGGTAAATCCACCGCCGCCCAAGATATGGTTGCCCACCAGCAGGCTGAAAAAATCCGGGTCGCTGCGCTTGTAGCCGGGCTGGCCGATCATTACGTGGGCCTGGGCGGACTGGAAAGGCACCTGGATATTTTGCGCAGCAACCAGAGCCGGCACCTCGCGCACTACGGGCAGTTGGTCGCAGCCACCCTGCGGCAGGCCCGATATCAATTGCGTAGCTAGTCGCGCAGCATCTGCTTGGGTCACGGCTCCTACAATGCTGATCTTGGCGCGGCAGGCACGCACATGGGCGGCGTAAAAACTGCGCATCGCCTCCACGTTGATGCGGCGCAAAGTTTCTTCGGTCAACTCGTTGCCATAAGGGTGGCCGCTGTACACCGCTGTGTTAAACCTGCGCCCGGCAATGGTGGCCGGCTTGGTGTTGGCTTCTTTGATGCTGGCGCTGATGCGCTCTGCATCACGTACCCACAGAGGCTCAGGAAACGCGGGGGCCGTCAATTGCTGCGCGGCCAGGGCCGCGGCTTTGGACAATAGATCGGGATAAGTGAGCGAGCGCAGAGAGAAACTCATGCGGTCGTCACCCGCCCCGGCGCCGAACGTAGCGCCTAAATCTGCCCACGCCTCGCCCAGCTGGTTTTCGTCCAAAGCGGCACGGCCACCCACCGCCAGCACGCCCTTGCTAAAGTGCCCGCTGGTCAGGCTGGCCAAGCCCGCCAGGCCTTGGGGGTCGCGTCTGGAACCTGCATCAAACTCGATCTGCACGTCCACCATGGGAATACCCATGCTGGAGACCACATACACCTGCGCGCCGCTGGGCAGCGTAGTGCGCTCAATCGGCAGATTGGCCCATACATTGGAGCTGAATATGGCGATAGCCAGCGATAATATTGCGGGAGCAGCTATTTTTTTAATAGTAATCATGTATCAGTACCTGAACTAGTGGCGAGAGCCTGGAGGCGGCGTGCGGGGTTTGCGAGCGGTGTTGACAGGCTGGGGCAGCAAGGTAGCCACCGTCAGCGCATCGTCGCCAAAATATTTACCAGCCACGGCTTTGACTTGGCTTGCAGTGACGGCGCGCAGCCGGTCGATCACGACCTGGTCGGTGTCCAGCGGCATGCCCGAAACCCAATTAGAGCCAATGGAACGTGCCTGCGAAAACACCGAGTCTTGTTGGTACACCTGGCCCGCTACCCATTGGGTTTTCACCCGGTTAAGCTCGGCCTCGGTCACGCCGTCTTGGGCTATTTTGGCCACTTGCTCGCGCAGCGCGGCCTCTACTTGCGCAGCGGTTTTGCCCGCCGCGGGCACACCGTCCAGGCTGCAAATTTGCGGGCCACGGCCCGCCATGCCGCAGTACGCGCCTGCGCTGTCGGCTACGCGGCTGTCACCTTGCGTCAAGGCGCGATCCAGCCGTGCGCCGCTGTAGCCGTCCAGCACGGCGGACAGCACGGTGAGAGCGTAAGAGTCCAGGGTGGCAGTATCGGTCGCAGTAGGTGACGTGATTTGCGGCACCTTGAAGGCCAAACTCACATAGGCTTGCTCGGCGGGCGCTTTGAAGTCCAGCCTGCGGATACCGCTTTGCTGCGGCTCCTCGCGGGGCTTGCGCGCAGGCACGGTGCGCGCGGGGATGCTGCCGTAGTGTTTTTCTACCAGCGCTTTGGCGGCGGCCACGTCTACGTCGC
This sequence comes from Polaromonas sp., assembly GCA_043772355.1. Lineage (GTDB taxonomy): Bacteria > Pseudomonadota > Gammaproteobacteria > Burkholderiales > Burkholderiaceae_C > JAAFIP01. The sequence continues at coordinate 2,903 of JAYVGI010000430.1, forward strand.
CCGCTATCACTACCGCAGCATTGTTGGGGCTGTACCACTGGCGGTAGAAGGCGCGGGCATCGTCGGGGGTCATTGCGTCCAGGTCGCTCATCCAGCCCACTATGGGGCGGCGGTAGGGCGACGCTGTGAAGGCCACGGCGTTCATGGCTTCCCACATCAGGCTGCGCGGGTTGTCCTCGGTGCGCATGCGGCGCTCTTCTTTGACGACTTCCAGCTCTTTTTTAAACTCTTCGTCTGCCCACTGGTTATTCGCAAAGCGGTCAGCCTCCAGTTTCATCACGTCTTCCAGTTTGTTGGACGGAATCTGCTGGTAGTAACCGGTGTAGTCACGGCTGGTAAAGGCATTTTCTCGGCCACCCAAGGCCGCCACTTTTTGTGAAAACTCGCCAGGCTTGAGGGTTTTAGTGCCTTTGAACAGCATGTGCTCCAGCACATGGGCCACGCCTGTGGTGCCATCCACCTCGTCCATCGCGCCTACGCGCACCCACAGCATGTGCACGGCGGTGGGTGCGCGGCGGTCGGGTTTGATGATGACCGTGAGGCCATTGGGCAGGGTGAACTGCTGCACAAGGTTAGTGGCCGGTATGGGGCTTTGGGCCCCCACAGAGGTGGCCAAAACTGCGCAAGCGCAGGCGGCAAAAAGGGTGTGGAATAGTTTCATAGAATGGTGTGATTGTAGAAACCCACCAAATGTTCTCGTTTTTCCGTAAAAAAGCCCCTCAAATCGCCGCCCCCGAGCAGCCACCCACGTCAGCCAGCCCCCCAGCAGCGACCGCCCCAATACCCGTTGTGGGGCCCGTTGCTGGATCCGTTGCGCAGACTGTTTCAGCACCTGCTATTACTCCTGCACCGTTGGCGTCTGCTCCCGCAACGCCTGCACCGACCCACATCGTCGGCGCACGCACGGCTGCATCTGCGGCCGCTGCGCCAGCTGCGCACCCCGCCCCCGCTGGCGCCCGCCAAGGCTGGCTTGCCAAGCTGAAAAACGGCCTGCGCAAAACCGGTAGCACCATCGCCACCGTATTTACCGGCACCCAGATCGACGATGCTTTGTACGAAGAGCTCGAATCTGCCCTGCTGATGAGCGATGCAGGCGTGGCCGCCACCGAGCACTTGCTGGCCGACCTGAAACGCCGCGTCAAAGACAGTAAAACTACCGACCCGGCCGCCGTCAAAGCCTTGCTGGCCGAAGCCTTTGCCGATTTGCTCAGACCCCTGCAGCGTCCCTTGCACATTGGCGAGTTCAAACCCACGGTGATGATGATCGCCGGTGTCAACGGCGCAGGCAAAACCACCTCGATTGGCAAGCTCACCAAACACCTGGCCGACTCAGGCGCTACCGTGTTGCTGGCCGCAGCCGACACCTTCCGAGCCGCCGCCCGCGAGCAACTGGCCGTGTGGGCCGACCGCAATGCGGTGGACATCATCAGCCAAGAGGGCGGCGACCCCGCCGCTGTGAGCTTTGACGCCGTAGCCGCAGGCAAAGCCCGGGGCCGCGATGTGGTGATGGTCGATACCGCAGGTCGCTTGCCTACGCAACTGCATTTGATGGAAGAGATTAAAAAGATCAAACGCGTAGTGACCAAAGCCGACAGCACAGCTCCGCACGAGGTGTTGCTGGTCATTGACGGTAACACCGGACAAAACGCGCTGGCCCAGGTCAAAGCCTTCGACGAGGCGTTACAAGTCACCGGCCTGATCATCACCAAGCTGGACGGCACGGCCAAAGGCGGTGTGATTGCCGCCATCGCGCTGTGGGCGCGCGAGCGCTCAGTCAAGCAGCCAGCGCTGCGTCCCATGGGGATTTACTTCGTCGGCGTAGGCGAGAAGCTGGAAGATCTGGAGACTTTTGACGCGACGGAATTTGCCACCGCCTTGGTGCAGTAACTGGCTACGGCGCTGATTCGTAGCGATCACGCGCTTGTCAAGGAACGAAGCGGGCACCCAGCGGCTAGCCCGCAAGAATTACGCTCAAACGCGCCAACACCTCTGGCGACATGTCTTGAGGCTGCGTCACCAGCGACGCTTGCAGAGCCGTGTGGGCGGACGAGACCGGTTGCTCGGCCCCCAAGATACGCACAGCAGCAGCGGCAATCAACTGCGCAAAGCCGGCGTTTTTCATCAAATTGGCCATCGCGGTATTCGCCGTCACATGCGCCTCACGCGGGTGCCAGCAGTCAAA
>JAYVGI010000431.1:0-4343 GCA_043772355.1 Polaromonas sp.
GTTGGCTGAGGTCGGGCAGTGCGGTCATTACCTCTATTGTTGCTCATTAATCTGTAGCGTGCAATAGCTGAGGTCCGTCACTGGGACCTGAGTAGTTACTACAAATCAGCATATTCAATGGTATTTTCCGGCGCTGTGGATGGGCCGTTCATTGCAGCGCCTGCATCACCGCGCGCGGATTGCGGTCAATCACATTGAGCAGCACCAGCGATGCCCCGCTGGGCGAGCGGTCGCCGCGCTCCCAGTGGCGTAGGGTGGCTACCGAGAAGCCAAAACGGGCGGCAAACTGCTCTTGGGTAAAGCCCAGGCGGTTGCGCAGCGCGGGCACATCTACCGTTTGCGGGTGGTACAGCTTAATACCCGTTGGCTTGTTTGCGCCTTTGGCTTTGGTATGGGCAATGGCTTCGCTCAGGCCTTGTTTGATGCTTTCAAATGCTTGTGACATAGCTTTCTTCCTTCACTAGGTTGTCCAAATTTCAATCAATATATCTACCAAATCACTGAGTTCGTTGCGTTCAGCTTTGGTCAGGTTTGCTCGCTCATTTTTGGCAAACAGGGTTAACAAGTACAGCGGCATTACGTCGGTGTGGACGTAGTAGATAGCCCGCACGCCACCCGATTTACCCTGCGCTGCGCGACCCCAGCGTAGCTTGCGCACACCACCCGTGCCCTCCATCACATCGCCAGCCTTTTGGGTGGGCCGCTACATAGTTAACGATGTCGATTCGCTCTGCAACACTCATCGGCTTGTCAGCGCGGCGAATGTATTCGGGCAGTTCTGCGATGGTGAGCATGTTTGTTGGTATTCTAATCCATTGGCGCAGGGAGAGTACTTGGTTAACGCAAAGTCCTAGCAGCATCCGCCCGCTTGGCACCACTGGTCAGCAGCGCCCGCACCGTTCAATCCATCGAATACAGTGTCGTTGGCGGCCTCGATTTTGGCGATTCGTGATTGGCTGTATTTCATGCGCTTGGCCAGTTCGGTTTGGGACAGCGCATGCTGTACCCGTGTTGGCTGTACATCCGTCGCTGGCGTACAAACTGGTTCTGTGCTTACCCTAGGTCACGGCGCGGGAAGGAGATTTTTTGTTGGCGTTGAGAGGAGTTTGACGATGCGTAAACCTAAAGTGGGTTTAGAAATGGCGCAGTTTCAGGCTGACCTGTTGCAGTCTGTGCGCGAGATGAAGGCGGACACTTTTGCGCAGCACGCAGGAGCGCGCGACAGAGGCCTTGCAGGCCCGCACCAAGATGGATTTGCCTCCGTCGCAGTTTGCCAAGCTGCTGGGTGTGTCGGTACGCACCTTGCAAGAGTGGGAGCAGGGCCGCAAAAAGCCCACAGGCGCGGCGCAGACGCTGCATGGTGCTCCCTTGGCGGTATGGTGGGGTGGTTTTGGCGGCGGTACCGCCGCAGCCTGCAATCACAGCTTCCATTCCTTGCCCAGCATCGGCCTGTCACGCACAGGCCAAGCGGGGCACAGCATTTGCACCACTTCCATCAGGCTTATCCACTCGGCGAAGGGGTCCACATTACCCAGCGGTGGCCGGAAAGGCACACCGGCTTCACGCACTAGCACCGCGTCAGAATCCGTTGCAGCTACGCAGGCGTTAGGCGTAGTTGGGCCTTTATTCACCGTACTATGTGGCGCGTTAAGCGAAGAGTTCATTGAGCAATTCCTGTTGATTGAACAGCGCAAAGTATTCACGCATTTGAACCATGTCCAGGGATGCGCGGTGCACTTGCACGAGCGCACGAATGTCATCCAAGTCGCGCGTGCGCGTTGCATCGTTGACGTAGCCTTGCAGTTTGAAGCCTATGAGCCCTTCGACGCTCACAACACGCAGGCTCCCCATCGGAGTCTCGCGTTCGGATGCCTGGCTGAGCAGGCGGCGCGCAAGGGGACGGTGGGCGTATAGCAAATCCAAACCTTGCGTGCCGCGCACATAGTTGGCGGCATCTTGGCTGTGGTATTTGCACTCGTAGCCCAATTTCAAAAGTGCGTCATGCACCTTATCCGCAGCTTCGGCTTCCAACAGAAAATCCACATCCTGGGTGGCCCGCACTACGCTGTGAGCCACCACTGCCAAGCCGCCAATCAAGGCTGGCTCCGTGCCAGTACGCGCGAACATGGTGAGCGCTTCGCGGATTTGTTCGGCTAGATTGGGCATGGTTGCAGAATTGAATGGGTTATTTTGGCATCATAAGGTCTAACGCCCACTGCCACTCATGGCAATCTCGGGAAACTGGCTGCTACGTATTAAGTAGCTGCTCCCGCAATATTTTATTGGTCTGCAGCTATATTAGCATCTTAAAAACGGCTCCAGAAGCGGAAAATCTGCGGTTATTAGCTGATTTTTAAACACCCAGGGACATCCAAACGCAGTAAAGCGGTGAATTTGATCGATTTTTTGTTATGCAAATCAGCCTGCAGGCCAATAGAATGTTGCGAGGGAAGCTACTAAATATGTAGCGTTTTTTTTCTTGGCATTCCGACCAGACATCTCAGCCCGAAGGACGACCTCGGCCAGCCCGTGGTTACGACCGATCCGAGGATAAAAATAGAGACTTTCTCGCCTGAAATTCACGCGGCCATTGCAAGCGGGAGAGTCATGGTGGGCATGACCAAGGTGGCCGTGATTGACTGTGGCTTCATGTAAACCACCATGATCTGGTTTGCAGGCCAGCATCGTCTCTGCCAGTCAGTGTGCAGGGAGCAGGGGGCAGGGCGTTTGGATGTTCTAAATCCGTGCCATACTTGATTTCATGCGATTGAATTACCGATCAGTACACAGGCCCACATGAGCGCCACCCAAGCCGCTGCCAGCCACTTGGTGGACTCCCGCACTGCCTGGCTGCGCTTGCTGGTGACCCTGGCGCTGATGACGGTGGGCGCCGCCGGTATGTATGTAGTGCCCGTGGTGCTGCCCGCCGTGCAGGCCGACTTTGGCGTGGCGCGGGCTGACGCTTCGCTGCCCTACACCCTGCTGATGGTTGGTTTTGGCGTGGGCGGTTTGCTGATGGGCAAGCTGGCCGACCGCTTTGGCGTGGCCGTGCCGCTGCGTATCGGCGCGGTGTGCCTGGGCCTGGGCTTTGCGCTGGCCGCGATGGCCAGCAATATTTGGCTTTTTGCCGTGGCGCATGGGCTGCTGATTGGCCTGTGCGGCAGCGCGGCCACGTTCTCGCCGCTGTTGGCCGACACCTCGCTGTGGTTTGTGCGGCGGCGCGGCATTGCGGTGGCGGTGTGCGCTAGTGGCAATTATTTGGGCGGTGCCATTTGGCCGCCCGTCGTGCAGCACTTTGTGCAAACCGTGGGTTGGCGCAGCACCTACTTGGGCCTGGCGCTGTTTTGCAGTGTGACCATGCTGGCCCTGGCCCAGCTCATGCGCCAGCGGCCTCCGGCTTTGCAGGTGGCCACGCAGAGCGCAGGGGGTGCTGGCGCCGCAGCCCCTGGAGGCCGGCCCTTTGGCATGCCGCCCGGGCGGGCCTTGGTGCTGCTGTGCGCTGCCGGCTTGGGCTGCTGCGTGGCCATGTCGATGCCGCAAGTGCATATCGTGGCCTATTGCTCCGACTTGGGCTACGGCGCGGCGCGCGGCGCAGAAATGCTCTCGCTCATGCTGGCTTGCGGCATTGTGAGCCGCCTGATCTCGGGGGCCATTTGCGACCGCATTGGCGGCCTGCGAACCTTGCTGCTGGGCTCGGGCCTGCAAGGCATTGCCCTGCTGCTATTTTTGCCCTTTGACGGCTTGGTACCCCTCTATGTAGTGTCGGCGATGTTTGGATTGTTTCAGGGCGGCATTGTGCCCAGTTACGCCATCATCGTGCGCGAACACTTTGCGCCTGCCACCGCAGGCACCAAAGTGGGCGCAGTGATCATGTGCACCATGCTCGGCATGGCCCTGGGCGGCTGGATGTCAGGCAAGGTGTTCGACCTGACGGGCTCTTACCACGCGGCATTTATCAACGGCATCGCGTGGAACCTGCTGAACTTCTCCATCGTGGCGCTGTTGCTTTGGCGCAGCACGCGGTCGCAAGCTTTAGTGAACCGCGCTTAGGCGGCGATGTCAGGGGGCGCTGGGCTCAGACCGTGAACCTATCAAGCGTCAACGCGAGGATCCACTCGGCGAAGGGGTTCACATTGCCCAGCGGCGGCTTAAAAGGCACACCCGCGTCGCGCACCAGCACCGCGCCAGAATCAGTCGCAGTTGCACACGCTATGGGTGCAGTGGGGTTTTTAGTCGCCGGACTGGGTAATTCCATTTCTAAATCATTACTGTCGTTGTTGCGTCGCCTTGCCGTGCTGCAGCACTGTCTGCGGCTCCGCGCCTAGACATTAATGATGTAGAAA
>JAYVGI010000432.1:0-1840 GCA_043772355.1 Polaromonas sp.
AAGCTGTTGCTGGAGTCTTACGACCTGCAGATCGAGAGCGAAAAAGTACTGGAGCAAGCCGTCCACACCTACCAAAACACCTCCCTCGATTTTACAGAATGCCTTTTTCTCGCGCAGTACCAATGCATGGGATGCCGCACCATGCTGACATTTGACACCAAGGCTGCGCGGATGCAAGGTGTCGAGCTGGTTGCCAGCGAATGATCGGACGTTGCGAACGGTTATTTTTGACGAACACAAATACCATCATAATAGTAGCTACTCACGCAAGATATTCGAGAGATAGAGCCCTTTTTTTTTCAAAAATTAGTTGTTTTGGCATCAAATCACTAAAAACTTAACTTCCAGGTTAATTTTGTTCAAATAATCAAGTGCGCAATTTTTATGCGCATATAATTCGCGCATACCCATTGCCTAGGAGTTCCGTATGCTTCAATTCGCCAACGCCCCCAAAAAGGCCACCAACCTGTCGCTCAACGTCAAGGTGCTGGAGGCTGCCAAAGAAATGGGTATGAACATCTCTCAAACGGTGGACGGCCTTCTGGCTGAAGAGGTCAAGCGACGCTACTGGGAGAAATGGAACGTGGAAAACCGCGATGCCATCGACCACTACAACGCACGCATCAAGCGTGAGGGCTTGCCTTTGGCGAAATACCGCACGTTCTAGTCGCGCAATTTCATGGCTCGCTTTGATGTCTATCCCCATCCTGACCTAGATTTGCGCAAGCGGACTCCCTATCTGATGGATGTGCAGAACGACTTTATCGACAAAGTTGAAAGCCGGGTAGTGATTCCCATGCGCCAGACGGAAGCCTTTGGCCCACGAATGCGTGACATCAACCCCGTGTTTGAAATTGCAGGAAAATCTGTCGTCCTGGACACAGCTGCACTCGCGGCCTTTCCCGCAAGTGGGCTCAAAAAGGCAGTTGCAAATCTATCGTCAAGACGCGGTGACATCACCGCAGCATTAGACACTCTTTTTGGCTCGTACTAACGCAATGCTCGACCACAACTTTCGCCTGAAAGGCCCCCCCGTCCGTTCCCAATACGAAGACTTCATGCGCCACGTATACACCACGGGTGCAGCTAAAACTGATCGCACCGGCACTGGCACGCGCAGCGTCTTTGGCTACCAGATGCGGTTTGATCTTACCGAAGGCTTTCCGCTGGTCACCACCAAGAAGGTCTACGTACGGGCCATCATTCAAGAGCTGCTCTGGTTTTTAACCGGCTCATCCAACAACAACTGGCTCAAAGAGCGCGGCGTGACGATTTGGGACGAATGGGCCAAGCCCGATGGTGACTTGGGCCCGGTCTATGGCGTGCAGTGGCGTAGTTGGCCTACACCGGACGGTGACCACATCGACCAGATTGCCGAAGTCATCAAAACCCTCAAAACCAACCCCGACTCGCGCCGCATTATTGTGAGCGCGTGGAACGTACCCGAAATCCCCAAAATGGCTTTGGCGCCCTGCCACGCGCTGTTCCAGTTTTATGTTGCTCCCCCTGTTGCAGCGGGCGAACGCGGCACGCTGTCGTGCCAACTCTACCAACGCAGCGCAGATATTTTTCTGGGTGTGCCCTTCAACATCGCAAGCTACGCCCTGCTCACGCACATGGTGGCGCAGCAGTGCGACTTGGATGTGGGCGACTTCATCTGGACGGGCGGCGATTGCCATATTTACAGCAACCACCACGAGCAGGTTGAACTGCAATTGAGCCGCGCGCCCATGGCCTACCCCAGGCTGAACATCAAGCAACGGCCCGCTTCCATCTTCGACTACGACTACGAGGATTTTGAGATCGTCGGCTACGAAAGCCACGGCGCGATCAAGGCACC
>JAYVGI010000433.1:0-6821 GCA_043772355.1 Polaromonas sp.
GACTTGCCCGCCCCACTGGGGGCGGCGACTACAAAAAGATTGCCAGGAAAATCCACGCTCTAGCCCTTTATTTAATTGCGGTAGCAGCTATGAATTATATAGCCCTCAGTGGCTGTTTTCAAATCGCCATAGGGTGAATCACACGGCCTGCGCTGCGCACCCACGCAGATTACTCAATATTTTGCACCTGCTCGCGCATTTGTTCGATCAGCACCTTCATGTCCACGCTGATCCGGGTGATCTCCAGGGTGGACGATTTGGAGCCCAGCGTGTTGGCCTCGCGGTGCAGCTCCTGGATGACAAAGTCCAGGCGCTTGCCAATTTCGACCGGCCTGGCTTCGGATTTTGCATTTTTTGCGGGTTTGTGATGGCTCGGGTCTGCCGGGGTCAAAAGCCGTTCAATCTCCTGCAAATGCGCAGCCAGGCGGGTGATTTCTTCCGCCACATCAATACGGATGGCAAAGGCGGTGGCCTCGGTCAAGGCGCGGTCGTGGGCGGCCTGCTGGCTGATGGGGCTGACCCCAGACGCGTCGCTGGCCGTCAGGGCTTGCATAAAGCGATCAATAAATTTCTGCTTTTGCTGCTCTACCAACTGGGGAATGAGTGGGGCGGCAACCTGAGTCAGCTCGCGCAGTTGGGCGCAGTGGCCCAGCAGCATCTGGGCCAGGCGCGCGCCCTCGCGCTCTCGGGAGGCCAACAGGTCAGCCAAGGCCTGTTGGGCCAAGGGCAGAACTTGCTCAGCCAGTTTGGTCTCGCTGTTGGCGGGAGCGTGGTCGTTGCCCGCCAGGCGCATCACGTCGGCCACGCTCAGGGGGCGGGCGGTGGGCAGCCAGGCCAGCACGCTGTCCTGGGCATGGTTCAGGCGCTGGAGCAGGGCGGGGCTAGGGGGCTGGCTGGCGCTGTCTTTGGCCGCGCCCACAAAGGCGCGCAGCTCTACTTTGCCTCGCTTGAGGCCCAGGGTCAGCAGCTCGCGCAGGGCGCTCTCGCAATGGCGCAGATCGTCGGAGAGCTTGAAGCTCAGGTCTAAAAACCGGCTGTTGACCGAGCGAATCTCCAGCCCAATGCGTGGGCTGTCTGCCACAGCGCGTGCGCTATCGGACGGATCGGCAGATGTGTTGGACGATTGCACGCTGGCATAGCCCGTCATGCTGTAAACTGGCATAAGTTCGGTTCCTACCCCATCAAAACAAACATTTGTGAGGCCATAAAGCGCGTTGTAGAGTCTTTGGTTCGTTCCAAAGGCATAAAAACAGATTGAAGCGTTATCAGCGATTATGTCAAAGGTTAAGCCCGCATCCCTTCCACCCGATACCGTCATTGGCGGTTACCGCGTAGTGCGCAAGGTCTCTTCAGGCGGTTTTGGGGTGGTGTACCTGGCCGTGGACAACGAAGGCCAGCAGATCGCTGTCAAAGAGTACCTTCCCTCGTCCCTGGCCACCCGCGCCCCCGGCGAGCTGCTACCCCAGGTGCAGCCCGACAAATTGTCGCTATACCGCCTGGGCCTGAAAAGCTTTTTTGAAGAAGGCCGCTCACTTGCGCAAATCTCTCACCCGTCGGTGGTGAGCGTGCTGAACTTCTTTCGCGAAAACGAAACCGTCTACATGGTGATGAACTACCTGGAGGGTGCCACCCTGCAAGACTTCATCATCACCGCGCGCGAATTAAAGAAACAAAAAGTGTTCCGCGAATCGACCATTCGCAGCTTGTTTGACGAAATTTTGCGTGGCCTGCGCATCGTGCACCAGCACAAAATGCTGCACCTGGACATCAAGCCGGCCAACATTTTCGTCACCGATGAAAACAAAGCCGTGCTGATCGACTTTGGCGCGGCGCGCGAAGTACTGAGCAAAGAAGGCAACTTTATCCGCCCCATGTACACGCCCGGCTTCGCTGCCCCCGAGATGTACCGGCGCGACTCGTCCATGGGGCCGTGGACCGATATTTATGCCATCGGTGCCTGCATTTACGCCACCATGCAAGGCTACCCGCCTAACGATGCACCCCAGCGCCTGGAGAAAGACCGTCTCTCGCTGGCGCTATCGCGCCTGCGCGGGGTGTACTCCGACAACCTGATCGAGGTGGTGGAGTGGTGCATGTCGCTGGACCCTCTGTCGCGCCCGCAAAGCGTGTTTGCACTGCAAAAAGAACTCAGCCAGGAGAACGAACGCCGTTACACCAAACTGTCCGTTGGCGAGAAAATGCGTATGCAGTTTGACAACATGATGGTAGATACCAAAAAAGCGGTTGGCAAAGCCACGGGCTTTGGCAAGTAACGAGACCACACGATGAAATTCTCTGTATTCCAGGTCAGCCGCAAAGGTGGCCGCGATAAAAACGAAGACCGCATGGGTTACTCGTACACTCGCGAGTCGGTGTTGTTCGTATTGGCTGATGGCATGGGCGGCCACCCCGAGGGCGAAGTGGCCGCGCAGTTGGGGCTGCAAACCGTCTCGGCCCTGTACCAAAAAGAGGCCCGCCCTTACATCAACGATGTGCGCGGTTTTTTAAGCTCGGCCCTGCTGGCCGCGCACCACCAAATTATCCGCTACGCCAGTGAAAAAGGCATGCTGGACACCCCGCGCACCACCTTTGTAGCCTGTATCGTGCAGGGCGGCGCAGCCACCTGGATCCACTGCGGTGATTCGCGTTTATATTTGGTACGCGACGGCGAACTGGTGGTGCGTACCCGTGATCACTCCTATCTGGAACAGCACGCGGCGGGCATTATCCGCATGGATAAACTCAACCGCAATATTTTGTTCACCTGCCTGGGCTCGCCTACCAAGCCAGTGTTTGACGTAGCAGGCCCCACGCCACTGCAACAAGGTGACCGCATTTTGCTGTGCTCTGACGGGCTGTGGGGTACCGTGAGCGATGCCGACATCGTGATGCAACTGTCCAAGGGTGCCGTGGCCAACTCGGTTCCCGACTTGGTGGAGATGGGCCTGCGCAATGGCGGCGAGCACAGCGACAACGTGACGGTGATCGCCTTGCAGTGGGAAACCCCCGATGTCTTCGAGGCCACACGCGGCATCTCCACCGACAGCATCAGCGACGGCGTGTTTGCCTCGACAATCCAGTCAAACGGGCTGGACAACTTTGTCGATGATCTGGACGATGCGGCGATTGAACGCTCGATTGCCGAAATCAACGAGGCGATTCGCCGTAGCGCGGCTAAGAAAATTTAGTCCTTGCTTGAGGTTTTAAAACCGAACTTCCGGACGCAGAGGACGCAAAAGTTACGTAAAGGACGCAAAAAAGAAACAAAAAATACTGAGTTCAAGCAAGTATTTCTTTCGTCTTTTTGAGCTGAATTTTTGTTTGTTATCTGTTTTATTTTTTTGTATTCCTTTCGCGTCCTTTGCGTAACTTTTGCGCCCTCTGCGTCCTGACTTCATTTCCCTTTTACACTCCATATGACCACTTTCCAACGCTCCGACAACCGCGCTGCCAACCAACTGCGCGCCGTCAAAATCACCCGTGGCTACACCATCCACGCCGAAGGCTCGGTGCTGATTGAGTTTGGCAATACCAAGGTGCTGTGCACCGCCAGTGTGGAAGACCGCGTGCCGCCGCACAAAAAAGGCAGTGGCGAGGGCTGGGTAACGGCTGAATACGGCATTCTGCCGCGCGCTACTCACACCCGCTCCAGCCGCGAAGCTGCCAAAGGCAAGCAAAGCGGGCGTACGCAAGAGATCCAGCGCCTGATTGGCCGCAGCCTGCGGGCCGTGTTTGACCTGAAGAAGCTGGGCGAGCGCACCATTTCGCTGGACTGCGACGTGATCCAGGCCGACGGCGGCACGCGCACCGCCAGCATCACCGGCGCTTTTGTCGCTGCGCAAGATGCAGTCAACAAGCTGATCAAAGAAGGCAAGCTGACCGAGTCGCCCATTACGCAAAGTGTGGCCGCCATCTCGGTAGGCATTGTGCAAGGCACGCCGCTGCTGGATTTGGAATACACCGAAGACTCTGCCTGCGACACTGATATGAACGTGGTGATGACGGGCGCGGGCCACTATATTGAAGTGCAAGGCACCGCAGAAGGGGCCGCATTTTCGCGCGAAGAGATGGACGCGCTGCTGCTGTTGGCAGAAAAAGGCATTGGTGAATTGATCGCCATGCAAAAAGACGCACTATTGAAGTAATAGCTGCTCCCGCAATATTCCTTTGGCCTGGAGCCTGATTTGGCATTAAAAATACCGGTTTTGAACATGCAAATCGTGCTCGCATCGAACAACCAAGGCAAACTGGCTGAGCTCTTGCCACTGTTTGCGCCGCTGGGCGTGGAGTTGATTGCCCAAGGCACGCTGGGCGTGCCCGAAGCACCTGAGCCCTACAAAACCTTTGTAGAAAATGCGCTTGCCAAAGCGCGCAACGCTGCCAAGCACACCGGCTTGCCCGCCGTAGCCGACGACGCTGGCCTGTGCATTGACGCGTGGGGCGGCCTGCCCGGTGTGGACACCGCCTACTACTGCGTGCAGCACGGCTACGAGAAAAGCGACGACAACAACCGCCGCGCCGTGCTGGAGCAAATGGCAGGCGAACCCAACCGCCGCGCCAAAATGGTCAGCACCATCGTCGCGGTGCGTTCTGAGTTTGATCCAGAGCCCTTGATTGCCGTGGGGCGCGTGCAAGGTGAGATCACGCACGTGGCTATCGGTACACAGGGGTTCGGATTTGACCCGGTGATGTTCATCCCGTCGCTCGGAACGACCATGGCGCAGCTCGACCCTGTGCAAAAAAATGCTATCAGCCACCGAGGCCAATCCGCCCGGCAAATGGTTGAGCTGATCCGCGCGCACTGGCTTGGACAAACGGGTTAAGTGAAGAAATGAGGTTCGACGAAATGGGGTCAGATCAAAATTCAGGACGACCATTTTTCCGAAGGCCAGTAGCGCTGGTACGAAATTTTGTTCTGACCCCACTTCCTTGCGTGGCTGTGAACTGCTGCATATGAAAGACATCCAACACTACATGCGCCCCGGCTTGCTGCAATTGCCCAGCCTGCCCCCGCTGTCCTTGTACATCCATATACCCTGGTGCATTAAAAAATGCCCCTATTGCGATTTCAATTCGCATGAGTCCAAAGGTGGCCAGCTTAGCCAAGCCACCGAGCAGCGCTACCTTGACGCACTGGTAGCAGACCTGGACGCGTCGCTGCCTCTGATCTGGGGCCGCCCGGTGCACAGTATCTTCATCGGTGGCGGTACGCCCAGCTTGTTCTCGCCCCAATCGATAGACCAATTGTTGGGTGCGGTGCGCGCCCGCGTCAAACTTGATCCCGACTGCGAAATCACCCTGGAAGCCAACCCCGGCACGTTTGAGAAAGACCGCTTCAAAGCCTTCCGCGCAGCAGGCGTCAATCGCTTGTCCATCGGCGTACAAAGCTTCAACGACGAACATCTCAAAGCCTTAGGCAGAGTGCACAACAGCGCACAAGCCGAAGAGGCCATTGCGGAAGCGGCTATTAATTTTGAAGCGTTTAACCTCGACATCATGTACGCGTTGCCCGGCCAAAGCGTAGCGCAATGCGAGCAAGACATCCAAACTGCGCTGAGCTTTAAGCCGCCCCATATCAGCATCTACCACCTGACGATTGAGCCTAACACCTACTTTGCCAAGTTCCCCCCGCAGGTGCCTGAGGACGACACAGCGTATGACATGCTCGACCGCATTATCGAGTTGACCGCCGCCCAAGGCATGGCGCGCTACGAAGTCAGTGCTTTTGCCAAAAAAGGCTTTCAGTGCTGGCACAACACCAACTACTGGCAGTTTGGCGACTACCTCGGCATAGGCGCAGGCGCGCACAGCAAACTCAGCTTCGCCCACCGCGTAGTGCGCCAAGTGCGCGCGCGCGACCCGCAGCTGTACATGGACAAGGCGCTGGGTGTGGCTAGCCTGCCTTCGGTGCCGGCTGGCGACATTTCGCCTGCCACCGACGCTGGCGCTGCACCGGCAGCCCCTCACGGCATTGCCGCGCTCAGTCCATCCGGCGCGGTGGCGTTAAAAGGCACTCGCCCAAGCGCCGCCAGTGCAGACCCCGCACACACCTCGGGTGCCATCGTGCAAGACGCCGAAGTCCCCCGCGCTGACCTGCCCTTCGAGTACATGCTCAATGCCCTGCGCCTCACGGCAGGCTTCAAGTTGCAAGACTTCAGCGACCGCACGGGCCTGCCCATCACCGCCATCCAAAAAGGTTTGGCAGAGGCGGAAAGCAAGGGCTTGATAGAGCGCGACTTTGTCAGCGTCAAGCCCACTACACGCGGTATGGATTTTTTAAGCGACTTGCAAAGCTTGTTTTTAGCCGACACCTGAGTCGCACCGTCAATGCGTAAGTGAGAAAGCGCCACTTGGATGGGCAACTCCAAAAACCACCGTCGGGTAGGTTAAAATACGATCTTCAACTAAAGGAAGCTTGGCAGAGCGGTTGAATGCAGCAGTCTTGAAAACTGCCGAGGTTTTACGACCTCCGTGAGTTCGAATCTCACAGCTTCCGCCGCAATATTGCTCCCGTGTCGCTCCGCCTTACGCAGGGATGGAGGCTGTTGCATTCGAGTAGATCGGCTGCAATTTAAGCAATATCGAACCAGCATATGGTGCGTATTTCTCACCGTTTTTGAAGATTGCTCGCCAAATTGGCGTGGTAACGAAGTGACCGTCGGCAAGGTGTTAATTTTGGCTAGAATACAATTTACTGGACAGTGCCAAGTTCCCCATCCCCCATCAAGCTATCATCCGCTCAGTCTCAGGCGATGGGTCACAACGGCGATATTTGAGCAAGATTTTCGCCAGGTCAGGGGCTAATGAGGGAACCGCGAGTA